>JBILDR010000077.1:0-15038 GCA_044352515.1 Polaromonas sp.
ATGCGCTTGCCACAAAACTCAATCGCCCCGCCGCTGGAGGACGTCAGGCCAGTGATGGTGCGAACGGTGGTGGTTTTGCCGGCACCGTTGGCGCCGAGCAGGGTAACGATGCTGCGCTCGGGCACCTGAAGGCTCACGCCCTTGAGCACCTCGATGCTGCCATAGCCGGCTTCAACCTGATCGAGTTTGAGCATCTCAGGCCGCCTTGCCCAGATAGGCTTCAATGACTTTCGGATCCTGCTGCACCTGCTGGGGTGTGCCGCTGGCAATCACCTCGCCGTGGTCCAGGACGGTGATGTAGTCGGCAATGTCCATCACGAAGTTCATATTGTGTTCAATCACCAAAATGGCCACACCCAGTTGCGAGCGTATGGTGCGCATGATTTCGAGCAGGTGGGTGACCTCGCCCTTGCTCAGCCCAGAAGCGGGCTCATCAAGCAGCAGCAGCATGGGGTCGGCGGCCAGGGCCCGAGCCATCTCCAGGTGCCGCTGCTGGCCGAATGAGAGCGAGCCGGCCGGCCGATCGGCCAGATGGGCCAGGTCCATGGACTGCAGCAGGGACAGCGCGCGGGCGCGGGCGTCGGCGTTCTCGCGCCGCGCCGAGGGCAGCTTCAGGGCCGAGGCAAACACGCCCTGACCCAACTGGCTGTGCATGCCGACCATGACGTTTTCAATGACCGACATCTTGCTGAACAGGCGAACGCTCTGGAAGGTGCGCACCATGCCCAGTTGGGCCAGATCGTGCGAGCTCATCTCCAGCAAAGGCTTGCCGCGAAAGACGATGGCGCCGGTATCGGGCGTGTAGACCCGGGTCAGTGAATTGATGAAGGTGGTCTTGCCGGCGCCATTGGGCCCGATCAGGGCGCGAATTTCACCGCCCTTCATGCTCAGGTGGGCGCTGTTCAGAGCCTTGAGACCGCCGAAGGACAGGGTCAGGTCCTTGACCTCCAGCAGCACCTCCTGCGATGAAGCCTGGGCGTGGCGCGACTGCAACTCGATCTTCTTGACGGCGCCGGCCGCAACCGCAGGTGCGGGCGGAGCCGCAAAGCGGCGCAGCAAGTAGCCGCGCACAGCGCCAGCGATACCCTGGGGCATGAAGATCAGGGTCAGCAGCAGCACCAAGGCAAAAAACAGCTGACGGTATTCAGCAAAGGCGCGCAGCAGTTCAGGCAGCGCCACGAGAACCACCGGGCCGAGGATGGAGCCCAAAATGGAACCCAGGCCGCCCACCACGATGTAGAGCAGGTGCCAGATCGAGGGCCACAGACCAAACTCATAGGGGTCGATAAAGGTGACCAGACCGGTGTGCAGGCCGCCAGCTACCGCGCAGAAAAAGGCGTTGATGGCAAAGGCCAGCGTTTTGTAGTTGGCCAGGTTCACGCCCATGATCTCGGCGGCGTTTTCGTTGTCGCGGATGGCCATGAAGGCGCGCCCCACCTTGGATGCGATCAGGTTGTGGGCGATCCAGATCATCAGCGCGGTGACCAGCAGGATCACCACAAAATACATGTGGTCGTCCAGGTAGCCTATCTTCAGGCCCTCCCGGGTGGTGTTAAAGCCTGGCGAGCCACCGGTCATGGAGGACCAGTCGATCAGCACCACCTGCACCGTCCAGACAAAAGCCAAGGTAGCCAGGGCCAGGTAGTGGCTGCTCACCCGCAGTGCGGGCAGACCCACCACAAAGCCCACAGCGGCCGTGGCAAAAGCAGCCAGTGGCAAGGCCACCCAGTAGGGCACGCCATAGCGGTTACCCAGGATCGCCACCATATAGGCACCGATGCCGAAAAACGCCGCATTGGCCAGCGACACCTGGCCGGCATAGCCCATCAGCAGATTCAGGCCCAAGGCCAGGATCACCGCGATGCCGACCATGGACATGATGTGCAAGGCATAAGAACCCAGCACCCAAGGAGAGGCGGCCAAGGCCAGCAACAGGCCGACGATAGCGATAAGGCGCGAAGCCGGAGATTGAAGGATGTTCATGAATCGGAGGTGGCCAGTTCTCAGACCATTTTTCGGGGCGGCTTGCCGAACAAACCGGCCGGGCGGATCATCAGCACGGCAATCAAAATGATGAAGGAGGTCACCCGCTTGAAGCTCGACGACACATAGACGCCACCCAGGTTCTCCAGCACGCCCACCATCAGGCCACCGACGATGGCCCCCGGAATGCTGGTAAAGCCCCCGACGATGGCGGCCACAAAGCCGGGAATCAACACACCACCCAGTTCAGTGTTGATGCCCACCAAGGGTGCGATCAACATGCCGGCGATGCCCCCCAGGGCCGAGCCCAGAGCCCAGGTCTTGGAGAAGATGCCCGGCACGCTGATGCCCATGAGCGAGGCCGCTTCTTGGCTTTGCGCGGTTGCCCGCATGGCTTTGCCCAACTTGCTGTATCGAAAAAACAGCATCAGCATGGCCACCACAATCACCACCGTGACCATGATGCCCAGACGCTCAGGCGTGATCAGCACACCGCCAAACTCCAGCGGCTCGGTACTGAGCACACCTGGAATATTGCGCGGCGTATCCTGAAAAATCAGGCGGATAACGTTGGTGATCAGCAAGCCAATAGCGAGTGTCGCCAGAATCACGGTAAACGGCGGCGACTTGATCAGCGGCCGGTAGGCGATGCGTTCGACCAGCATGCCCACCAGGGCCGAGCCGATCAAAACCATCACCATGGCCGGCAGGTAAGGCATGTGGAGTTCAGTCACCATCAGCCAGCCCATGTAGGCCCCCACGGTGACCGACTCGCCCTGCGCAAAGTTCACGATGTCCGTGGCTTTGTAGATGAGGACCAGCCCGATCGCCACCAGGGCATACAGGCAGCCAGCGGCGATACCGCTGACGATCAGCTGTGGCAGTAAATCCATGATGTCAAACCCAAATGCGCTGAATCAAGCCGAGTCTTACCAAGTCAGCGCTGACAGCGGCGGAATCGGCGCTTGCGAGTTGACGCCCTTGAACTCGGTCACCGGCCGGAACTGTCCACCGGTCACTTTGAACTGGGTCATGCGGCGGTTGCCAGCGCGGGTCTGGTTAAAGCTCAGCGTCTGGATCACATTGACCGCCTTGGCCGAGTAGTCGGTGGCTTTGAAGTTGACCAGGGTCTCGAGTGACTCGGCGAGCTTGCGGCGGTCCAGGTTCGGGCCCATGCGCTTGAGGCCTTCAGCCAGCGCGTACATGGTGCCGTAGTTGTAGGTATCCACGTAGTTGGGGCGGTCTGCAGGGTAGCGCGGATACATCTTCTTGTAGCGCGCCTCGAACTCTTGCATATCCCTGGCCGGGTCCCCATTGAAATAGGGGTTGGCAAAGCCGTGGTAGCAACCCTCAGCGGCTGGGCCGGCGATGGTGAGAAAACCTTTGTTCATGGTCGAGGTGTCGCCCTTGAAGGGCACGCGGATGCCAAGCTCGCGGGCTTGCTTGACGATGCGGCCGGCTTCCACATACAGCGCGTTGAGGATGATCAGATCAGGATTGGCCTTGCGGATCTCCAGCAACTGCGAGCTGAAGTCGGTATCGCCGGGATTGAACTTCTGGCGAGCCAGCGCTTCAATGTTGTAACGCTCCTTGAGCTGCCTGAAGACCGTATCCGACAGCGACTGAGAAAACTCGTCGACCGAGTTGATACCTGCCACCCGCTTGGCCTTGAGGAAGTCGCCGACAAAGGCCGACTCGTTTTCGCTGATGTCGCGCACATCAATGGTGGCGCCGGTGAACACCCAGCGGCTCTTGATGTCCAAAATCTTGGGGCTGGCTGCCGGCGCGTTCATGTAGGGCACCTTGGCCTTGTGCGCCGTCTCGGCTGCCGGAATGGCGGTGGAGCTAACGCCGCCGCCCATGATGGCAAATACCTTATCGCCCTCAATCATCTTCTTGGTGACTGCCTCCGACTCGGAAGGCTTGCCGCCGTCGTCGTACGAGATCAAGCGGATCTTGCGGCCATTGATACCGCCTTCGGCATTGATTTCTTCAATGGCCAGCAAGGTACCGTCACGCGCACCCAGGCCGACCCAGCTGGCCGGACCGGTCATGGGGCCATGCAGACCCAGCAGGATCTCACCAGAAGCCTGCGACCAGACGGACGGAGCGCCCAGCACTGCCAAACCAGGAGCCATTTTGAGTATCGAACGACGTTTCATGTGTGTGTCCCTCATGCGTTGAATTGGTTAACTTCCAGACCCACCGAAGCGTGCCGCCACTTCGGGCGACTGCAGTCTGCGGCGCAGCATAGTCAGACTAGGTGGGATCCAAGGCCCTGACATTGGTGATTTCACCTAGGGCGGATCCGGGAAAGTCCCGCTGAGTCGCCTTGGCGAAAGGCTTCATCTGTTTTTCGATATTTCGAAACATTTTTCACCAACAAGGATTCATTGTGCGGGCACATCGGTCTTGAATCTATCGCCCAGGCGACGCACAGAATCAAGATCAGCCTAGCCTTTGGTGTAGATTCATCCGCAAGGTCTCAAGAGTCCGATAGCGAAACGCCCCGTGCAGCGGCGCATCCGTCAACCCACCTTCAGGACAGGACAGAAGCATGAGCAAGACACCCGACCTGCAGCATCTGCACAGCATGCTCGAGCAAGCTCGCCAGCTGGCCCAGGACGATCACATCATGGTCAGGGTTACCGGCGAGAGGATCGCCGTCATCCTGGCCGATTTGCTCTACGAGATCGAAACCGACCGGGCCGAGGTGTTCTCCCTGCTACCCATTCAGCGACGCGACGCCGCCTGAGCCCCCTCCCCTTATCCGCCTCAGCAGGAACACCGCCATGACCCTCACGCCCCGCCGCATGGTCAATCCGCAGATCGAGGAGCTCAGTCGAGCCGAGCTGCTCGCCCTGCAGGAACGCCGTCTGGTGGCGCAGGTGCGCAGGGCGTATGAGCGCATCCCGTTTTACCGCAAAGCCTGGCCCAAGGAGGCAGCCACACTGTCATCCATGGCCGAGTTCAGAGAGATCATCCCCTTCCAGTCCAAACAGGACCTGCTGGTGGCGCAAGAGCAGATGATGAGCGAGCGGGTGGCGCAGCCGGGCTCGCAGGTGGTCTCGGTCCACATGACCTCAGGCACCACCGGCCTGGGCCAGGAGGTGCATCCGCTGACCCGGCTCGATGTCGAGGCCATGGGCTCGACCTGGATGTACCAGGCCCACTGGGCCGGTCTGCAGCTGGGCGACGCCGTCTGCTACACCTTTGCGGTGGGCATGCAGACGGGCGGGCTGTCGAGCTTTCCGATGGCCGAACGCATGGCATCGCGTTTTCACCAGATGGGGCCTTACTCCACCGAGAAAAAGGCCGACTACCTGCTGCAGTACCAGCCGCATGCCTTCATCATTTCGCCAGCCTACCTGACCCGCATGCAGGCCATCTTCGAGGAGCGCGGGCTGCAGCCGCGCCAGGTGCTGCCCCAGCTCAAGACCATCTTCATTGCCGGCGAGAGCTACACCGTGGACTGGGCCGAACGCTCGATGGCGTTTTGGGGAGTGAATATCTCCGAATGGTACGGCTTGATGCAGGGCGGCCTGAACCTGTGCTTTTCCTGCGAAACCGGCATCCTGCAAAACGGACAGCGCGGGCATTTGCATGCGATGGAACACCGCATGGTTTGCGAAATCCTGCGCCCCGGCACCAACGAGCCGGTCGAGCCGGGCGAGGAAGGCGAGTTTGTGGCCACCAGCCTGTTTCGCGAGGCGTTTCCGATTTTTCGCTTTCGCACCGGCGACCGGGTCAAGCGCATGGCCAGCGTCTGCAGCTGCGGCCGGCCGATGATGAGCATTGAGGCCGGCACGGTGGCGCGTTACGACGACATGATGAAGATCCGCGGTCAGAACCTCTGGCCCGATGCGGTCGACAAATTGGTGTTTGCCGACGAAGCCATCGAGGAGTATGCCGGTCTGGTCTTCATTGATCCGCAGGGCCGTGAGACGGTGCAAGTGCAGGTGGAATTTCGCCCGGGCGCGGGCCTGAGCCAAGCGCAGAAGGACCAGCGGGTGCGCGCGGTGACCCAAGAGATTCAGCAAAAGCTCAGCATCCGTATGGAAGTGAGCGAGGCGCCCTATCTGAGCCTACCGCGCTTTGAGTTCAAGACCCGGCGCTGGACCGACCAGCGCCGCCAGGGCCGCGCCTTCATCAAGTACACCACCTGAGACTGAGTACTTGCGGGGCTGGCAACTTGATGACCAACCCACGTGAGAGCCGCGCCGAGATGAGGGGTGTGAGAGCCGCGCCGGGATGAGGGGTGTGGGAGCCGCGCTGGGATGAGGGGTGTGGGAGCCGCGCCCTCGCGGCGATACGGGGCTCAATGCAGCGCCGCCACCCTTGTGCAAACCGCATCGCGCCGGGGCGGCGCTGCCACAAAGTCACAGCAGGCCCGATGGGGCTTAGGTGGCCAAGGCCGCACTTCTCTCATGCGCTCATAGGCGGCCCGCCGGTCACCAGCCGCCGAAGGACAAGCCCCCATTGACGCTGATCGTCTGACCGCTGACCTGGCTGGACTGGGGCGACACCAGAAACAGCGCTGTCTGTGCCACCTCGTCGGCCTGCGGCGGCCTGCCCTGGGGAAAGCGGGCAACGGCCTTGCTGTACAGATCGGTAAGCCAGTCGCCGCGGGCCATGGCTGCTTCAAAAGCCTCGGTGCCCCCGGTCAGGGTCAGTGCCAGACCGTTGACCCGTATGCCCCAGCGGGCAAATTCGCGGGCCAGGGTTTTGGTGAGCATGATGGTGGCCGCGCCCAGGCCGCCGTGCAGGGCTTCGCCGACGGTGGCATGGCGGCCGGCGTCGGTGCCAATAAAAAGCACGCTGCCGCCGCGCTCGCGCAACAGGGGCAGCGCGGCCCGCACCGGATGAACCCGGTTGAGAAACTGGTGGCGGTAGACCTGTTCGAAATGCTCATCGGCCACCTCATGGAAAAGGCCGGGCTTTTCATCGGCTGCGCCACCGCTGGCCACCACAATGTCCAGCCGCGCCTGCCTGCTTTGCAGCTCGGCCACCATCGCGCGCGCCTGCACAGGATCGCTGGCATCGCCGAGCACCAGTTCGGCCCGCTCACTGGCCAAGTGCTGCAGGGCCAAACGGCCCCGCTCGGCATCACGACCGCTGATCACCACCTGCGCGCCAGCGGCCAGCAAGGTGCGGGCTATGGCCAGCCCCACGCCGGCGGTACCGCCGGTGACCCAGGCCCGCTGCCCGGTCAAGTCGCAAGCGGCGGCCACCGGGTTTTACTGCGCCAGGACGAAATAGAAGTCGGTCACCCGGCCCTGCGGCTCGGGCACAAACTGCACCCGCACCCGGGTGCCCGGCGCCAAGCGGTCCATGGCGCGCTCGGTGTCCGACAGGTCCAGCCCTTCGACATAGTTGGCAATGGCGGAGTGCACGCCATCGAGGCGCACAAAAGCCACCGCAATCGGCGGCGGGCGCGAACCCTCAAAGCCACGCAGGACCACGGTCGATGCCTCGATCACGCCTTCATGGCCGGCTTCAATCCAGCCGTCGCATTTTTCGAAGCTGCGCTCACAAAAAGCACGCGGCGGCAGATAGACCATGCCCGACTTGGAACAGCGGGTGGCCAATATCTTGCGCTGTTTAAGTCCGTCCATGAAGGTGCCGGCGACCTCGCCGAGGGCGTAGTCATAGCGCAGGGTCACCTCTTCGGTGATGACAGATTGGGGCGTAAGGTTCTTGGACATATCAGTGCGCCTCATAGGGTTCGTGGCTGAAAACGCTGCAGGTCAGAAATTGGGCAATGCCGCCAACGGCCGTGGCCAGAGAGCGGCGGACATTCTTGACTTGGTGGCCGCCGGCGGTCCCCATGACCTGGTTGGCGGCCTCGATGGCACGCACCAGGCCGGCCACCGCGATCGGATTGGTGCACAGGGTTCCGCCTGAGGGGCAGACCGCGACCTGGCCGCCGTCCATCTCCCAGGCGCCTTCGCCCTCCAGCAGAAAACCGGTGCCCGATGCACAGAACCCAAGCTGCTCGAGCTGAGTCAGGCCCTGGATGCTGAAGGCGTCATAGACCTCGGCCACCTGGACCTGATGGATCGGGTCGGTGATGCCGGCGCGCTCAAAAGCGGCCCGGCCAGCCACCCGCATCAGTTTCCAGTCGATGAAGTCGTACTCGGCCGAAGGCACGATGCGGTCGCCAATCCAGTTGGAATCCGACACCGCACCCACGCCCGTGATGAAGGCTGGCCGGGTTTGCCACTGGCGCGCGGCGTCCATATTGCCGACGATCATGGCCGCGCCGCCGGAGGAGCGCGGGCAGATATCAAACAGCTTGAAGGGATAGGCGATCATGGGCGAGGCCATGACATCGTCGACCGTGATGTTGCCTTTGAGGTGCGCATGCGGGTTGAGCAGGGCGTTGCGCCGCTGGCGTACCACCAGGCGCGCAACATCTTCCTGCGTGATGCCGTGCCGGCGCATATAGGTGTTGGCCATCAGCGCCACTGCGGTGATGGTCTGCAGCGGCATGTCCTTCTCGTAAAAGGGATCAAAGATCTGGTTGAGCACCTTCTGCGCGTCGGGCGTCTCCGAGATGCGCTCGGCGCCGACGATCATCACCGTGCGGTACATGCCCGAGCGGACCAGGGCATGGGCGGCCTGCACCACCGAGCCGCCAGTGGCACCGCCGGTATGCACCCGCAGCATGGGCTTGCCAGCGCCAAAGATGTGGTCGATGGCCCAGCGGTCGGCGTCGGCCACGCCCATGAAGGCGGTGGGCGCAAGCGAATAGACGATGGCGTCAATGTCATCGGGACACATGCTCACCTTGGCCATGCAGCCGGCTGCCGCCTCCTGCGCCTGCTCGACGTAGGTCATGCTCGGATGACGCAGCTTGAACTCGGACTGCCAGGTGGACAGCACCGCAACTTGTTCAGTCATGGGCAGCCCCCTCAAAAATCATGAAAACATTGCCCTGCTGGGCGTAACCATGGCAGGAGTGAGCGGCTGCACGCCGCACGCCCGGCACCTGTACCGCGCCGGCCTGGCCGGCGACCTGCAGCACCGCTTCGGCCGCGCCCACCAAGCCGGTGCAAAACAGCGGGTTTTGCGCGAAGGCGCCGCCAGACGGGCTGATCTGCGTCGAGGCGCCCAGGCCCAGCACCTGCTCGTAGGCCGCCTCGTGATAGACCGTCGGCGTCTCCAGCTCCATCACATCAACGCTGCTGGCGTCCGGCAGGTCGGCCATGCGCAGCGCCTGCGCCCAGGCCTTGCGCGCAGAGTTGAAATCGCGCAGGCGAGAGCGGTCCAGGCGGTAACTGTCGGCAGCCCAGCCGACGCCGGCAATGCGCGCCAGCGGCCGGTGCTGCGGATGGCGGTCCAGCCAGCGCTGGGAGGCTACCACCATGCAGACGGCGCCATCGCTCAGCGGCGCCCGGTGCATGGCGCGCAGCGGCGTAGCTTCATAGGGCGATGCAGTCACCTCGGCCAGCGTCGGCACCGCCTGCGCCAGGCCACGGGGATTGGCGCTGGCCCGGGCATAGGCTTTGACCACCCGCTCATCGGCCTGCGCAGCGCTCACACCAAACTGATCGGCCACCGCCTGCGCCAGCATGGCATCGCTCATGGTCATGTTCATGCCCAAGGGTCGGGTGTAGAAAGGCTCGCCCCGCAGGCGCATGACGGACTCCACATCGGTCTTGGAGCTCTTGCACCAACTGGCGACCAGGCCAATATCGAATTCCTCTGACTTGAGCCGGGCCACTTCCAAGCACAGCGCGCTGGCCGCCGAATCGGTGACCTTGATCTCATCGACCAGGTAAGCACCGGCCGGCATGGCCAAGAGCATGCTCGATATGGAGCGGCCGTCGAGCTCATCGCAAGCGCCCAAGGTGACGTGGTCGAGCTCGCGGCGGTGTATGCCGGCATGGTCCAAAGCCGCATGTGCGGTGTGGTAGACCATTTCTTCCAGCCTATGACCAGCGGCCCGCTGGACCGCTGGGTAAAGGGCCAAGCCCAGAACATAACAATTCACGCTGGCTTTCTCCTTAAGCTGCACGCCGACGCGGCATCATCTCGGTGCCCAAAGCCACGATCTGTTCGACCGAGGGATAGGACAGCTTTTCCAGGCCTGGCGTCGAGGGCTTGGGCACGAAGGCTGAGCCCAAGCGCCGCACCGGCCCGTCGAGCGAGTTAAAGCGCAACTCGCCGATGCTGGCGGCAATCTCGGAGGCCACCGAGCAGGTCAGCGTGGCCTCGTTGACGACCATCGCTCGGCCGGTCTTGTCGACCGAGGCAAAAATCGTATCCCAGTCTATGGGCGAGACGGTGCGCGGATCGATCACCTCGGCCGAAACGCCCTGCCCTTGCAGTTTCTCGGCCGCCTCCAGGGCGCGCGAGACCATCAGCCCGGTGGCGATGATGCTCAGGTCGCTGCCTTCGCGGGCCAGCCTGGCCTGGCCCAGGGGCACCAGCAGATCGGGATCATCAGAGACCATGCCCTTGGTGCCATAAAGCAGTTTGGGCTCGAAAAACACCACCGGGTCTTGGCCGCGCAGCGCCGACTTGAGCATGCCCTTGGCGTCGGCCGGCGTACTCGGCATGGCCACCCGCAAACCAGGGATATGCGCAAACCAGGATTCGAGCGACTGCGAATGCTGCGCCGCGACGCCGCGCGTCATGCCTATGGGCGAGCGCACCACCAAGGGCACGCGGGCCTGGCCGCCGGTCATATAGCGGATCTTGGCGGCCTGGTTGACGATCTCATCCATGCACACGCACATGAAATCCGAGTACATGATTTCGGCGACCGCCGGCCCGCCGGTCAGGGCTGCACCCAAGGCCACACCCACAATGGCAGATTCGGAAATCGGTGACTCGAACATGCGCGCGCCAAAGCGCTCGCCCATGCCCAGGTGCACGCCAAAGGAGCCGCCCCCGGGCAACAGGTCTTCACCGATGATGACCATGCCCTTTTGGCGCTCCATTTCCTCGCACAGGGCCTCGCGCACCGCCTCGCGGAAGGTGATTTCCCTCAGGTTATGGCTGCTCATGCGTAGACGTCCGTAGAAAGTTCTTCATCTGCAGGGTAGGCGCTGGCCTCGGCAAATGCCACCGCCTGCGCCACCTCGGCATCGATCTGGGCCAGCAAGGCCTCGCGATCGGCCAGCAGGCCGGCGGCCAGCAGTTCGTTCTCGAGCCTGACGATAGGGTCGGTGGCCAGTCGCAGGGCCTCGACCTCGGCCTTGCTGCGATAGACCTGAGGGTCGCCCGAAGAGTGGCCGTGGTAGCGCTGCGTGTGCAACTCCAGCAGGGTCGGGCCCTGGGCCTGACGGGCGCGATCGACTGCGGCCAGGGCCGCCTCATGGACTGCGCGTATGTCGTTGCCGTCGACCGCCACGCCGGGCATCTTGTAGCCCTGAGCCAGGGACGACACATTTTCGAAGACCATGGTCTCGGCCGTCGGCACGTATTGGGCCAGGCCATTGTTCTCGCAGACCAAGACCAAGGGCAACTTCCACAGCGAAGCCATGTTCATCACCTCGTGAAAGGTTCCGCGGGTCACCGCACCGTCACCAAAGAACACCACCGACACCCGGCCGTTGCCGCTGACTTTGGCGCTCAGCGCTGCGCCAGCGGCAATCGCATAGCCCGCACCGACAATGCCATTGGCGCCCAACATGCCGGCGCCCACATCGGCGATGTGCAGCGAGCCGCCCTTGCCTTTGCAGTAGCCGTCAATGCGGCCAAAGAGCTCAGCCATCATGCGGTCCATGCGGGCACCGACGGCGATGCAGTGACCATGGCCACGGTGGGTCGAAGCCACATAGTCGCCACGCTGCAAGGCTGCGGATACACCGATGGCGCAAGACTCCTGGCCCTCATAGCTGTGCAGGGCGCCGTAGATCTTACCCAGCGAGGACTGGTAGATCGCCGCCCTCTCAAAAGCACGGATGCGGTGCATGTCCCGCCAAAAGCCCCGCAGCTGCTCGGGCGTCCAAGTGATGCGACTCATGGTGTGAGCTCCAGTTGCTCGGGATGCTCGAGCAGGTTGACGATGGCAGCCATCAGCTGCGCGGCTTGCACGCCATCATTGGCACGGTGATCAAAAACAAGCGTCAGGCCCAGCTCGCTGACAAAACGCAGACTGCTGCCCTCGCCCTCGCGGGCCACCCGCTGCACAGCGCCGACGCCCAAAATAGCCACCTGCGGCGCTGCGATGATGGGTACAAAGGCGTCCACACCCCAGCGGCCGAGCGAGCTGATGGTGAAACTTCCGCCCAGCATATGCTGCCCGGCCAGGGTGCCAGCGCGCGCTTGCTCGGCCAGCGTGGCCAGTTGCGCCTGCAATTGGCTCACCGACTGGTTTTGTGCGGCCTGCATGACCACGGTCAGCAGGCCAGAGTCGGTTGCGACCGCCACCGCCAGATTCACATCGCCGGCCTGCTCGAAACCCTGCTCGATCAGACAGCCGTTGAAGCTGGGGTGCTGCATCAGCGCCAGCGCGCTGGCGCGTGCGATAGCAGCCGTCAGGTTCAGCCCGCGGGCCTGCAGCGCCGACACATCCGCGTGACCATGCAGGGGTACATGAGGAATGGTCTGCCAGGAGCGAGCGGTGGCCTCGGCAATGGCACGGCGCATGGCCGACAGCGGCTTGATGCGGCTCTTGCTGCGTACCGGCGCTGCAGGTGCTGCGGCTGCAGTCTTGGCCTGGGCGTGGGCGCGCACATCGTCGCGGGTGATCATGCCGTCCTCACCTGCGGGGATGATGTCTTGCGGATCGACGCCGAGCTCTTCGGCCAGGGCGCGGGCTGCCGGCGAAATTTTGACGCGGCCACTGCGTGCGGCCGGCGCAGGCAAAGCCTGCGATGCAGCTGGCGCAGATGCCGGCGCACTGGCTTGGGCGGCAGGCGCTGCGCTGCTGGCCTGGGCGCCAGGCGCACCCACCTCGGCAATGACGCCGCCCACCAGGACCACAGAGCCAGCTGGCGCATGGATGGCCAGCAGCACGCCGTCGGCCGGGCAGTCCACGTCAAAGCTGGCCTTGTCGGATTCAACGACCGCAATGACCTCGCCCTTGGACACGGGCTGGCCGACCTGCTTGAGCCACTCGGAGACTTTGCCCTCCTCCATGGTGTGGCCCAGATTGGGCATGCCGATTTTCCAGCTCACGATAGGGCTTCCTTGGATGTGCGTTCAGTCACGAGTTGGCCGCTCCACCGTCGATGTTGATGGTCTGGCCAGTGATGTAAGTCGCACCCTCGCTGCATAAAAAGCTCACCACGCTGGCCGTTTCATGGGCCTGACCAAAGCGGCCCAGGGGAATGATGGATCGGATGGCCTCGCCCCGCTCCTGAAAGACCGTCTCGGTCATGGGGGTGGCTATCGCGTTGGGGGCGACCGCATTGACCAGGGTGTGCGGCGCAAACTGGCGCGACAGGGCCCGGGTCAGGCCCACAACGCCGGCCTTGGCCACCGAATACGCTACCCGGCCCGGTGAGCCGCGCCGAAAGGCGCCCGAGCTACAAAACACGATACGGCTGACCACAGAGGCGTCACGCCGGCTTTGAAAGGCCACCGCCAGGTCATAGCCGTTGTGCAAATTGGAGGACATGGCGCGGTCGTAGGCACTGTGATCCTCGGGATCGAGCGGGTCGGGCTCGAACAAGCCGGCCATGTGTATGAGCGCATAGATGGGCCGACCAGCTGCGTCCAGGCTCTGCGCAGCCTGCTGAGCATTGGCGATCAGAGACACATGGACGCTGAGCCGATCGCCGCCCTCCAGGGCCTGCTGGGCAGCGGCCAACCGGGCCGCATCCACATCGACCAGCAGCACCCGGGCGCCAGCTTGCAGCAACTGCCGGGCACAGGCTTGGCCTATGCCGCCGGCACCGCCGGTGATGACGATCTGCCTGTCCTCCATACCGCCGAATGTGATGCCCATGATGCTGTCCCCTGTACCTGCTTGGCCTGTCACTCAGGCTCTGGCGCTCATCGATGATCGATTCATGTTAGCCAAGAGGCTGCAATAGCGCAGCCCCCGCAACGGCCCTTTCAGTCGCCCAGATGACTGAAACGCGAGCCGCGCTCAAAGCGCAGTCAGCACATGCACCGTGCGCGATGCGATGAACTCGGCGGTGTTTTGCCGGTAGGTGATCACATGCGGCGCGTCGGCGTGGGCTTGAAAGCTGGGCATATCAGCCCAGCGCTCAAAAACAATGAAGCTGTCAGGCCCGATCGGGGTTTGCAGGCCGGGCGCGCCGCTGGCATCGACCGTGGCCATGTATTCCACGCAGCCGGGCTCAGCCCGCACCTTGGGCACGTTAGCGTGGAGGAAGTCCAGAATTTTGGACCGCATACCGGGCTTGGCCTGGATGATGGCGATGACCTGAATCATGAATGGTCTCCCTATGAAGCTGTTGACGGTCTTTGGCCGGCCTGCGCGCTCAGCACTTCATGGTTGTGCTCGCCCAGGGTCGGTGGTGGCCGCGTGATGTCAAAGTTGGCGCCGTCAAACAAGATGGGCTGCTTGACAAAGGTCTGTTGGGCAGGCCCCACCCCATGCACCGCCAGGCCGCGATGCACGATCTGCGGCTCCTTGAGAACCTGCGCATCGTCGAGCACAGGCCCGAAGGCAATGCCGCGCGCTTCCAGCTCTTGCTGCAACTTGTCGCAAGGCCATTGGGCCAGGGCCTGGCGCACCTGCGGATCAATCTCCAGCACCCGGGCTTCGCGTTGTTTTTCGGTCAAGTCGCGGTACTGGGGCAGACCGATCAGATCGCACAGCGACTGCCACATCGGGTCCTCACCGGCGATGCTCAGGGTGAGCTGGCGAGCGTCAGCGGTATGGAAGATGCCGTAACCCGGGTCCAGCGGTGGCAGGTCGCGGATAGGCTGCTGATTGGCCCGCGGCGCCAGGAACAGCGTCATCCAGCTGACCAGGCTGTCGAGCATGGATACATCGACCGTGCTGCCACTGCGGCCGCGCTCGCGCGCGAACAGGGCCGAGACCACGCCGAGGGCGGCAAACATGCCCGATGCAATATCGGCCAGCGGCAGCACCGGCACCGAAGCGCGGCTTTCCTGCCCCACCG
>JBILDR010000259.1:0-4539 GCA_044352515.1 Polaromonas sp.
CGCGGCTCCCACATCCCATCCCCATCGCCACGAGGACCCGGCTCCTACACCCCATTGGGTCACTGGTCGTTCATGTGGGAGCGCCGCCCTCGGCGCGATGGCGTCCGATCAAAAGCCGCGCTCACCGCCACCGCCATCGCCGCGAGGGCGCGGCTCCCACATCCCATCCCCATCGCCGCGAGGGCGCGGCTCCCACATCCCATCCCCATCGCCGCGAGGACCCGGCTCCTACACCCCATTGGGTCACTGGTCTTTCATGTGGGAGCGCCGCCCTCGGCGCGATGGCGTTCGATCAAAAGCAGCGCTCACCGCCACCGCCATCGCCGCGAGGGCGCGGCTCCCACATCCCACCGCCATCGCCGCGAGGGCGCGGCTCACATTCCTGGCCTTCTGCCTGGGGTGGGTCAGGCTCCAACAGAGCGCAAAAAAGCCACCCGTCGGGTGGCTTTTATGACTCAGGCAAAGGTGCCGCGGATCACAGGGGTGTCTTCTTGCCGTCCTTGTAGTTGTACAGGGTAATGGCAGCGTTCTTGAGTTCGCCGTTGGGCTCAAAGGCAATCACCGAGGTCACGCCTTTGAAGTTGGACTTGGCCAGCTCGGGCGTGTAGACCTTGGGATCCCAAGACTTGGCGCGCTTCATCGCATCGACCAGCAAGAAGGTCGCGTCATAGGTGTAGGGGCTGTAGACCTGGAACTGGTTGGGGTATTTGGCGTCGTATTTGGCTTTCCAGGCCTTGCCACCGGGCATCTTGTCCAATGAGGCGCCGCCTTCGGCGCAGATCACATTGCCCAGGGTCTTGGCGCCGGCGGCCAGCTTGGCGATCTCGGCAGTGCAGATGCCGTCGCCGCCGAAGTACTTGACCTTGCCCAGGCCCAGTTGCTCCATCTGGCGCAGCATGGGGCCAGCCTGGGGGTCCATGCCGCCGTAGAAGATGGCGTCTGGGTTCTTGGCCTTGATCGCGGTCAGGATGGACATGAAGTCGGTGGCCTTGTCGGTGGTGAACTGCTCGTCAACCACCTGCATGCCCTTGGACAGGGCAGTCTTCTTGAACACCTCGGCCACGCCCTGGCCGTAGGCAGTGCGGTCGTCGATGATGGCGACCTTCTTGAGCTTGAGTTTGTCGGCAGCATGCACGGCCAGGCCCGAACCCAAGGCCAAGTCGTTGGCGATGATGCGGAAGGTGGTCTTGTAACCGGGCTTGGTCAGATTGGGGTTGGTGGCGGCACCGGTGACATGGGGAATGCCGCAGTCGTTGTAGATCTTGGATGCGGGGATGGTGGTGCCCGAGTTGAGGTGACCGACCACGCCGGCCACCTTGGAGTCGCACAGCTTTTGCGCGGCCGCGGTGCCCTGCTTGGGATCGGCCGCATCGTCTTCGGCGACGATTTCAAAACGAATCTTCTTGCCGCCAATGACGATGTTCTGGGCGTTGAGGTCCTCAATGGCCATGCGCACGCCGTTTTCATTGTCCTTGCCGTAATGCGCCTGCGGGCCGGACACCGGGGCCACATGGCCAATGCGAACCACTTGGGTATCTTGTGCTGTGGCCAGGCCGGCGCACAGTGTCAGTGCGGCAGCAGCGGCGGATTTCAGTTTCATCTGCATAAAAGCTCCGTGTGTATGAAGTGAGGGGCTCGAGGCAATGGCCCCGGGGGCGAGACGATAACCCAAATCAGAGTTCGCACCGCATCGGCCTACGGAAAGTCGGGCTTTTTCAAGCAAGAGCCAGGTAAAAACCAGGAACCGCTGCGGCCGATGCACTCATATCAAAATATTTAACAATACCAAATCAGTCGCGCCCTTTGCGGTCGTAGGGCTGAATCTCGAAGCCGCGTGTCTGGTACTGGCGCCAGCGCTGCCGGCCAGCCTGGGCATCAGCGGCGTCGGTGCCCACCAGTTCCAGCAGCCGTTCAACCCGGCCCAGATCTTCGGGTACCGCCGCGCCCATATTGAGCAACACCTGATGGCCGGCCCCTGCCGGCAAACCGGGCGCCAGCCAGATCGGGGTAGCGGCCAAAGTGGGCGCAGGCGCGCTGGCCAGGCAGTGCGGCAAAAAAGAGGCGGGCTCGCTCCACAGGCGCAGATCCAGCGCTACCAGCTCCTCCAGTGGGCAGGTCACCACCGCCGTCAGCTCTCGCTCCAGGATCTTGTGCAGCAGGCGCTGCAAGTAACCGAACTTGTTGCTGACGTTGTAGTGGAACTCAACCTTGTTCATGCCTTCGCCGTCTTAGATGGCGTGCGGCGCCCTCTGCTGCCCGCCGCGACGGCAGCCGGCTTGGTGGGCTTGGCCAGGCTCAGCAGGTAGTGCACCAGCAGGCCCACCGGCCGGCCGGTTGCGCCCTTGGCCGCGCCGCCGCGCCAGGCGGTGCCAGCGATGTCCAGATGCGCCCACGGGTATTGGCCGGCAAAGCGTTGCAGGAATTTGGCCGCTGTCACCGAGCCGGCCGCGCGTCCGGCCACATTGGCCACATCGGCAAAATTCGTCTTCAGGCCTTCGGCGTAGTCCTCATCCAGGGGCATGCGCCAGCAGGGGTCGAGCGCCGCCTCACCGGCTGCGCTCAGAGCCTGGGCCAGTTCGTCGTTGCTGGCGAACAGGCCCGAGCGCACCGCGCCCAGCGCGATCACGCAGGCGCCGGTCAGGGTGGCAATGTCGACCACCGCCTGCGGCTTGAAACGCTCGGCATAGGTCAGCGCGTCGCACAGGATCAAGCGCCCTTCGGCGTCGGTGTTGAGCACCTCGATGGTCTGGCCGCTCATGCTGCGCACCACATCACCGGGCTTGAGCGCACGGCCATCAGGCATGTTCTCGCAGGCCGGGATGAGCCCGACCACATTGACCTGGGGTTGCAATTCGGCCAGTGCCCTGAAGGTGCCCAGCACACTGGCGGCACCGCACATGTCGAACTTCATCTCGTCCATCTCGGGAGCGGGCTTGATCGAGATGCCGCCGGTATCGAAGGTGATACCCTTGCCCACCAGAACCACCGGCGCTTGGCCTCGGCCAGCGCCGTTGTAGCGCAGCACAATGAAGCGCAGCGGCTCTTCGGACCCCCGGGCCACCGCCATGAAAGAGCCCATACCCAGCCGGGCAACCTCACGCGGGCCGAGCACCTCGACCTGGATACCACGCAACTTACCCAGCGCGCGGGCGGCACCGGCGAGCTGGGTGGGGGTGGCATGGTTGGCCGGGCGATTGCCCCACTCCCGCGCCAACTCTATGCCCTTGGCCAGGCCCAGACCGGTTTCAAAGCCGGGTCGAGCCGATGCCTGTGCCGACACGCCGACCAGCACCTTCTGAATGGCGGGCGCGGCCGGCTTGGAGCGGGTGAGCCGGTAGCTGTAGGCGCCGTCGGCGCAGGCCACCACCGCAGCCTGTACTGCGGCCGACAATTCTGCGCCATCGAGCTCCAGCCAGGACAGGCTGATGATGAGTTTTTGCGCGCCGGCTGACTTGAGCGCTGCCATGGCCGCGCCCAGCGCTTTTTTGACCTCGCGCACACTGCCACCACCCACGCCAGCGAGCAGCAGGCGGGTCGCGCCCAGGCCTGCGCTGCGGTAGGACTGCAGAAGCTTGCCGGCCTGGGGCTCGAAATCCTTGGCCTTGATGGCGGCAGCCATCAGGTCCGACAGGGCATCGCCCTGGGGTTTGACGCCGGTGGGCACCAGCACAATCAGGGCATCGGCTTTTTCAGACGCACTGCGGGGACGGCTGAGGGTCTTGAGTTCAAAGTCCATAATCAGGGCCGGATCCAAACCGGCTTTGAGCTATTGCAACGCGCCATGTTATTCCAATCGTCCTTGCGCAAAGAGTTGGCGCGAAGCTTTGGCGCCACGCTGGTGGTGCTGATCACCATTATTTTGACCATTGTGCTGATCCGCACCCTGGGCTTGGCGGCGCGCGGCCAGGCCGACCCCCAGGATGTGATTTTGCTCATGGCCTATGCCACCCTGGGCCGCCTGCCCACCATCTTGAGCCTGTCGCTGTTCATCGCTATTTTGAGCACCCTGTCGAGGCTGTACCGCGACAGCGAGATGGTGGTCTGGTTCGCCAGCGGACGCGGCCTGGGCAGCTTCCTGCTGCCGGTACTGCGCTTTTCCTGGCCGACCCTGCTGGTCATTGCGCTGTCGGCCCTGTGGCTATGGCCCTGGACCAATGAAAAAACCCAGGACATGCGCAACCGCTACCAGCAGCGCAGCGACCTCGACCGGATCGCGCCGGGCCAATTTCAGGAGTCGTCCGACGGCTCACGGGTGTTTTTCATCGACCGCAACTCGCAGGAAAAAAGCGGCAATGACATTTTTATCGCCGCGCGGGACGCCCAAAGCCGCACCGTGGTCACAGCCCGGGCCGGTCGCATCGAAGCGACGGATAGCGGCCAGTTGCTGACCCTCGAGCGCGGCCAGCGCATGGAAATTCAGGAGGGTCCGCCGGGCGCAGGCGGCGAGCCGGCCAAAACACCGGGCCTGCGTATCAGCCAGTTCGACAGTTATGGTGCGCTGATCGGCGAGGCCAAGACCACCACGCTGGACGCCACCTC
>JBILDR010000260.1:0-4511 GCA_044352515.1 Polaromonas sp.
TTGATGAGCATGGCGAGTTGATCGGCGGTTTTGACGGCACCTCGGTGGTGCAGACCCACATGACCAACTCGCGCATGACCGACCCCGAAGTGCTCGAGTTCCGCTTCCCGGTCCGGCTCGAAAGTTATGCCCTGCGCCAGGGCTCGGGTGGCGCTGGGCGCTACAAGGGCGGCGACGGCGGCATACGCCGGGTCAGGTTTTTAGAGCCCATGACCGCCGCCATCCTCTCCAACGGCCGCATCCACCCGGCCTTTGGCGCTGCTGGCGGCTCACCGGGTGCCGTGGGCATCAACCGGGTGCTGCGCGCCGACGGCTCGGTACAGACGCTGGCGCACATCGACGAGGTACAGATGCAGCCGGGCGATGTTTTTGAAATCCAGACCCCGGGTGGGGGTGGGTTTGGTCGAGTGTGAGTGGGGTGCGCCGAAGGTCTGACCGGCGAGTAGGAGCGCCGCCTCGGCGCGATGCAGCCTTCTTGCTCCCTCTCCCCTTGGGAGAGGGCAGGAGTGAGGGCATGGGCCTTGATGAAGCGACAGCGCCAAGGCAGGGCAGCGCTGCCCCCACCCTAACCCTCCCCAAAGGGGGAGGGGATGAAGGGGCAGGGGATAAAACAGGTGCCGCTGGCCCGCTTTCAAGGCCCCTTCTTCGGTGTCAGCTCATAGGGCTGGCCATCCACGTTCAAGCCGTTGGCTGAGAGCTTGACCGCAGCCTTGGGCCCCAGGCCTTTGACGCGGGAGATCAGGTCTTGCCAGTTCTTGAACAGGGCTTTTTCGCGCTCGGCCAAGATCAGGCGGGTGGTGGCCGGGCCCAGGCCGAGTACGCCGTCTAGCTGGGCTTCGGTGGCTCTGTTCACATCGACCGCTTCGGCGATGACCGCCAGCGGCGCCATCAAGGCCAGCGCGCACAAGGCGGCGGCCATCCAAGAAAAAGAAAGAGGCATATCGGTACCCAGAGCCTGTTGATCGGCCCACCAATGTGCCTCAGGCTGTGCTGAGGATCAAGCGTTCTGACACTTGATCACAGTGCTGCGACCAGCTGCGCTCAAGCAGTGGCAAGCCCGCCATAAAACACCTCAGCCCTGGGCTTGTAGCCAGTCCATGTACTGCGTCACGCCGCTGGCCACGTCGGCGAAACGGTGGTCGCAACCGGCGCGGCGCAGCGCGCCCAGGTCGGCCTGGGTGTAGCACTGGTATTTGCCCACCAGCGCGGCTGGGAAGTCGATGTACTCGATCAAGCCGGCCTTCAAAGCTTCGTCCAGGCTGGCCGGTGCGGACGCGCCGCGCTGCAAGGTCTGCACCACGCTCAAGGCCACGTCGTTGAAAGGCTGGGCGCGGCCGGTGCCGAGGTTGAACAGGCCGCTTTTTTCCGGATGATCGAAGAACCAGAGATTGACCGCCACCACATCGTCGATGAAGACAAAGTCGCGCATCTGGCCGCCGGCCGTATAGCCGCCATAAGCGCCGAACAGCTTGACCCGGCCCTCCTTGAGGAACTGGTGGTACTGGTGAAAGGCCACGCTGGCCATGCGGCCCTTGTGCTGCTCGCGTGGGCCGTAGACGTTGAAGTAGCGAAAGCCGACCACCTGGGCGCTGGCCTGTGAGAAATCAGCGCCGATTTCGCGGCGCAGGCGTTGGTCGAACAGCAGCTTGGAGTAGCCGTAGACATTGAGCGGCTTTTCGCAGTCGGGGCTCTCGCGGAATTCGCTGGCGCCGCCATAGGTGGCGGCCGAGGAGGCATAGAGCAGGCGCACGCCCTGCTCCTGGCAGGTCTGGAACAAGTCGCAGGACAGGCTGTAGTTGTTGTCCATCATGTACTTGCCGTTGCTCTCCATGGTGTCGCTGCACGCGCCTTCATGGAAGACAGCCTCGACCGGCCCATAAGCGCCTTCGGCGAAGAGCTCATAAAAGTCGTCGGCGTCCACATAGTCGGCGATTTGCAGATCGGCCAGGTTACGGAATTTATCGCCTTCGGTCAGGTCGTCCACCGCGATGATCTCGCTGATGCCGCGCGCATTGAGCCCGCGCACGATGTTGCTGCCTATGAAGCCGGCTGCGCCGGTGACGACCACGGTCATAAAGGTTTCTCCTGCGCTGCAAACAGCTCGGGGTAGCTGACGGTGGCGGTGCCAAACTTGCCCACCACAATGCCGCCAGCGCGGTTGGCCACAGGCACCGCTTCGCGCAGGCTGGCACCGGCAGCGAGCATGGCGGCCAGGGTGGCGATCACGGTATCGCCCGCGCCGGTCACGTCAAACACCTCGCGCGCCTGGGCTGGCACATGCAGTTGACCCTCTTCGTCGAACAGCGTCATGCCCTCTTCGCTGCGGGTCACCAACAGACCTTGCAACTGCAGATGCTGGCGCAGCGCCTGCGCCTGACGGATAAGCTCGGCCTCGCTGCCCCAGCGGCCTATGACTTGCTCAAGCTCGGCCCGGTTGGGCGTGATCACAGTGGCTTTTTGGTAGCGTGAATAGTCCGAGCCCTTGGGGTCGATCAGCACCGCTTTGCCGCTGCTGCGGGCCTGCTCGATCATGGTGCCGATGTGGGCCAGCCCGCCCTTGCCGTAATCGGAAAACAGCACGGCCTGGTGCTGGCCGTGCAACTGCGCGAAGGCGGCGGTCTGCGAGGCCAGCACTTCTTTTTCGGGGCTGCTCTCAAAGTCCAGGCGCAGCAATTGCTGCTGCCTGCCAATGACCCGCAGCTTGACGGTGGTGCTCAGCTGCGCGTCGCGGCCGAAGTGCGGCGTGATGCCGGTCTTGGCCACCAGGGCCTCGAGCTGATGGCTGGCCTCGTCCTCGCCGACCACGCTCAGCAGCGAGGCTTGCGCCCCCAGGCTGACCACGTTGTAGGCCACATTGGCGGCGCCGCCCAGCCGCTCCTCCTGCTTGGTGACCCGTACCACCGGCACCGGTGCTTCGGGCGAGATGCGGTCGACCGGGCCGTACCAGTAGCGGTCGAGCATGACGTCGCCCACCACCAACACGCGGGCCTGGCTGATCTGTTCAAGGCTGGGGGTCATGCGGTTCAGAGCTCTTCGATGCGGCGGGCGGGGTAGCTGTCCCAGGCCTGGCAGCCCGGGCAGTGCCAAAAATGCTGCTTGGCTTCAAAGCCGCAGGCAGCGCAGCGGTAGCGCATCAGGGGGCCGCTGGCGCGGTCAATGGCGCGCTGCACCACCTCTTGGTTTTGCGGCTCCGCAAAACGTTCGCTGGCCAGCCATTTGCCGGCGGCGATCAGCGAGGGTTCGCGTTGCAGGTGGCTCACAAACCACTGGCGGGCGATGGCAGGGTCGTTTTCAAGCTCGGCGATGGCCTGCACCAGGTCGATGCTGGGCTGGGCGTCTTGCGCCTGGATCAGCCAGTCTTTGACTTCTTGCTGCTTGCCCGCCTGCACCGCCAGTTTGGCCAGCAAGGCCGCAGCCAGAGGCAGGGCTTGCGGCGCCGCCTGGCGCAGCTCCATCAGGGTTTGCAAGGCCGCGTCGGAGCGGCCTCGCTGCATCAGCAGCTTGGCTTTTTCGATCAAGGGGCGGGGCGCCTGCGGGGCTAGTTTGTGGGCCTGGCTCAGCAGGTCCAGGGCCGGCCCGGTTTGACCGGCTGCCACGCTGGCTTGGGCCTGCTCGCACAGATAGTGCGCCTGCCGCGGCTCAAAGCTGCC
Organism: Polaromonas sp.; assembly: GCA_044352515.1. Taxonomy (GTDB): domain Bacteria; phylum Pseudomonadota; class Gammaproteobacteria; order Burkholderiales; family Burkholderiaceae_C; genus Polaromonas. The sequence goes on from JBILDR010000260.1 coordinate 3,651, forward strand.
GTGGCTGCTGTCATCCAAGCGGGCTGCCACGGCGCTGGCCTGGGCCCAGTCGCGCGAGCGCTCGTAAATCGCCAGCCGCGCGAGCCGGGCTTCCTGCTCATAGGCAGTGCCTTCGAGTTTGCTCAGCGCAGCCTCGGCCCTGTCGAGCAGGCCGGCTTTGAGAAAGTCCAGCGCCAGCGCATGCTGGGCGCGGTCGCGCTCGCTTTGCTTGAGGTCGCCGCGCGCCAGCAAATGCTCATGCACCCGTACCGCCCGGTCGTACTCGCCGCGTCGGCGAAACAAATTGCCCAGCGCGAAATGCAGCTCGGAGGTGTCCGGGTCGTTTTGCACCGCCTCGATGAAGGCGTCGATGGCCTGGTCCTGCTGCTCGTTGAGCAGGAAGTTCAAGCCACGGAAGTAGGCCTTGGGCGACTGCCGGTTTTCCACCCGCATCTGGCGCAGGTCCAGGCGCGAGGCCAGCCAGCCCAGGGCAAAGGCAATCGGCAAGCCCAGCAGCAAGGCGGTGACATCAAATTCCATGAGGCGGGCCGGCGTTGTCGCTGGCTGTTGGGCTGGTCGCTGCAGGGCTGGCCATACTGGACTTGCGGGCCGCCTGGCGGCTGCGCCACCAGCGTGGCACCATGAACATCACCCCCAGGGCCATGCCGGCCACAAAGGCGGCCAGCACCACCAGCACCAGAGGAGCTTGCCACTGCTGACCGAAAAAGAAATGCACCGCCACCACGTTCTGATTGTTCAGAGCGAAGGCGAACAGGGTGAAAAACAAGGCTGCCTTGAGCAGCCACATGAGGTACTTCAAGCGCGGGGCCCTCGGGTGTTGTCTCAATTGTAGTCAGCCGCCTTGTTGGGCTGGGCTGCGGC
>JBILDR010000261.1:0-4500 GCA_044352515.1 Polaromonas sp.
TCTAAGGGTGTAGGAGCCGCGCCCTCGCGGCGATGCGGCGGTCGATCAACAGCCCTATCGCGCCGAGGCGACGATCCTACAACGGTGGCCTTTGCTCACGACCACGGACAATCTGAGGGTGTGGGAGCCGCGCCCTCGCGGCGATGCGGCGATCGATCAACAGCCCTATCGCGCCGAGGCGGGGCGCTCCCACAGCGGTGGCCTTCGCTCACGACCACGGAAAATCTGAGGGTGTGGGAGCCGCGCCCTCGCGGCGATGCGGCGATCGATCAAAGGACTCAATCGCGCCGAGGCGGCGCTCCAACTAAGTCAGCTGATCCCACTAAGTCAGCTGAACCCACTAGGCCAACTGCTCCCACCGAGTCAGCTGATCCCACAGGGATAGCGCTCTGCCCTTCAAAGCTGAACCATCTCGAAATCTTCCTTGCGCGCGCCGCATTCTGGGCAGGTCCAGTTCATGGGCACATCGGCCCACAAGGTGCCTGCGGCGATGCCGTGGTCAGGCGCGCCTGCGGCCTCGTCGTAGATCCAGCCGCAAATCAGGCACATCCAGGTGGTCATGGGGGTCGATCCAGTCACTGCGTGTTCAGGGGTTCCAATAGAATGGTGCGCATTGTATCGGCCATGCCCGTGCACCCGGGCGAGGGCATACTCTGATCCATGGCCCCTCCATCCAACGCTGCCGACCCCTCTCCCGCACATGACGATGCGGGCTCGCCCACCGGCCCGGCCTGCGTCATGAGCTTTAATGCCAGCGACCCCAGCGGCGCTGGCGGCCTGTCGGCCGACCTGACCGCGATGGCCTCGACCGGCGCTCACGCCTTGCCCGTGGTCACCGGCGCTTACAGCCGAGACACCGCCGAGATCTTCGACCACTTCGCCTTCGACGAAGAAGCCGTGGCCGAACAGGCGCGCAGCGCCCTGGAAGACATGGCAGTAGAAGCCATCAAGGTGGGCTTTGTGGGCACACCCGAGATCATCAGCACGATTGCCGAAATTACCAGCGACTATGCCGACGTTCCGGTCATTGCCTACATGCCCAACCTGTCGTGGTGGGGTGACGCGCAAATTGACAGCTACCAGGATGCGTTTCGCGAGTTGCTGCTGCCGCAAACCACGGTTTTGGTGGGCAATCACAGCACCCTGTGGCGCTGGTTGCTGCCCGACTGGAGCGGCGGCAAGCCCCCGAGCGCACGCGAGATTGCCAAGGCGGCGGCCGAATCAGGCGTGGCCTATACGCTGGTGACTGGCATGCCGCTGCATGCGCAATACCTGGACAACGTGCTGGCCAGCCCGCAGGCGGTGCTCTACAGCGAAAAATTCGAGCATTTCGAGGCCAATTTTTCCGGCAGCGGCGACACCCTGTCGGCGGCGCTGACCGCCTTACTCGCTTCGGGTCTGGACCTGCAAAGCGCCACCGCCGAAGCCCTGACTTACCTCGACCACTGCCTAGATGCCGGTTTTGCCCCGGGCATGGGTCACCTGCTGCCCGACCGACTGTTCTGGGCCCAAACCGATACTGACACTGAGGGCTCAGAGCCTGAGGCCGACTCCAACACCCGCCCCGCTTCTAGCGACTACTTTGAACTCCCTCCCCATGGCACCAAGCAATAAACCCTCGATGAACGACACGCTGTTTGAGCGCGCCAAGGCCGTCATCCCCGGCGGCGTCAATTCCCCCGTGCGGGCCTTTCGCGCCGTGGGCGGCACGCCCCGCTTTGTGCAGCGCGCGCAAGGCGCCTACTTCTGGGATGCCGACGGCAAGCAGTACATCGACTACATCGGCTCCTGGGGCCCCATGATCCTGGGCCACGGCAACGCTGCGGTGCTCGAAGCGGTGCAAAAGGCGGCGCTCGACGGCTTCTCCTTCGGCGCGCCCACCGAGCGCGAGGTGGAGTTGGCCGAGGCCATCATCGCCCAAGTACCCTCGCTGGAAATGGTGCGCCTGGTCAGCTCTGGGACCGAGGCCGGCATGAGCGCGCTGCGCCTGGCGCGCGGCGCCACAGGACGCAGCAAGATCATCAAATTTGAAGGCTGCTACCACGGCCATGCCGATGCGCTGCTGGTCAAGGCCGGCTCGGGCCTGGCCACCTTCGGCAACCCCACCAGCGCCGGTGTGCCGCCCGAGGTGGTGGCCCAGACCCTGGTGCTGGAGTACAACAACATCGAGCAGCTCGAAGAAGCCTTCAAGCTGCATGGGGCGGAGCTGGCCTGCCTGATGATCGAGCCGATCGCCGGCAACATGAACTTCGTGCGCGCCAGTGTGCCCTTCATGAAGCGCTGCCGCGAGCTGTGCAGCCAGTACGGCGCGCTGCTGGTGTTTGACGAGGTGATGAGCGGATTCCGGGTGGCCCTGGGCAGCGCGCAGAGCGTCTACGCCAAACTGATTCCCGGCTTCGAGCCCGACATGACGGTGCTCGGTAAGGTCATTGGCGGCGGCATGCCGCTGGCGGCCTTCGGCGGCAAGCGCGCCGTCATGGAAAAGCTCGCTCCGCTGGGCCCGGTCTACCAGGCCGGCACGCTCAGCGGCAACCCAGTGGCCACCGCCTGCGGCCTGGCCACGCTGCGCGAGATCAGCAAGCCCGGCTTTTACGAGACCCTGGGCGCCCGCACCCAACGCCTGGTGGCTGGCCTCACGCAAGCCGCCCGCGACGCCGGCCAGCCCTTTTGCGGCGACAGCGAAGGCGGGATGTTCGGCTTCTTCCTGATGGACACACTGCCGCAAAACTATGCCAAGGTGATGACCACCGACGGCCCCAAGTTCAACGCCTTCTTCCACGCCATGCTGGACGCGGGGGTGTACTTTGCACCGGCCTTGTACGAGGCCGGTTTCGTGAGCGCAGCCCATACCGACGCCGACATCGACGCCACGGTGGCTGCAGCGCGCGCGCACTTTGCACGGGCTTGAGTAGGGCCGGTCCCATCGGACAGGCCGGGCCGCCTGGGTGCAGCCTATATAGCCTGTGAACCCGAGCCGCTGGGGGTCTGCAAAATCAGGCAACGCTCCAGGTTGAATCGCTCAAAGTCACGGTCAAAGCTGACCAGGCGCAGGCCGGCGGCTTGGGCGGTGGCCGCCAGGCAAAGGTCTGTCCAAAGGCGTGCTGACCAGGGCTGTAGGCGACGCACGAGCATCTGGTCCAGGGCATCGTCCACGCCAGGGACTTCGAACCAAAGCTCGACTGCAGGGGTGGCCAGCCACTGCCGGTACAGGGCCATGGCCTGAGCCAGATCCAGCACATTGGCGCCCATCACACGTGGCTGAGACAACAAGCGGATCATGCCCATCATGGTGGCTCGGCAAAACCACAACGTCGTTCCCGACTGGCAGGATGACTGCCAATACTGCATGGCGGCCGCGTGAAACGGGTGGGCGGCGCTGCACAAGGCCAGCCAGACATTGACGTCAGGCAAATCTCCAGAAGCCGTGCGCCAGTTAGCGCTGGCCTCAGCGACGCGCCATGAGCTCAATGGCTCGCTCATCGTCATCCTCGTTCATCAGCCCATACAGATCAGCGTTGCTCATTCGGCTCAGATCCACCGCCATGGGGCCGCGGGCCGGAAGGACGAGCGGTCGCGCCAGAAAACGCTGCTTCGCATCGACTGCGCCACGGACATTCAATCCCTTTTCCACCAAATCCACCACCAGGTCGCGCAAAGTCCGTCCTTCCAACGCCGCACGGGCCTTGAGGTGCTTGAGCAACATATCGGGGATGTCGACGGTGGTACGCATAAGCTCATTTTTGCATCAAAGCATCAAGATGCGCAAGAGGGCGATAAGAGTCGGAGTAAGCCCAGCCAAGGCCTGAGCTGTCCTGAAATTTGACAGCTTATTGCTGTGAAGGCGAGCCGGTGGGCCCGCTTGTGCCCAGCCGCTGCCGGCAGTGCCGCATCAGCCCCTCAACCCCGTCCTCCACCAGATCAAGCACCCGCTCAAACTCGTCCGGCCCGCCGTAATACGGGTCAGGCACCGCAGTGTCTGAGTGGCGCTGAAAGAACTCGGCCAGGCGCCTGACCTTTCTGGCATGGGCCGGCGGGCACAGGGACTCGGTCAAGGCCTGGTTGTCCCAGTCCATGGTCAGGATCAAATCAAAGCGGCTGAAGTCGGCCTCCAGAATCTGCCGCGCGCGCAGGGCAGACAGGTCATAGCCGCGCAAGGCAGCATGCTTTTGGGTGCGCAAATCGGGCGGCTTGCCAGGGTGGTAGTTGTGCGTGCCAGCCGAATCAACGTGTATGCGATCGGCCAGGCCCTGCTGCTGCAGGCGCTGGCGCATCACGCCCTCGGCGGTGGGACTGCGGCAGATATTGCCCATGCAGACGAAAAGAAGGAACATGTTCGATGGGGAATGGATCCGGAGTCAGCGGTGACCCGGCTATTGTCTTGGCAAGGCTTCATTGTCGAGGAGCTTTAAAGGGCGTCTGCGCCAGGAGTGCTTGAACGAACATTGGTTCATGAGCTTGGCCGAGGCCAGAACCAAGATTGAAGCCTGGCGCAGGCATTAC
>JBILDR010000262.1:0-4496 GCA_044352515.1 Polaromonas sp.
CCGCATCGCGCCGAGGGCGGCGCTCCCACAAGAGAGCTACCAGCCAGCGGCAGTGGTGCGGGTGTGGGAGCCGCGCCCTCGCGGCGAAGGGGCGCTTGATCGAAAGCCGCATCGCGCCGAGGGCGGCGCTCCCACATAAGATCCAGCAGGCCAGGCTGGCCCTCCTACAAAACACCATGGCCCAAAGGCTTCACAGCCTGGCCAGCCGCTCCAGCGCCGACTGCAGGGTCTCGTCCTTCTTGGCGAAGCAAAAGCGCACCACTTTCTGATCGAATCCATCGCCGTAGAAGGCCGACAGTGGAATGGCGGCCACACCGATCTCGCTGGTCAGCCATTTGCAGAAATCGGCCTCGCCCAGGTCGCTGACCGCCGAGATATCGACGCATTGAAAGTAGCTGCCCTCGCTGGGCAGCAGGTGCAAGCGGGTCTTTGCCAGGCCCTGGCGGAACAGGTCGCGCTTGCGCTGGTAGAAGCCCGGCAGGCCCAGGTAGGCCTCGGTGTTCTTCATATAGCTGGCCAGCGCATGCTGCATGGGCGTGTTGACGGTGAACACATTGAACTGATGCACCTTGCGGAACTCGGCGGTCAGGGCCGCCGGTGCGGCCACATAGCCGACCTTCCAGCCGGTGACATGGTAGGTTTTGCCAAAGCTGCTGACGATAAAGGCGCGCGCGGCCAGGCCGGCAAAGCTGGCCGCGCTGTGGTGTTGGCGGCTGGGGGCGTCGAAGACCATGTGCTCATAGACCTCGTCGCTGATCAGCAGCACATCGGTGGGCGCCAGGATCTCCTGCAGCTTGAGCATCTCCTCGCGGCTCCAGACGGTGGCGCTCGGGTTGTGCGGGCTGTTGATCAGGATGGCGCGGGTGCGTGGGGTGATGGCTGCGCTGATCTTGTCGAAGTCGGGCCGAAAGCTGCCTGGCGTCAAGGGCACCCGCACCACCACGCCGCCGGCCAGCTCGATATTGGGCACATAGCTGTCGTAGCAGGGCTCGAGCACGATCACCTCGTCGCCTGGATGCACCACCGCCAAGATGATGGTGATGATGGCCTGGGTGGCGCCGGCTGTGATGGTGATCTCCGTGTCGGCGCTGTAGCGGTGGCCGTAGAGCGCCTCCACCTTGGCCGAAACCGCCTGGCGCAGCTGCGGCACGCCGGCCATGGGCGGGTACTGATTGAGGTCGGCATTCATGGCCTCGGTGACCGCGCCGGTCAGGGCACGGTCGCAGCCGAAATCGGGGAAGCCCTGCCCGAGATTGACCGCGCCTTTTTCGGCGGCCAGGGCCGACATCACGGTGAAGATGGTGGTGCCAACCTGGGGCAGGCGGCTTTGCAGGGCAGGGGTATGTTCGGCAATCGCGTTCATGGTCGGTGGTTTCCGGCAATCAGGGACAGGCGCAGGGCGCCTGCGGTGTTCAAAGTTCGTGGTCAGCAAAGTCGCCCGACATCGCCTTCATGATGGTCTCGCGCTTGAGCTTGGGGCTGACGAACTCGGCAAAATGGTAGACAAAGTTGCGCAGGTAGGCGCTGCGCTTGAACGCCACCCGGGCGACGTTGTTGCCGAACAGGGCGGCGGCGGGGCGCCATACCAGGTCCTTGGCGTCTTCCTCCAGCATGGCCATTTCAGCCACGATGCCTACGCCCAGACCCAGGCGCACATAGGTCTTGAGCACGTCAGAGTCTATGGCCTCGAGCGCGATGCGCGGGCTGAGCTTGCGGGCCGCAAAAGCCTGATCGACCCGGGTGCGGCCGGTGAACGAGGGGTGGTAGGTGATCAGCGGCTGCTCAGCCAAGTCTTCCAGGCTGATGCTGCTGCGCCTGGCCAGCGGGTGCTCGGGCGGCATGACCAGCATATGCTGCCACTCATAGCAGGGCAGGGTCACCAGTTCGTCATAGTCGTTGAGCGATTCGGTGGCAATGCCGATTTCAGCCACTTCGTCGATGAGCATGCGGGCGACTTGCGCCGGCGAGCCCTGGTGCATGCTGACGTTGACTTTGGGAAAGCTCTCGCGCAGCCGCGCCACCGGCTTGGGCAGCACATAACGGGCCTGGGTATGGGTGGTGGCAATCGACAGGGTGCCGCTGTCCTGGGCCGAGAACTGCTCGCCGATGCGCTTGAGATTGCCGACCTCACGCATGATCAGCTCAATGCTGCGCAGCACATGCTCGCCCGGCTCGGTCACCCGTTTGAGCCGTTTCCCGTGGCGCGAGAAGATTTCGACGCCCAGCTCTTCCTCCAGCTCGATGATGGCCTTGGAAACGCCCGGCTGAGAGGTGTGCAGCGCTTTGGCGGTTTCGGTCAGGTTCAGATTGCGCCGAACCGCCTCCTGTACAAAGCGGAACTGATGAAGGTTCATATCGTTTATCGGATAAGCGAAGCCTTCATTATGCCTTTTATTGAGGTTTTCCTGGGGGTTGGCGCCATGCTGGCTTGGGCGGGCGCAGGGGTCTTAGCACTTGCCCAGAGCCAGTTCAGCCAGCAATTCGGTCAGCGCCGGTGACTCGCCGGCCGAGGGCAGGAGCTCAAACTGCACCGCCGGGTGCTCGGTACGCAAGGCCTGCATGAGCGCGGGCAGGTCCTCGCGGGCATGCTTGCCGACGCCGAGAAACACCGGAAAGACGCGGATGTGCGAGCTTCCGGCAGCCAGCAGTTCGGCCACCGCATCGGGCAGACTGGGGGTGCTCAGCTCCAGGTAGGCGCAGCGCACCGGCAGGGCTGGCTCGCGCCGGGCCACCGCATCGGCCACCGCCTGTATCGGCCGGTGCCAATGCGGATCGCGCGAGCCATGGGCGAACAAGACGATGGCGGTGCTCACAGTACGGGTCCTTATTGCCGAATCACCAGCCAGCCAAAAGCGGCCAGCGAGACGGCGGTGTAGAGCAGGCCAGGCGCTGCGGCGGCCAGCCACGGCTGCCACTGCTGCAAATTGCCCACATAAACGGCGATGTTGTTCATCATGAAAAAGCTGATGCCTATCATCACCCCGGCAAACACATAGGCCGAGATGCCGCCCGAGCGCATATGCAGGTAGGCAAAGGGCAGGGCCAGCATCACCATGACCAGGCAACTGATGGGGTAGAAAACCTTGCGCCAGAACTCGATCTCATAGCGCTGCGCACTTTGCCCATTGGCTTGCAGGTGCCGGATGTAACTGAACAGGTCGATGGTGCGCATGCGCTCGGGCTTGAGCAGCGCCACCGACACCATTTCTGCGCTGAGCTCGGTCGGCCAGCGCAGGCTGTCGCTGCGGCTGCGCTCGACCATGGCGCTGCGTTGTACGCCTTCTAGCTGGCTCAGCACTTGTGTGGCTGCGCCCACGCTGGCTGGTGAGTTGCGAAATTCGGTACGCACCACGTCTTCGAGCAGCCAGGCATCGTCAGGGGCAAAGCGGGCCTGCCGCGCCTGCATCACCGCCCGCACGCCGCCTTCAGGCCTGAATTCGAACACCTCGATGCCCTGCATCTCATTGTTGGGACTCAGCGCCTTGACATTGACCACATAGCTGGCTTGCTCCTGCTTTTCACGCAGCCAGGCACCCGTCTGTCCGATGGTGATGCGAAATTGGTAGCGCGCCTTGAGCAGCTGCGAGGCCCTGTCGGCCGCCGGCGCAACATAGTCGCCCACTACAAAAGCCAATACGACGAAAACCGCCCCCAGGCTCATCAGCAGGCGCAGCGCCCGCCAGGGATCCAGCCCGCTGGTGCGCAAGATGGTGTATTCCGAGCTCTGCGCCAGCCTGGCCATGACGAAGATGGTGCCGATCAGCACCGAGATCGGTAGCAACTCATAAAGGCGGCTGGGCAGCAGCAGCGTCACGTAGAGCAGGGCATGGCGCACCTGTAAGGTACTGCCGTCCAAAATATTGGGCCGGCCCAGGTTCTGCAACTCGTCGACCAGGTCAAAGAACATGAACAGGGTCAGAAAGCCCAGGGTGACCAGGCTGATGGACAGCAGGGATTCGCCGTAAATGAGCTTGCGCAGGGTTTTCATGCGGTGGCCCCTGGCGCTGCTCGCCGGCGAGGGCGCCACTCAAGGCGCGGCAGCGCCCAGCCGCGGTGGCGGCCGATCAGCCAGAGCAGGGAGACAGCGATGAAGCCGCCATGGAGCAGGAGCACCATGGGCAGCAGGCCTATCCAGCCCAAGCTCACCCAGTTCTGGCTCAGGGTCATCAAATTGCTGTAGACCAGAAAGATAAAGATGGCCAGGATCAGCCGGCCGCTGCGCCCGGCCCGCGGGTTGGCATGGGCCATGGCCACGGCCAGCAGGACCAGGCTCAGCCCCGACAGGGTCAGCCCAAAGCGCCAGGCCAGCTCGCCCTGATTGGGCCGGCTGGGCGATTTCATCAGGTCCCAGGTCGAGAGGAATTTGAAGGAGGTGGCGTCCAGCGTGGTGGTCTTGGCCTCGCCGATCAGCGCACCATAACTGTCGAACTGGCTGATACGCAGGCCCGGTGTTTTGGCCGGCTCGCCGCCTGCGCCCGGCGGACCCTCCTGAATTT
>JBILDR010000263.1:0-4495 GCA_044352515.1 Polaromonas sp.
CATCCAGGGGCCCATTTTTTCTTCTTCGGTGCCGGGCAGAAAGCCGATGTCCTCGCCCACCGAGACGGTGGCGCGGGTCATGATGATCTCGGTGTAGCGGCGGTCGTCAAGCACCTGGGTCAGGCCGGCAGCCAGCGCCATCAGCGTCTTGCCGGTGCCGGCTGTACCGGTGAGGGTGACGAAGTCGACCTCCGGATCCATCAGCAGGTTCATCGCGAAGTTCTGCTCGCGGTTGCGCATGGTCACGCCCCAGATGGCGTGCTTGAGGTGGGTGTAATCCTTGAGCGTCTTGAGCACCGCGGTCTTGCCACGGATTTCGGTCACCCGGGCATACAGCGGCGGCTCGCCGGCCGCCTCGAAGTAGGCGAACTGGTTGATCAGCAGGCTGTCGACAATCGGCCCGCTGATGCGGTAGAAGGTGTGGCTGCCCTGCTGCCAGCTCTCGACCGTTTTGCTTTGGCGGGTCCAGAAGTCGGGCGGCAAGGCCAGCGCGCCGCTGTAGAGCAGATCGCCGTCTTCCAGAGTTTTGTCGTTGCGGTAGTCCTCGGTCGACAAGCCCAGGGCGCGGGCCTTGACCCGCATATTGATGTCCTTGGACACCAGCACCACCTCGCGCGGCGCCAGCTCCTTGCGCAGAGCCTCGACCACGCCCAGGATCTGGTTGTCGGCCTTGCCCTGGGGCAGCGCCATGGGCAACTCGCCGCTCAGTGGCCGGGTCTGGAACAGCAAATGACCGCGCGCTTCGCTGTGGCCGGTGCTGCTGAGCACCAGGCCTTTGGCGATGTCGCTGCCCTCTGCCGCCAGCGCGTCGAGCGTGCGGCTGGTTTGGCGCGCATTGCGGGCCACTTCGGTCATGCCCTTTTTGTGGCCGTCGAGCTCTTCCAGCACGATCATGGGCAGGAAGATGTCGTGCTCCTCAAAGCGGAACAAGCACATCGGGTCGTGCATCAGCACATTGGTGTCGAGCACAAAGAGTTTGGTCGGGCCTGTGCTTTTGCGCTTGCTGCGGGCCTGGCTGCGCGGTGCGGCCGCTGTGCTGGCCCCTGGCGCGGCCGGTGCACTGGCCACGGCGCTGGCGGTGACCTTGGGGGTGACGCTGGCGGTGGGCAGCGCTTGCGGCTGGCTCTTTTTGCGTCCGCGCGGCGCCTGGCTGGGCTCGGGCGGTCTGGCTTGTTCCACATCCGCATGAGCCTCCTGCTCAAGCCGAGCGGCTGCCGCCCCGCGCTTTTGAGCTGGGGATTCGGCACCGCGGGCCTGGCCGCCGTAGGCTTGCTTGGACAGGACGCTGGCGCGCTGGGTGGGGGCTGGAGGCAGGGGCATGGTGGATTCAGGAGTCAGAAGCGGGCCGCCGGACAGATTGCTCAGCGGTGGGGCTCTTAAAACGACAAAGCCGCCGGGAGTGCCGGGCGGCTTTTCGAAGGAGGACGCACTCGGCGATCAAGAGCATCAAAACATTATGCACGACCCCTATGACGGGTCGCTGGTATGAATTTAGCCGGCTTTTTTCAGCGCCTTGACCGCCACCAGCACTTCGTCAACATGGCCGGGTACCTTCAGGCCCCGCCATTCCTGCTTGAGCTGGCCGTCGGCGCCGATCAGGAAGGTGCTGCGCTCTATGCCCTTGACCTTCTTGCCGTACATGATCTTGTTCTTGACCACGCCAAACATATGGCACATCTTCTCTTCAGTGTCGGCAATCAGCTCGAAGGGCAGCTCGAGCTTGGCTTTGAAGTCTTCGTGGGACTTCATGTTGTCGCGCGAGACGCCGAAAACCAGCGCGCCGGCCTTGACGAAGTCTTTGTATTTGTCGCGAAACTGCATCGCTTCCGTGGTGCAGCCAGGCGTGTTGTCCTTGGGATAAAAATACAGCACCACCAGCTTGCCCAGGTGGTTGCTCTGGGTGACCTTGACGCCGCCGGTGGCCAAGGCTTCGAATTCGGGGATGGATTTGTTGACGACGACTGCCATACTGCGGGGACCCTGTCGAAAGTGGTGTATGGCCTGACGGCCTGTGCTTGTTGTGGCTTCTCGATGGCTCTAGCGCTTTGGCGGGCGCTGCCTCGGCTTGCGCTTACCGGGGCTGCCCTTGGGGCCAAAACGCCTGATTTTAGCCTCAAAGGCCAAGCTCGGCTATGGAGCCCATGCCTGCGGCACTTCCAGCAGCAGTGCAGCGACCACATGCCGGCCCTCGCCAGCCAGGATGTTGTAGGTGCGGCAGGCAGCCACCGTGTCCATGGTTTCGATGCCGATGCGCCGGGCCATCAGCGCGCGCAAGAGGGCTGGCGCCACAAAGCGCAGGCGCGCTCCGCTGCCGAAAACCACCAATTCCGGCGCCAGATCGGCCAGACGCTCGAAATGTGCGGCGCCCAAGTCCTCGAAGCGTGCGCATTGCCAGTCAGAATGCGAGCCGCGCGAATCAAGCACCAGGCTGTGCTGGATCTTTTGTGCCTGGCCCTGATGGCCTATGCCTATCCAGTCATCGCCATAGCCGAGGATGGTGGGGGCGTCGGATCGGTCGGGCTGAAGTTTCATGGGGTGTAGGAAAGGCTGACGGGACGCGGTGGGGCAGCCCGGACACATTGCGCCGCAAAGTCGGCCTCGTTTGTGTGGTCAAATTATAGGTTTTCACTCGGTTTGGCCCGCCGCCTTCTGCGCTTGGGCCCGATTGTGTTTACCCTCGTCCTGCCATGAAGCCCATCACCAAATCCGCCAAGCTCGCCAATGTCTGTTACGACATTCGGGGTCCCATCATGGACGCGGCGCGTCGCATGGAGGAGGAGGGGCACAAGATCATCAAGCTCAACATCGGCAACCTCGCGCCGTTCGGCTTTGATTCGCCCGAGGAAATCCAGCAGGACATGATCCGCAACCTGCCCACCTCGGCCGGCTATTCGGACAGCAAGGGCATTTTTGCGGCCCGCAAGGCGGTGATGCACGAGACCCAGCGCCAGGGCGTCAAGGGTGTGACCCTGGACGATATTTATCTGGGCAACGGGGCCAGCGAACTGATCGTCATGGCCACCAACGGCCTGCTCAACGACGGCGACGAATTGCTCTTGCCCGCTCCTGACTACCCCCTGTGGACGGCGGCCGCCTCGCTCTCGGGTGGAACACCGGTGCACTACCTGTGCGACGAATCCAATGGCTGGATGCCCGACCTGGCCGACATCCGTCGCAAGATCACGCCCAACACCAAGGGCATTGTGATCATCAACCCCAACAACCCGACCGGTGCCCTGTACTCGCGCGAGCTGCTTGAGCAAATTGTGGCCATTGCCCGCGAGCATCAATTGGTGATCTTTGCCGACGAGGTCTACGACAAGGTGCTCTACGACGACGTGGTGCACACGCCCTTGGCCAGCCTGTCGGAAGATGTGCTCACCCTGACCTTCAATTCCCTGTCCAAGAGTTACCGTTCCTGCGGCTACCGCGCAGGCTGGATGGTGATTTCGGGCGACAAGAAAAACGCGCAAGACTACATCGAGGGCCTGAACATGCTCTCGAACATGCGCTTGTGCTCCAACGTGCCCGGCCAATGGGCGATACAAACTGCCTTGGGCGGCTACCAAAGCATTCGCGAACTGGTGGGCGAGGGCGGGCGACTGCGCCGCCAGCGCGACTTGGCCCATGAGCTCATCACCGCCATTCCCGGCGTGAGCTGCGTCAAGCCCAGCGCCGCGCTGTACATGTTTCCCCGGCTGGACCCGGCGGTTTACCCGGTGGTCGACGACCGCCAGCTGTTTTTGGAGCTGCTCGAAGAAACCCGAGTCATGCTGGTGCAGGGAACGGGCTTTAACTGGGCCACGCCTGACCATTTCCGCATGGTCTTCTTGCCGCACGAAGACGATCTGCGCGAGGCCATAGGCCGCGTGGCCAAGTTCCTCGAAGGCTGGCGCAAGCGGCATGCCGCCCGCAGGAGCACGGCCAGCGTCTGATTGGCCCGCTGCGGCCGGATCTCGCCAGGACGGGCGGGCCCCCTTTGTCATTTTGGAAGACAGACATCATGAGCAATAAACCATTGGCACCCATACGCGTAGGCCTGCTGGGCATAGGCACGGTGGGCAGCGGCGTCTTCACCGTCTTGCAGCGCAATCAGGAAGAGATCATGCGCCGCGCCGGCCGAGGCATTGAAGTCAGCATCGTGGCCGACCTGGACGTGGCCCGGGCCAAGGCGCTGGTGGGCGATCAAGTGACGGTGGTGGCTGACGCCCGCGCCGTCATTGCCGACCCGCAGGTGGACATCGTGGTCGAGCTCATCGGCGGCTACGGCATCGCCAAACAACTGGTGCTCGAAGCCATTGCTGCCGGCAAGCATGTGGTGACCGCCAACAAGGCCTTGCTGGCCGTGCACGGCACCGAAATTTTTGCAGCGGCCCAGAAAAAAGGCGTGATGGTGGCCTTCGAGGCGGCGGTGGCCGGTGGCATTCCCATCATCAAGGCGCTGCGCGAGGGCTTGACGGCCAATCGCATCGAATGGATCGCGGGCATCATCAAC
>JBILDR010000078.1:0-14766 GCA_044352515.1 Polaromonas sp.
CGCGCGGCGGCATAGACGCTGCGCTGGCCGATTTTGGCCGCATCCGCGCGCCGCTGTGCCAGTTTGTGCAGGACGTCTCGCGGCAGGTCGGCATCACCGGTGCGCAGACGGACCCGGCCGCGCACCACAGCATCACCCAGGCGGTGGCCGACAGTGGCCAGCAAAGGGTGGATGATTTTTATCGCCGGCTTCAAGCCCTGAGCGCACAAGACGGGCAAGATGCACAAGACGGACAAGACGCGCAAGGGCCCTCCAGCCCTGTATGACACCCCCTTCCCTCACCATCGATAGAACGGAGACAGCCCCATGAGACGAATCCTTTTGCTCAGCGCCCTGGCCAGTGCCCTGCTGGTGTCCCTGCCCAGCCAGGCGCAGACCTATCCGAACAAGCCGATCCGCATGATCGTGCCCTTTGCCGCTGGCGGCTCCTCCGATGTGATGGCGCGCGGCCTGGGCAAGCAGCTGGCCGAGCAAATGGGCACGCAGGTGGTGATTGAAAACCGCCCCGGTGGCGGTGGCGGGCCGGCCATGGAGGCGGTGGTCAAGTCACCGGCCGACGGTCATACCCTGCTCTACGGCACCATAGGCACCAACAGCGTGGCGCCGGTGCTGTTCAAGAACCTGCCGGTCGATCCCAACCGCGACCTGCTGCCGGTCTCGCTGTTGGCGCTCAACCCCAGCGTGCTCATCGTGCATGCGGGTCTGCCCATTCAGAGCCTGCCCGAGCTCATTGCCTATGCCAAGGCCAACCCGGGCAAGCTCAGCTACGCCTCGGCCGGCAATGGCTCCATCTCGCACCTGGCCACCGAGCTGCTCAAGACCACCGCGCAGATCGACATGCTGCATGTGCCCTACAAAGGCGGCGGCGCTGCCTCGGCCGATCTGCTGGCCGGCAACGTCTCGTTGATGATCGAGACCATCACCAACGCCCAGACCCTGGTCAAGACCGGCAAGGTGCGCGCCATTGCCAACTCCGGCAGCCGCCGCTGGCCTACCGCGCCCGATCTGCCCACCTTTGCCGAGGCGGGGGTGCCGGGCTACCAGGTCGACAGCTGGACCGGCTTGTTCATCGCCGCGGGCACGCCCAAGGCCATCGTGGACCGGCTCAACAGCGAAGTGGCCAAGGCCAGCCGTGACCCCAGCTATCGCCAGGCCATGACCCAGCTCGGCGTGGAAGCGACCAGCTCCACGCCCGAGGCCTTTGCCAGCTTCGTGCGCGCCGAGATGGCCAAGTGGGCTCGGGTGGTGCAGCTGACGGGCACCAAGGTGGATTGAGCCGCCTGCCCTTGCGCCCTGGGGTGTTGCGACCACTGCGCAAGCTGCGCAGTGGTCTCATGCATCGGCAGCGACCAAGCCGTGCAAACAGCGTAAAAAGGCCTGGGTGAACTTGTCCGGATCAAACAAGCTGCTGTCCTGCATGCGAGTGCGCATATGCTGCCGCATATCGCTCAGCAGCTCGCGGTCGCTGGCCAGACGCTTGCAGATTTCTACGAATGAATCGCTGTCGTCAGCGGCCAGATCAGCCAGTCCTATGGCCCTGAGCATGGCGGCCGACTGGCGCGCGACGGGTCGATCGCCGCGCAGGGTCACCACCGGCACACCCATCCACAGAGCTTCGCAGGTGGTGGTACCCCCCGAGAAGGGAAAAGTGTCCAAGGCGATGTCGATGTCCCCGTATTCCTCGAGCATGGCGGGGTGCGAGCTGGCGCCGAAGAGGATCAGGCGCGAAGGCGATACCCCCTGCCGCGCAAACTGCTGCCGCAGATCTTTCTTCAAGGCGGGCTCGATCAGATTCTTCCATTTCAAATGCAGCCGGCTCTCGGGCACAGCCCGCAATACCGCGGCCCACAGGGCGATGGTCGTCGGTGTGATCTTGCCGGTGTTATTGAAGGAGCCGAAGGTGATGAGCCCATTGTCAAGACACGGCGGCGGCTGTACCGCGGGCGCATAGGTCGGCGGACTGAAGCACATGCGTATGGGCTCGATCCAGGCCACCTTCTCGCTGAAGTACTGGTGGCTGCCCGGCGGCGCATGCTCGCTGTCGAGCAAGATGTAGTCCATCTGCGTCAGGCCGGTGGTGGCAAAGTACCCTAGCCAACTGAGCTGCACAGGCGCGGCGCGGCGCGCAAAGACCTGCAGCCGGTGGCCAGCAGTATGGCCCGACAGGTCGATCAGTACATCCACTTGCTGCCCGCGGATGATCTGCAAGACCTGCTCATCGGAATAGCCCGCAATGCAGATCCAGCGCTCCACGGCGGCCTGCAGTTCCTGTGTCACCGGGTCATGCTCGTACTGGTTGGCAAAGGCGATCAGGCTCAGATGCTGCGCCAGCCGCGGCAATACGCCCTTGAGAAACCAGCCGACGGGGTGCGCGCGCAGATCAGCCGACACCAGGCCCACACGCAGCCGACCCGGCCGTCGCGGCAGCGGCTCTGCCAAGGACGCTGGCAGGCCAGAGGCTGCGGTCATGTCCGGCGCCTTCAACCCCGTGTCCTGGCTCATGTGGGCCATTAGTTCACAGGCCTTCTGATGCAACTGAGCTGCGTCATGGCGATCCGAATACTGCAAGGTCATCAGGTAGTTGGAGGCATGCTTGCGCCCGTCGGGCTGATCCATCAGGCGCTCGAGGATGGCCAGACCGGCTTCGGTCTGCATGCCCTCGTGCAGGTTACCTGCCATGTTGACCAAGCTTTGCAGATGTTGGGGGTCGCGCTGCAGGGCGTCTTCAAAATGGCCGCGTGCGCGCAGCAGGTAGCCTTGGTGCTGGGCCACCAGGCCCAGCCCGTCATGGGCGCCCGGGTGCCCGGGATTGAGTTGCAGGGCCTGAGTGAAGGCTTGGCCGGCTTCCTCAAAGCGCCGCTGCGCCAGCAGCACCAGGCCTAGATTGAGACAGGCTTCGATCAGATCGGGCTGCAGGTGCAGGGCATTGCGCAGCGCATGCACCGCTTCATCATGGCGCCCGAGCTTGTGCAGGGTCAGACCCAGGTTGGTCAGGACATCGGCACGCGGCCCATACTGTTGCATCAGTGCGCGGTAGCCGCGCACCGCATCTTCGAGGGCGCCGGCTTTGGCCCATCGGGTGGCCTGGTCCAGCGCTTGTGCCAGCGTCTGCGCCATGCTGTGCCCCAGTGCCGCTGTGCTCACCAGGCTTTGCGATAGGACATGGTCAGCCCCCTGCCCCACTGCCCATGGAACTGGTCCAGCGACAAGCTCATGCCAATATCGGAGTTGCGCTGTAGTTCCTGGCGCAAGGACAGTGAAACCATGGGCGCATTGGATTGGGCGTCAATGCCCTGGGTGTTCACCAGCGTTTGAGTGTTGATGAAGCGCTGCTCGATGGCCGGGAATCGATCGGTATTGCGGGTCCATTCCCAGTGGCTTGCCCAGTGCAGATTCCGGCCAGACCAGCCGCTGAGGGTGCCCGACCAGCGCCAGCCCAGCGTGCTGGAATGGCTTTGGCCTTTGTAGGTCGACATCTGCAGCCCCAGGCCACCAGCACCCACTTCGCTGTAGGCATCGCGCTGCTGCTTGCGCCAGCTCACCCGCACGAAGGGCTCCATCTTCACCTGGGCATTGAGATCGAAGGGCAAACTCAGGCCCGCGCTGGCCTGGGTGCTGCGGTCTTGTGGACTTGATCGGGCCGCCACCACCGTCTGGTCGGGCAGGCGGATCCAGCGGGTCTGCTGCGTGTTCGCACCGCCCAAACCCAGGGAATAGCTGAGCTGAAACGGGCCGACCGGGCTCAAGCCGTAGAGCGAAGCCTGGCGGGAGCTACCTTTGGACTGGAAGTCGTCCGACTGGCTGGTCTGATCGAAGATTGACACGCTCAGGCCTATGCGATCGCCCCGTGCATTGATCACCGTGTCTGTGCCTGCGCTTGCTCCTTGGTAGGCCATGCGCTGGGTGGATCCGGCCGCGTCGAACTGGCTGCGCCAGACCGGCGCGCTGGCCCAAAAGCGGGTGCCCATGGTCTTCGGACCCTGGTCCAGGGCCAAGCGAGGCATGAGCGAGGACGATGGCGCGGCGGCCGAGGACTCGAAGCCCAAGGTCTGCGTCTCGCGCGCCATTTGCTGGCCCAGTTGGACCTGCATCACCGCGGCACCCAGGCTGGCTCTGGCGGTCAGGCTTTGTAAGGTCGCCTCCGCCACGCTCGCGGGTGCCGCGGCGATCTGCTCGATCACCCGGGTCAGTTCGGCCGGACCGCTGGAGCGGGCGGCATCGAGCGCACGGGCTACCGATTGAGCCATCTGCCCCGTGACCGCCTGGGCCAGGTCCCGTGCCGCGATGTCAATGCGCAGCCCCGTGTTGCTCATGACCGGCGTCAGGCTGAATCCCACGGGGTTCAGGTCAGTCTCGATGCTGCTGAACTGGCCCTGGCTGCCTCCTGCGAAGGCGATAAGAGGACTGGAGCCCGTGCTCAATGGGGTGGTGGCCAGGCGATAGACCAGCTTGCCGCCCAAATTGGCCGTGCCGGAGATCTGCAGCGGCGCCTGCGCGGCGCCGGTGCGGGTCAACTGAAGCACGGCCCCGGCCTGGTGGGTGAAGGCTCCTTGCACCTGTAGCGTCCCGCCACTGACCTCCACCGTCCCCTGGTTGTTCAGGCTGGCCACCGAGCCCTGGACCTGCAGGGAAGCGCCCTGCGCCACCGACACGGAGCCGCTGGCCCCGGCAGCAAGCGCCATCCGACCTGCCTGCACGGATACATTTGCGGCCAGCAGTTGCGTGACGCTGAGTTGGCCGGCGCCCGATTTATTCAGCGAGGTCCCGGCAGTCCAGCTGCCCTGCAGCTGGACCAGTGAGCCTGCGGGCACCTCTACGGCAGCCAGGCCGCCACCCAGATCGATCGCGCGCGAGGAGCTGAGCGACTGTCTCAGCACCAGGCTGCGGCCGCCCAAGGTGAGCGGCGTTCTGCTGGCGCCTAGCGTGCCATCGTCCAGCAGAGGCTGTTCGGTGGCTGCAGTCTGGCCTGAAAAATAGCTGTAATTGGCCAGCTGGGCCAAAGTGGCTGCGGCTGCAGGAACGTAGTAGCCCTCGGGCGCTGCCTTGGCGACCGTGGCCGCCACCGTGTCCACGAAATACCCCAAGCTTGCTGCAGTCTGCGAAAGCGCCGCGGAGCTGTCGACAAAGTAGCCGAGGCTGGCCGCCGTCTGGCTGGATGCGCCGGCGCTCGCCACGTAGTAGCCGACGCTCGCCGCGGTCTGGCTGCTGGCGGCTGTCGTTGGCACGTAGTAGCCCGCTGAGGCAGGCACTGCCGCCACTGCCGCACTGCTGGTCACATAAAAGCCGGCCGGCGCGGCCGTCGCCGTGCTGGCGGCAATGTCCGCGACGAAATAGCCGGCACCCGCTGGAGTCTGCGAGGAGGCCGCTGATGTGCTGACGAAATACCCCGGACTGGCAGCCTTTTGAGAGGACGCTGTCGAGGTATCGACGTAATAGCCAGGGCTTGCGGCTGTGCGACTCGATGCGGCGGCGGTGTCGACAAAGTAGCCCAAGCCGGCCGCAGTTTGTGTCGATGCCGTCGAGGTATTGACGTAGTAGCCGACGCTTGCGGCTGTGCGGGCCGTAGCGGCGCTTGCCTGGACAAAGTAGCCCAGGCCGGCGGCAGTTTGTGTCGAAGCCGTCGAGGTATCGACGTAGTAGCCAAGGCTTGCGGCTGTGCGGCTCGATGCGGCGGTGGTGTTGACAAAGTATCCCGGTCCGGCCGCAGTTTGTGTCGATGCGGTCGGGGTGTTGACGTAGTAGCCGACGCTTGCGGCTGTGCGACTCGATGCGCCGGTGGTCGCCACAAAGTGGCCGAGGCCGGCGGCGGTTGCCGAGGACGCGGCCGTGCTGTCGACGTAGTAACCCTTGTTGGCAGCTGTCGGCTCCGTAGCGGCGATTGCCTGGACAAAGTAGCCCAGGCCGGCGGCGGTTTGTGTCGAAGCCGTCGAGGTGTTGACGTAGTAGCCGACGCTTGCGGCTGTGCGGCTCGAAGCGGCGGTGGTGTTGACAAAGTATCCCGGTCCGGCCGCAGTTTGTGTCGATGCGGTCGGGGTGTTGACGTAGTAGCCGACGCTTGCGGCTGTGCGGCTCGATGCGGCGGTGGTGTTGACAAAGTAGCCCAGACCGGCGGCGGTTTGTGTCGAAGCCGTCGAGGTATCGACGTAGTAGCCAAGGCTTGCGGCTGTGCGGCTCAATGCGGCGGTGGTGTTGACAAAGTAGCCCAAGCCGGCAGGGGTTTGCGACACAGCCGCCGCAAGGGGCACGTAGTAACCCAACTGGGCGTGGAATGGAATGGTGGCCCCGGCGCTGGGCACGAAATAACCCAGGCTGGCCGCCGTCGGCGCGGTGGCTGTATCCGAATTCGTATAGGTACCGGCTGGTGCGAGCACGCAAGCTGTGCCGTCAAAGTAAGAGCCGGGGGTGCAGGCGGCATACGCCGCCGGCACCGCACCCCATGCTGCTACCAAGCTCAGCAGGAGCCGGCTGAGCCTGACCGGAGGGCTGGTAGCCAAAGCCCTGGCGGGCGATTGCTTCAAGGACCTTGTCATCTGGAGATCCGGTTCGAAGGAGAGGCAGACTGTCACGGGTATGTGACAATTTACGTCATGATAACCGCAGATGGTGAAAAGCAGGCCATTGTTGCTTTGCTGGCTGCTGATCAATTTGATCAGGCTTCAGTCTGTCTGCAACAGGCCCTGGATCGTTGGCCTCGCGACGCCGGGCTCTTGCTGATGCAAGTGCGTCTGGCGCTGCGCCAGGGCGAGTTGCAGCAGGCCCATGCCGCCCTGGTGGCGCTGCGTGAACAGGGTTGCCCGCCACCGGACTGGCTGCCTTGGGTCGCGGTCCTGGCGCAGGCGCTGGACCAAGCTGGCTTTCGGCCCCTGGCGCAAGCTTGGCTGCACGAGTGTCAGCCCATGGCTCGGGCTGCAGGCTTCGCGCTGCCCGCGCCCCTGCCGCTGCCGCCCCATATCGGCCCGGACAGCCCGCCCCTGCACACTGGTCAAACCCTGTGCCGTTACCCTCCTTACGAGGGCGATGCCTACATCTACGCGATTGATGTGGCCGGCAGCTGCAATTTGCGCTGTCCCAGCTGCCCGGTGGGCAATATGGCCGAGGTCCAGCGCTCCAAGGGGCTGATGCCCCTGGATCGCTTCGAAGCTATTTTGGACAAGATCGCCAGCGACCGCCCCGGTCTGCGGCCCATCATTCACCTCTTCAACTGGGGTGAGCCGCTGCTGCATCCACATTTGGGGCAGATCGTCCAGGCGGTGGGCCGCAGGTGCTGGGTGTCTTATGTCTCAACAACCTTGAACATCGACCGTGGCCTGGACAAGCTGGTGGCCGCCCGGCCCAGTTGGATCAAGGTCTCGATCTCCGGCGACAGGCAGCAGGACTATGGGCGCACCCATGCGCGCGGCCAGCTCGAGCGGGTCATGAGCAATTTGAAGCTGCTGCGGCGCTTGTTGGATGAGCAGCCGCCCCAGCAGCCGCCCATCCTGGTCACCCTGGCCTTGCACCTGTACCGCCACAACCAGGCGGCCCGCGAGCGTCTGGCTGCCTTGGCCAGCGAACTCGGCTTTGACTTTGTCGCTTCGCCGGCGGTACTGATGCCCATTGAGAAGAATCTGCAACTGGCCCAGGGCAGCGCCGATGCGCTGACCCGACAGATCGCCGACGATCTGCTGATGCACCCAGCTTGGCTCTCACAACTGAACCGCCAGCGCCGCTCCGGTCGCTTCGACTGCGAGGCCCGTTTCAACATGACCGCGATCAATTTCGACGGCTCAGTGGCCCTGTGCTGCTGCACCTATTCGCCGCAGCTCAACATCCACCAGGACTTCCTGCAAAGCTCGCACGAGCAGCTCGAGGCGCTCAAGTACGCCCATCCCTTTTGTGAAACCTGCACCCGTGGCGGCTTTGACTACTCGGTCAATGATGTGCTGCCGGCCAGCGTCCAGCCGCTGGCCTGAGGCCGGTCCAATACCAGAGCGGGAGTCCCGTTTGTCCCGCGTCAGACGACCGGCCGGCTGGCTGTCAGCCCCCTGAGACAGCTGGCATCAGAGTGGCCCTCAACCTGCGGCTGCGCTGTCACGGCCGAGGCCGGGGCCCTAAAAATGGCTGAGCCAGATCGACTGCGCCGTGACACGCCGGCGGCGGCCCTGGCGCACAGGAGCAGCCATGCACATCGACGCGCGCACGCTAGAAGGCAGCGAACAAGAGACCGACCTTTGCATCATCGGCGCAGGCCCGGCTGGCATCAGCCTGGCCTGTGAGTTCCTGGGGCAAGGCCTGCGGGTCGCGCTGCTCGAAAGCGGCGGCACCGCCTATGACCATGAGGTGCAGGCCCTGGCCGATAGCCAGGCTTTCGGTGATATCAAGCCTTCGATCGAGGTCAACCGCCGCCAGTTTGGTGGCAATGCCAATGTCTGGTGCGTGGGACTGGGTCCGGCTGAAAAAGGCCTGCGCCACGCGATGCTCGACGCGATTGATTTTCAGCCGCGTCCCTGGGTCGACCACAGCGGCTGGCCGATTGGGCGCGACGAGCTGATGGATCACTACCGCCGGGCCCAGCAAGTCTGTGGTGGCGGCGTGTTCGGCTACACGCCCGAGCCCTGGGAGGAGGCCGGTGCCCGCCAGCTGCCCCTGCAAGGCAGCGGGCTGGAGACCGGCATGTTTCACTTCAGCCCCTTCGAGGTCTTCACCAACCGCTACCGCCAGCAACTGTTTGACGCGCCCGGCGTCACCGTCTACACCCATGCCACCGCGATCGAGCTGCTCAGCCATGAAGACGGCCCGCGCATTGCACAGGTGCGGGTGAGCAGCCCCGGGCAGCGGCCCTGGCACATGCGCGCGCGCGCCTTTGTGCTGGCCGCCGGCGGCTACGAGACGGCGCGCCTGATGCTGCTCTCGCGCGGGCCGGGTGGGGTGGCGCCAGGCAATGCCCACGACCTGGTGGGGCGCTATTACCACGACCACCTGCAAGGACGCAGCGGCTATCTGATTCCCGCCCGCCCAGACCTTTTTGAGCAACTGGCGCTCTATGACTTGCGCCTGCGCCGCGGTGCCTATGTGATGGGCTACCTTAAGCTGTCGGCTCAGTTGCAGGAACAAGAGCGGCTGAGCAACATCAACTGCTTTTTATTCCCGCGGCCGGCCGAGCGCCAGGACCGGGCCATTGAGGCCTTCAACATCCTGCGCCAGCAGCGCCTGTTTCGCACCCGTGCCCACGAGGTGGTACCACCCCTGGGCCTGAAGAGCACCCTGGCTCAAGCCTGGCAAGTCACGCGGGGGCTGGACTATGTGCTGCGCATGGCTGCGCTGGCCGCCACCGGCAGGCAGGCCAGTGCCTATGGGCTAGGACACGGTGGTTGGTCTCAGCTCAAACACCCGAGCCAGCGCTTTGTGCGGCTGGAGCTGTGGCACAGCATTGAACAAACCCCCCGCGCCTACAACCGGGTGACCTTGGGCAGCAAGCGCGACGCGCTGGGCTACCCGCAATTGGAAGTCCATTGGCAGTGGCCTCAGGAAGACATCGAGCAGACCTTGAAGGCGCAGGACCTGATGGCGCGCGGCCTGGAGCGTGCGGGTCTGGGCCGCATCGAGCGGGTGCGCGAGGCCGACGGCTCGCCGCATCTGGCTCGGCCGGTGGGCTCGCACCACCTGATGGGCACCACCCGCATGCATGCGGACCCGCGTCATGGCGTGGTCGATGCACAGTGCCAGGTCCACGGCGTCGACAACCTCTACATCGCCGGCAGCTCGGTCTTTCCTACCGGCGGCTATGCCAACCCTACGCTCACGCTGGTGGCACTGGCGCTGCGCCTGGCCGACCACCTCAAGTCCCAGCCCGAGCTGATGGCGGCCAGTACGTTGGCAAGGGCGCGCGCGCCGGTAGGGGTACACAGCCCAAGCCTCTGAGCTGCAGCTCAGGAGCCCGGCGCAGCCCTGCGCGACCATGAACGCAGCCCAGGCAGTTGCGCAGGTGACAGACGCACCCGATCCCCTGTGTTGTCATGCCGATAGCGCCGTGGCACAGGGCCATGCAGGCGTAGCACAGGAGACCGTATGAAGCGCGTTCAGGACAAGGTGGCCCTCGTCACCGGTGGGGGCAGCGGCCTCGGCGAGGCCAGCGCCATGATGCTGGCCGCAGAAGGCGCCCGGGTGGTGTTGGCCGATATTGACGAGGCGGCCGCCAAGCGGGTGCTGCGCCGCATCAAGGCCGCGGGCGGCCAGGGCATGGCCCTGCAAATGGATGTCAGCCAGGAGGCCGACTGGATACGGGTGATGGCCAGCATCCAGCGCCGCTACAAGGACCTGCACATCACCCTCAACAGCGCCGGCATCAACCGGGCCTACAGCGACCCGCGCGAGACCGAGTTCAAGGACTGGAAAGCGGTCATGTCGGTCAACCTCGATGGTGTGTTTCTCGGCACCAAGCATTCGATGCGCCTGATGGCCCAGAGCACGCCGGTCAATGGCTCGATCATCAATATCTCTTCCATCATGGGCCTGATCGGCCATCCCGGCATCGGCGCCTACAACGCCTCCAAGGGCGGGGTGCGGCTCTATACCAAGTCGGTGGCCCTGTCCTGCGCCGAAAAAGGTCTGAAGATTCGCGTCAACTCCATACACCCCGGCTTCATCGACACACCGCTGCTGCGCGAGTCCATGGCGCGCATGCGCGATCCGGAGCAGGCCCAGAAAACCTATGACGCCCTGCAACCGGTCGGCCACCTCGGTCAGCCCCAGGACATCGCCTATGGCGTGCTCTATCTGGCCTCGGACGAATCACGCTTCATGACCGGCGCCGAGCTGGTCATCGATGGGGGCTATACCGCGCGTTAGGTGCGTGGCGCGGGTTTGAGGCCAGCCAGTATCAGACCTGGAGCACCTGTGCCACCCGGGCCGGCCCGTTGACCGGCAACACCGGATCAGACCAGGGACAGCTGCAAGGCCAGGGCGGCATCGCTGGTGAAATCTCCCGCGCACAGGTGCTGCACCACCTGCTCTGGCGTCAAGCGCACAAACTCAGCCACTTCACCATCCTGGTTCCGTGGCAACTGCTCATCGGTCAAGGCCAGATTGAAGACCCAGAGCGTCTCCTCGTGCCAGCCCTCGGGCACGCGCTGGCGGCTGTGGGTGCAGCCCAGCCACTGCAGGCTCTGGCCGTGCGCCAGCTGCAAGCCGGCCTCCTCCCACAGTTCGCGTTGCAGCACGGTCCACAGGCTCTGGCCGGCGGTCATTCCGCCGGCGCTGAGGCTGTCAAGCAAGCCGGGGTCGGTGGCCTTGCTCGCTGAGCGGCGCCCACACCACAGCTCGCCGTCCTGGCTCCAGCCGTTGATGTGAACAGCGTGGCTTCGGAGTCCCAGGTAGCGAAAGCCGGCCCGTTCGCATTCAAACAGGCCAGGCTCGTCTGGCTGGGGTGGATAGGCGGGCGTGGCCCAGCAGCGATAGGCCTCGCCCCGCCAGCCGCTGAGCCGTCCGGCCTCGCGCTGCGCCAGCAGCCACTGCTGCAGATATTGGCTGCGCTCTTGGCCGGACCAGTCCATCACCGACCACACCAGGCGGCCGTCCTGCAGCGCGCATTGCGGCCATTGCGCCAGCATGGCCTGCGCGCGCGCGCGATCCACCCAGCCTATCGGGTGCGGTCCGCAATACCAAGCTTGTAGGTCTTGCGCCTGCGCAGGCGCTGCGCTTTGCATGGCCTGGCGCAACAGACGCTGCTCCTGGGCCTGCAGCCGCTCGAGAAAACGAGAAGCCGGCGCGTAGTTGCTCATCGCCGCTGCAGTCAGCCCGCTCAAGGCTGCTCGCCCGCCTGCATACGGCTGTGGATGGCACTGATGGCACTGGGCAGGTCGGCCACCGTGTCAATCACCTCATGGGCCCCGGCCTGCCGCAGCAGTTGACGGGCCTGCGCCAGGGCCGCCTGGCGCCTGGGGGAGTCGCCCTCTTGCCACTGCGCCAGCGACCAGCCCATGGCGTTGCCGCTGGCGGCCACGCCCACGCTCCAGCAGCCGGCATTGCGCCCCTCGGCCAGCCCCGGCGCGGTGTCGTCCACCTTGAGCACCAGGCTACTTTGCTGGCCCAGACCCATGGCCTCCATGCAGGCATGCATGCCCATGGGGTCGGGGCGGCTGTGCGCTACGTCGTCGCAGCAGACCACGAGGTCGGGCACAAAACCCTGGGCCTGCGCTTTTTCGATCAAGGGCCGCATGATGGTTCGGGTGTAGCCGGTGGTCGTGCTCACCCGCATCCCCTGCTGCTGCAGCCAGGCGTACAGGCCCAGAAAGCCGGGGATGAAGTCGCTGCGCTCCATGGCCGCTTGTGCGCTCATGGGCTCGAACTCTAGCAGCAGGGCCCTGGCGTCGTCATCGCCAAAGCTGCGGCCTTTGCGCAACTGCCATTGCTGCGCCACCTCGGGCAGTCGCCCCAGCACCCGAATATGCTCGAGCTTGGGCAGGCCCATGGGGATGCGCGCCTGGGCGATGCTGACCTCAATGCCGTGCTTGTCAAACAGGCTCACAAAGGCGCCCATGGGCGCGAGGCTGCCAAAGTCGACGATGGTGCCGGCCCAGTCAAAAACCACCCCGCGCAGGCCGCTGGTGTTTGTCATTGGGAGCTCCTCCAGGATTCCAACCAATCTTCGGCCAAGGCAAAGGCCGTGCTCATGCCGGTGCCGCTGGTCACGCTGACCAACTCAACCCCCGGCAGCACCGACTCGATGAATGCGTCTTCGGCCCCGCTGGGGTAAATGCCCGTCCAGCGCTCGCTCACCGCATAGTGGCTCAGGCCCAGCATGCGCTGCATTTCATCGAGGATCAGCTGCTCGACCCGGGCCGAGGCGAAGGGGGGCATGGCGTCGCCGTAGTGGTGGGAGTCGCCCACCACCAAAGAGCCGTCCGCGCTTTGGACGATGATCAGGTGTATGCCTTCGGCCAGCTCGGCTGCGGCCTCCTGCTCCAGGCGCTGGGCCAGCGCCTGGGCGCTGGGTAACTCGCTGTAGCCTCGGTAGCGAACCAGGCTCAGATCGCTCATGACGGCGGCAGGCAAGCGATAGCCTGGCGGCGGCTCGACCCGCAGCATCTGCAGCTGACACAGCCGCACCGCGCGTCGCTTGAAGACGTGGGGGAACAGGTCTCCCAATTGAGCGCCCGGGCACAGGGCAATGCGGGGTGCCTTCAACAGGCCAATGGTGGTGTGAACCTCGCCGGCAGCAATGTGCTGTGCGCTCACGCCCATGTGAAATTTCACGCCCTGCGATGCCAGCCATTGCCGCAGTTGCTCGACCGCCTGCCGCGCCTCGATGCGGATTTCATGCGGGCTGTACAGGGCGCCCAGGACGCCGGGCTGGGCCAGCGTCGGGGCCAGCTCCCGCAGGGCGCTGGCCTCATGCCACTGCAGCTGCTGTCCTTGCTCACGCCCGCACAGCTCTTGCAGGACCCCTTGGGCTTGCGGGCGCCGAGCTTGGACCCACAGGCCGGTGTGCAGGACCTCAATGCCGGCGCGCGGCGCCAATTCGGCCCAGACGTCGCGGCTGCGCCGGGCCCGCCGCCAGGTGGTGCCGCTGCCCTGGCCGGTGACGGTCACGAAACCGAAATTGCGGATCGAGGCGCCCACGCAGACCGGGTCGCGATCGATCACGGTCACGCTCAGGCCCTGCTGACAGGCGGCCCAGGCGCAGGCCATGCCCACAATCCCGCTGCCGACAACGATCACATCGCTGCTCATGCCTCTTGGGCCACAAAATTGCGGCCGCGGTCGGAGTTCAGCGCATCGGACAACAGAAACTTCCCGGCAGGGCTGTCGCGCAGGTCGCGCGGGCGCACCCCTAGGTCTGTCAGCCAGCCACGCAGACTGGCCAGCGCCCGATCGGCCGGCTCGTCAAATACCGCTTGCAGATCGCGCCGCACCTGTTCTGAACGCAGGCAGGCCAGCTCCATCGTCATCGGCAGCCAGATGGCACACGCTTGCCCATGGGGAATGTTCTCGCTCAAGGTCAGCTCGTACGACAGGGCGTGCGCCAAAGCGGTCTGGGTCTGCGCCATGGCCATGCCCGCCAGCAGGCTCGCAGCGCTGAGCTGCTCACGCCAATGCGCCTGCCCGGGCTCTTGCAGCAAGCGGGGCAGGGCCTGCAGAATCATCCGCGCTGCATCGATGGCCAAAGGCCGGCTGCGCTCACAAGCTTGCTTGTTCCACAGTGATTCCAGCGCATGCGAGAGCGCGTCCAGCGCACAATCGCGCAGCACCTCATCGGGGCAATCCAGGGTCAGATCCGGGTCGACCAGGGCGCGGTCCGGATAGCCCGACGGCGGATACCAGGAGCGCTTGCGGGCTGGTCGTCCGTTGAGGTCCCAGACGGTGGCCCAGGGCGTGACTTCGCTGCCGGTGCCCGCAGTGGTCGGGCTGCACCACAGGCTGTGGCGCACGGTCCCGGTGGGGACCTCGTTGTTGCGCCATGCGGTCCTGCCTTGCGCCAGTTGGGGCATGCGCCAGCGCAGCAGCTTGCCCAGGTCCAGGGTGGTGCCCCCGCCTATGGCCCAGACTGCGGTGTGATTGCTGTGGTCGAGCACAGGCCAGATCACCTCGGCCAGTGCATGTGCTGCGTCGAGGCTGGAGACCCGGTGCGTTTGCGCCACCCAGCCCAGGCACTGCCCGCCCCAGCGCGCCTGCCAGCGCGCTTGCGTGGGCCCGGCGATGGCGGCTGGATCGGCCAAGACGATGAATCGGCCTTGAGGCTCAGTGCGCTCGTGCAGCCCTGGGGCAAATTCGACCCCGGCGGGCAGG
>JBILDR010000079.1:0-14673 GCA_044352515.1 Polaromonas sp.
CCGTCTGGCCCGCGAGGTAGGCCTGGATCCGGTGCAATGCCGTCAGCGCAATCTGATTCCGGCCGACAAGATCCCCTATGTCAAGCCTCTGAAGTCCCGCGCCGGCCTGCCTTTGACCATCGACTCTGGTGACTTTCCTGCGCTGCAGGCGCGCGCGGTCGAAGCGGCCGATCTGCCGGGCTTTGCCGCGCGCCGGCAAGCCTCCGAGAGCCGCGGCCGTCTTCGCGGCTGGGCGATCGCCCACTCGGTCAAGCCGACCGGGCGGGGGCCTTATGAATCGGTGCGACTGAAGATACAGCCCTCGGGCACGGTGGCCATCTATACCGGTGCGCTGGCCATGGGACAGGGCCTGAAGACCACCTTGGCGCAGCTGTGCGGGCCGCATTTTGGGCTGGGGCCGCAGGCCATCGAGGTGATGGCCGGCGATACCGCGATGATTGGCTACGGGCACGGCGGCTTCGCCAGCCGTCAGGCCATCATGGCCGGCAATGCGGTGAGCCAGGCCGCCCGCCAATTGCGCGACAAGGTGCTCAAGGTGGCGGCTGCGGTGCTGGGTGTCGACATCTCGGTCCTGCGCCTGAGCCAGGGCGAGGTGCTCAGCCTCGATGGGGCTCACCGCGTTTCCTTGGCGCGCTTGTCCATGCTGATGAAGGGCGTGCCGGGCTATGCCCTGCCTATGGTGGATGACCCGGGGCTGGAAGAGACGGTGCATTTCCACTGCGACGCGCAGACCTACGCTGGCGCCTGCCATGTCTGTGAGGTCGAGGTCGACCCGGAGATCGGCCATATCGAGGTTCAGCGCTATCTGGCGGTGCAAGACAGCGGCAACATCATCAACCCGCAGTTGGCCGAAGGTCAGGTGGTCGGCGGCGTGGTGCATGGTCTGGGCAATGCCCTGTTCGAGCACATGGCCTATGACGAGAACGCTCAACCCCTGAACACCAATTTCGGCGACTACTTACTGCCCACTGCGCCCGAGGTGCCACCCATTCAGGTGATTTTTGCGCCCTCGCCATCGCCGCTCAATGAGCTGGGTGTCAAGGGCGTGGGGGAATGCTCGACCATCGCCGTTCCGGCTGCTGTGGTCGGCGCGGTCGAGGACGCGTTGTGGTCTCGGGGTGTGCGCATCAGCGAGTTTCCGCTCACGCCCATGCGGGTGGCCGAGCTGCTCGGCCACGCCAGCGCCACCGAACAAAGTTGATGAGGACGGTCTCCGATGGAATTTGCCAACCAGTTTCATGTGCCCTTGCCCCTGGCTGAGGCCTGGAAGCTCATGCTTGACGTGCCGCGCATCTTGCCCTGTTTGCCCGGCGCCCGCCTGCTCGAGACCATGGAGGGTAATCGCTACAGGGGATCCGTGGCGGTCAAGCTCGGGCCGGTTAAATTGTCTTTTGACGGCCAGGCCGAGCTGGTGCGGGTCGATGAGCAGGCCCATGTGGCCTGGCTCAAAGGCTCAGGCATGGACGCCAAGGGCCGGGGCGGTGCCCAGGCTGAATTCAGTTTCACGCTCCAGGCCGCAGGCAGCGGCACGGATGTGGCGGTGCACACCCAACTGCAGCTGACCGGCTCCATCGCCCAGTACGGCCGCGGCAGCGGCATGATTTCCGAGGTGGCGACCCAGCTGTTGCGGCAGTTCGAGCAGAACCTCAGTGAAATGCTGCTTGATGAGCGACTGGATGCATCGGCCGCTGCAGCGTCTGCCGCGCTAGCGCCTGCGGCCACCAGCCGCAGCGCGGTTGCCCCTTCCTCCACAGCCAGCGCCCCGGTGAGCAGCCAGGAGGTCCAGGCCTTGCTGGCGCAATGCCAGGCGGTGCTGGCCGCCACCCAGCAGACCTTGGCCGATGTACGCCTGATGACCCAGATGGCACGCGGCCCGGACAAGGAACTCAATGGCTTTTCCTTGCTCTGGCGTGCGCTGTGGGCCAGCGTCTCGGGCCGAGGGGGTTCGGATTCTTCTGGGGCTAAGCGTTGAGTCGGTATGGCGCTTCTTCGACCTGTGCGCGGTACGTGCAGGCTGCCTCGGGTAATCACCGAGCGCGCAGGGGCTTGGGAAGCGCACGTCCTAAAAGACTTGTACGTACACTGATCGAAGCAGCTCACACAAGTGCAGCGATAGATGGCAGATGGGTAGCTTGAAGATCCAATATCGTTCTGAGATGGGTGCAGCGGTAGCCAGCTGGCGAGGAGGCGGAGGCATTCATGGACCACAGTGATCGGACACTGAGCGGCGTCAAGGCGCAGGGCATAGGCGCCAGGGTGCCGCGCAAGGAAGATGCAAGGCACCTTGCTGGTCAGGGCAATTTTGTGGCCGATATGGTCATGCCCGGGCTGTGCGAGGTCGCGTTTTTGCGCAGCCCGCTGGCCCACGCCCGCATCGTGGGCACCCGGGTTCCCGAGGATATTGCGCAGCAGATCGTGCTGCGTGAGACCATGGTCGACGCGCTGGATATCGTCGCGCCCTCCACGCTGCCGAGCTACCAGGCGTCGGCCCAGCCACCCCTGGCCTCGGGCAAGGTGCGATTTGTCGGCGAGCCGGTGGCCATGGCTTTTGCGGCCACCCGGGCCCAGGCCGAGGACCTGATCGAGCGGGTCGAGGTTGAGTACGATGAACTTGCGGTGCATGCGGATGTCTGGTCGGCGTTGGCGCCGGACGCCGAGCCCTTGCACCCAGGCTGGAAGGACAACCGCTTTGTTACTTTGCGCGCCGACAAGGACTTTGAGGCGCTGGCTGCGCAGGCCGAGGTCAAGGTACAGCGCCGCATCGAGCTGTCGCGTCAGTGCATGGTCCCCTTGGAGGGCAAGGCGGTGCTGGCCTATTGGGACTTTCAGGTCGATCAATTGGTGGTTTGCAGCGCTACCCAGGTTCCGCATCTGATCCGCACCGGCCTGGCCCAACTGCTGGACCTGCCCGAAGAGCGGGTGCGGGTGATCTCGCCTGACGTGGGTGGCGCCTTTGGCTACAAGTGCGTGCTGCAGCAGGAGGAGGTCTGTGTGGCTTGGCTGGCCAAGACCTACCGCCGTCCATTTCGATTTCTGGAAGACCGGCGCGAGCATCTGATTGCTGGCGCCAACTCGCGTCAGCACCACTACGAGGTCACGGCCTATGCCGACCGGCGTGGCCGTCTGCTGGCCCTCGACGCGGTGATCACCATTGACGGCGGCGCCTATTCGGTCTGGCCCTTTACAGCCGGTCTGGAGCCTGGTCAGGCGGTGGGCAATCTGCCTGGCCCCTACGACTTTCGGGGCTACCGGTGTGAGACCCGCTGCGTCGCCACCAACAAGCCCGGCTTTGTGCCTTACCGTGGCGTGGCCCGTACCGGCGTCTGCTTCGCCATGGACCTTCTCATGGACGCGCTGGCGCGCGAGGTCGGCCGCGCGCCTTGGGAGGTGCGGCTCGAGAACCTGGTCAAGCCCCAGCAGATGCCTTACGTCAACGTGGCCAACAAGCATTTCGACGGCGGCGACTATCCGGCCAGTCTGCGCCGCGCGCTGGAGATGATCGGCTTGCCCGCTGTGCAGGAGCGCCAGCGCCAAGGCGAGCCCGACGGGCGACTGATAGGCATCGGCACGGCCACTTACTGCGAGCAGTCCGCCCACGGCACCTCGGTGTTTGCCACCTGGGGCACCGCAGTGGTCCCCGGCTACGACCAGGCCATGGTCAGGATGACGGCCGACGGCGGCCTGGAGATCCGTGTTGGCGTGCACTCGCACGGCCAGGGTATGGAAACCAGCTTCGCGCAGATTGCGCACGAGGTACTCGGCGTGCCCATAGAGCGGGTGCGCATGATCCATGGCGACACCGGACAGACCCCGTATTCCAGCGGTACTTACGCCTCGCGGGCCATGGTGATGACCGGCGGCGCAGTCGGCGTGGCCTGCAAGCAGCTGGCGCCCCGTCTGCGCCACATCGCTGGCCACTTGATGGGGGTGGATCCGGCCACCGTGGTGCTGGCCCAGGGCCGCGCCTATGCAGGCGATCAATCGGTCACGCTGTCGGATATCGGTAACGCTTGGTACATCAATCCGCAGAAGCTGCCGGCTGACGTTGACCGCGCAGGGCTGGAGGTATCCACCGGCTACAAACCCAAGGTCGATACCGGAGCCTTCAGTTATGCCAGCCACGCCGCGGTGGTGGCGGTCGATCCAGCCACCGGTGCCATTGAAATTCTTGACTACGCGGTCGTTGAAGACTGCGGTGTGGTGATCAACCCCATGATCGTCGAGGGTCAGACCATAGGCGGCATTGCCCAGGGCATTGGGACCGCGCTGTATGAAGAGATGTGCTACGACGAGCGGGCCCAGCCCCTGGCCTCAACCCTGGCCGACTACATGCTGCCGGGCGCGACCGAGATCCCGAGCATACGCATCGATCATTTCGAAACGCCTTCGCCGCATACCGAGTTCGGCGCCAAAGGCATGGGCGAGGGTGGCGCCATCGCGCCGCCGGCTGTCCTCTTCAATGCGGTCAATGATGCGCTGCGTAAAACCGGTGCGCCCGAGCTCCTGATGACACCGCTGACCCCGCGTCGGCTGCTCGCTGCCTTGGCTCAGCAGGAGGTGCGTTCATGAAGGCCGCCGCTTTTGAGCATGTGGACGCTGCCGATGTGCAAGACGCGCTGCGGCTGCTGGCCTCAGCGGCTGGCCGTGCCAAGCTGATGGCCGGCGGCCAATCACTGGGCCCCATGCTCAATCTGCGCTTGAGCCGGCCGCAGTCGGTGGTCGATCTGTCCAAGCTGGCGGTGCTGACCTCGGTGCAGGTGCAGGGCCAGGACCTGCTGCTTGGTGCCCGGCTCACGCATGCGGCCATCGAAGATGGCCGCCATCCGGCGCTGGCTGCGCATCCGATGCGGCAGGTCGCTGCCGGCATCGCCTACCGGGCTATCCGCAACAAGGGTACCTTGGGCGGCAGCCTGGCCCATGCCGACCCGGCCGCCGATTGGGTGGTAGCCCTGGTGGCCATGGGGGCGGCTGTGTGCCTGCAGTCGCCGCGTGGCGAGCGCGAGCGTCCGCTCGAGGGCTTCATGCAGGCCGCCTACACTACCGAACTGGCCGACGACGAGTTGATCACGGCGGTGAGGGTGCCCGCCATGACCGACGGCCGTTGGGGCTACTACAAGTTCTGCCGCAAGCCCGGAGAGTTCGCCGATGCCAGCGCGGCGGTCTGTCGGGTTGGCCCTGGCGCCCCCTGGCGGCTTGTTCTCGGCGCGCTCGATGGCCCGCCCCTGCTGCTTTCGGCCTTCGCGCAAGAGCTCGGTGAGCCTGGCGCAGCCTCACTGACTCTGAGTCGCTTGCGCAATGCGGTCGCGGCTGCTTTGCCTGAGCGCGATCCGATCGACCACCAATTACACGCGGTCTGCCTAGCGCGTGCGCTTGCGCAGGCCGGCTGGCCGGCGCTGGCTGCTTGACGACAAACCGGTGAGTTCCATGAAGGCCATCACACTCGACATCAACGGGACCCGGGTTTCGGCCGAGCTTGAACCGCGCACCCATCTGGGAGACTTTCTACGCGATAACCTGCGCTTGACGGGCACCCACCTGGGCTGCGAGCACGGCGTCTGCGGCGCCTGCACCGTGCTGGTCGACGGCGAGCCGGTGCGCTCGTGCATCACCTTTGCGGTGAGCTGCCAGGGTCATCATGTCACCACGGTCGAAGGCTACGATGCCGATGCGCTGATGCAGCGGCTGCGCCTGGCCTTTACCCGCCATCATGCGCTGCAGTGCGGCTACTGCACGCCCGGTATGCTGGCCACGGCCCGCGACATTGTGCTGCGTCTGCCCGAGGCCGATGAGCCCCGGGTGCGTTTGGAGCTCGCGGGCAACCTGTGCCGCTGCACCGGCTACATGGGCATCGTGGCTGCCATCTTGGATGTCCTGGCGCAGCTGCGTGCTGACCCCGACCCCGAGATCATGGCCTTGCGCGAGCAGGCTCGGGCTGGACGGTTTGCACCGCCGCCTTTGGCGGGCAGCCGCGGCGGCATCAAAGTCATGCCTATCCTGGTGCAAGGCGGCCGCGCTGCTGAAGCGGTCGCGGCCGTGCCAGCGCCGAGCGCTGGGGCGCCTGATCCTGGCTCGCAAGGCCAGGAATTGGAGGTCGCGGCCATCCGCGGTGGCACCCACGTCGAAGCCAGCTTTGAGTTGCCCTATCCGGCCGAGGCGGTTTGGGCCTTCATGGGCGATCTGCCGGCGGTGGCGGCCTGCCTGCCCGGCGCGGCGATTGAGTCGCAAGACGGCGACAAAGTCAAAGGTCGCATCGCGATCAAGTTCGGTCCCATGGCGGCGGCTTTTGTGGGGGCTGCCAAGCTCGAGCGGCATGATCAGGCTCAGCGCGCTGTCTTGCGCGGGGCAGGTCAGGACAGCCTGAGCCGTTCGCGCGCCCAGGGCGATATTGCCTACCAGTTGGTGGCGCTGGGTTCAGGGCGCACCCGGGTGGATGTCAATATGCTCTACACCTTGCAGGGGCCGCTGGCGCAGTTTTCCAGGTCGGGTCTGGTCAAAGATTTTGTTCGGCGCCTGGTGGCTGATTTCGGCCAACAGGTCCAGGCCCGCATGGGCAACGCGGGCGATGCAGTGCCAACACCCTCGGCGGCTATTCATCCTCTGCGTTCCTTGCTGGCTTTGCTGTGGGCCCGCCTGCGCGGTGGTGGTCGCTGAGCGGGCCGGTTTTTTCGACAAGCTGTTTTTCAAGGGAGTCAATATGCGGGAACGTTTCACATCTTCATTGCACCAGGTCAAGGCCTGGGTTCCACGCCTGTCCTCGATAGGCGGGTTGATGAGCGCCTTGGGCGCCATGGTGCTGTCGGCGGCAGCCCATGCGCAGGCTCTTGACCCGGTCAAGGTGCGGCTGGACTGGACTCCCTGGGCCAACCACGCGGCCCTGCACCTGGCGCAGCAAAAGGGCTGGTACCGTCAAGCGGGACTTGATGTCAGCCTGGAAGACGGCAACGGCTCGGTGACCACGGTGCAGCTGGTAGGTGCTAACAATACTTTCGACGTTGGGCATGCGGCGCTGGCGCCGATGATGATCGCTCGCGAGAAGGGGCTGCCGGTCAAGGCTTTGGCGGTGTTCATGCGCAGGAACGACATCGGCATTCTGGTGCCCGCCGACTCGGGTATTACTACGCCGGCGCAGCTCAAGGGCAAGAAGATTGGCTACACGGCGGGCTCCCTGGAGGCGCCCTTCATCGACGCCTACCTGGCTTCTGGCAAGCTCAAGCGCAGTGATGTCGAGCTGGTCAACCTCGATGCGGCCAGCAAGGCCTCTAATTACGCAGTCGGCCGCACCGATGCGGTGTTTTCTACCATCCCCTTTGTGTTCCCCACCACCAACAAGGCCCGGCCATCCAGAGCGATGCTGTTTGCCGACGTGGGATTGAGCATGCCCAGCTTCGGTCTGGTGGTCAACGAGGCCAAGCTGACTGAGCGAGGCGAGGTCCTCGGGCGTTTTGCCTCTGTGGTGGCGCGTACCTGGGAATACATTTTTGCCGGCCATGAGGACGAAGGGATCGATGCCATCATCGCGCAGCGCCCCCAGGCCCGTCTGGACCGAGCGGTGCTGCGCGCCCAGCTCGATGCGCTCAAGGGCTTTTTGGATATTCCCGCAGGCGGCCGCATCGGCGTGCCCCAGCCTGCAGACTGGGAGCTGGCGGTCAAGACCCTGTCGTCGGTGCAACTGGTGGGAACCACGCGCCCAGCCGCCGACTATTACGTCACAGGCCGAGTCAACTCGCCGGCCTTCGACAAGCTGGTAGGCCGCTAGGCCGGTGTGAGCTCTGATTCTGCCTCACCCATGACCCCCGTTAATGTCAGCGCTCAAGAGGTGTCCAAGCGCTTTGCTGGGCCACGGGGTGTGCAGGCGCTGCAATCGGTAGATGCCGAGATCGGCGCTGGCCGATTCGTCAGCATCCTCGGACCCAGCGGCTGCGGCAAAAGCACTTTCCTGCGCTGCCTGGCCGGATTGGAGACCATCTCGGGCGGCCGGTTGCAGATCGCGGGACAGGACGTCCAGGGGCCGCCCGATGGCATAGGCATCGTCTTTCAGCAGCATGCTCTGCTGGAGTGGCGCAGCGTGCGTGACAACATCTTGCTGCCGCTGGAATTTGCGGGCAAGCCTGTGGCCAACTACGCGGCCAAGGTCGACCACCTGCTGGCGATGACCGGCTTGAAAAATTTTGCCCACAGCTACCCGCAGGAGCTGTCTGGCGGCATGAAGCAAAGGGCGGCTATATGCCGGGCGCTGATCGATGATCCTGCCCTGTTGCTCATGGACGAGCCGTTTGGTGCGCTGGACGCGTTGACGCGCGACCAGATGAACGCTGAGTTGCAGCGCATTTGGTTGGCGACGGGCAACACCGTGATTTTTGTCACCCACGGCATTGCCGAGGCGGTATTTTTGGGCGACGAGGTGCTGGTCTTTTCCCCGCGTCCCGGGCGGGTGGCGCACCGCCTGCGCATTGACCTGCCGCGGCCCCGTCCGCTGGCGGTACGTGAGACGCCTGAATTCGGCCGCTACGTCGGTGAGATCCGCGAGCTGTTTGGCACCATGGGCCTGCTCGACGAAAAAGGAGCGATCGCCTCATGAAGCGGCTTCTTACTGGTGCAGTCGCGGCAGGCGGGGTATCCATCCTCGTGCTGCTGTTGCTGTGGGAGGTGCTGGGGCGCCTGAGCGGCATCCGGCCCATCGTCCTGCCTTTACCCAGCCAGGTGCTGGTTGAATTGTTAGCGGAATGGCGCTGGTACCTGGACCATGCCGTCTACACCACCTTGACCACCATGGCTGGTTTCATCTTGTCAGTGGTCGGCGGTGTTCTGATCGGAACCGCCGTAGCCAGTTCGCGCAGCTGGGAGCGTTTTGCCTATCCCCTGGTGGTGGCGCTCAACAGCGTACCCAAGGTCGCGGTGGCACCGCTGTTTGTGATCTGGATGGGCACGGGCTGGGAGCCTAAGGTCGCCATAGCATTCCTGATTGCTGTGTTTGCCATCATCGTTGACACGCTGCATGGCTTGCGCTCCATACCCCAGGACGTGCTGGATGTGGCGCGGGTGCTCAAAGGCCGTCCGCTGGCGGTGTTCTTCAAGGTCCGCCTGCCTGGCGCGCTCCCGTCTATCCTGGCAGGAATGAAAGTGGCCGTGTCGTTGTCACTGGTGGGCGCCATTGTCGGAGAGTTCGTCTCCTCTCAAAAAGGCCTGGGCTATGTGATTATGAGTGCGCAAGGCACGTTCGATACGGTGCGGGTATTTGCAGCGCTGATGGTTCTGGCGGTACTCGGGCTGCTGCTGTATGCCTTGCTGGTTCTTCTGGAACGGGTGTTGACACCGTGGCGTCGGCATTCATGAAAGGGCTTGTGATGGGCGCTGTGGTTTTGAGCCCGAGGTACGAGTGCAGCATGGCTTCCATATTTGCCGCTCAGGCCCATGGAAATCCAGCGTTGACACTTTAAAAAATCATCAGTACGCTGTCGTAATTCGGACATGTGGGTCTTTTTTTCAAGGAGGAGTGATCATGGAGCGACGTAAATTTTTGGGTTCTGCCGCGGTAGCGGGATCGGTGGCTGCGGCTGCCTTGCCAGCGCAGGCGCAGGGCACACCGGCGGTCAAGTGGCGGATGTCAACCAGTTGGCCTAAAAGCCTCGATACCATTTATGGATCGGCCGACCAGTTGTGCAAGCGGGTGGGCGAGCTCACCGAAGGCAAGTTCACCATTCAGTGCTTTGCCGGCGGCGAGGTGGTGCCTCCGGCGCAGAACATGGAGGCGGTCAGCAGCGGCACCGTCGAGGTCAACCATGTGCTGGCCTCGGGCTTTTTTGGCAAGAACTCGGCCCTGGCTTTTGACACCGGCCTGCCCTTTGGCCTCAACGC
The DNA here is from genome assembly GCA_044352515.1 of Polaromonas sp. Lineage (GTDB taxonomy): Bacteria > Pseudomonadota > Gammaproteobacteria > Burkholderiales > Burkholderiaceae_C > Polaromonas. The sequence continues at coordinate 9,856 of JBILDR010000079.1, forward strand.
GCGCCAGCACAATGCCTGGATGCAGTTCGGTGGTGGCATGACGCAGTTGCGCGAGGTCTATCGCAAGATGGGCATCGTCAATTTCGTTTGCGGCAATGTGGGCGCACAGATGGGTGGCTGGTACCGAAAGCAAATCAAGTCGGTGGCCGATCTCAAGGGCTTGAAGATGCGCATTGGTGGCGTGGGCGGCATGGTAATTTCCAAGCTCGGCGCGGTGCCGCAGCAGATCCCGGCGGCCGATATTTATCCGGCGCTGGAAAAAGGCACCATCGATGCAGCCGAGTGGATCGGCCCCTATGACGACGCTAAGCTGGGCTTGAACAAGGTCGCGCCCTTTTACTATTCGCCCGGCTGGTGGGAAGGCAGCGCCTCGATCACCGCCATGGTCAATGCCAAGGCCTGGGAGGCTTTGCCGCCGGCTTTCAAAGCGGCCTTCGAATGCGCCTGCAATGAGCAGACGATGAAGATGATCGCCGACTACGACAACCGCAATCCCGAGGCCATGAAAAAGTTGATCGGCGGCGGCGCCAAGCTGTCTTATTTCCCCAAGGCGGTTATGGAGGCGGCCTACAAGGCTTCCAACGAGGTCAATGACAGCCTGGCCGAGGCCAATCCCGAGTTCAAGGCCATCCTGCCCGGCTGGATCAAATACCGGCGCGACCAGGCCAGCTGGTTCCGGGTGGTCGAGGCGGAGCTCGACAACTTCACCTTTACCAACGTGACCAAGTGATTGCTCGCTGGGAGGCCGGGCCTCCCAGTGAGCCGGCAGGCAGACCATGAACTCGCCGGAAAAATCGACGATCCACCCCACCCGTCTGCCCCTTTGGATTCGCGTCATCGATGCGACCTCCGATGGCTTTGCTGTTGTCGCGAAATACGCGCTGCTGCTGTCCTGCGTGATCAGCGGCGGCAACGCGCTGGTGCGCTTTTTCCTGGGCGTTAGCTCCAACGGGTGGCTGGAGATCCAGTGGTATTTGTTCGGGGCCGGGGTGATGCTGGGCGCCGCGCAGGTGCTCAGGCTCAACGAGCATGTGCGGGTCGATCTGTTTTACGGCCGCTGGCAGCCTCGCACCCAGGGCTGGCTGGACCTGTTGGGTTTTCTGCTTTTCCTGCTGCCGGTGATGGTGTTGATGACCTATCTGTCCTGGCCGATTTTGGTGGACATGTTCGTCTCGGGTGAGACCTCGCCCAACGCCGGCGGGCTGATCCGCTGGCCGGCGATGAGCCTGCTGCCCCTGGGCTTTGGGCTGCTGGTCTTGCAGGGCTTGAGCGAGTTGGGCAAGCGGGTGCTTTGGCTGCGCGGTCGCATCGAGATGACGATGCATTACGAAAAGCCGCTGCAATGAGCGCAGAGCTGTTTCCACCGCTGATGTTTGCCGCCCTGATTGGGGTGTTGCTGCTGGGCTTTCCGGTCGCCTTCTCCCTGGCTGCGTTGGGCGTGGCCTGCGGCCTGGTGGCCATTGCGCTGGACTTGTTTCCCTCGAGCTTTTTGTCAGCGTTGCCGCTCAATGTCTTTGGCATCCTGTCCAATGAGTTGCTGCTGGCCATCCCGTTTTTTACCCTGATGGGCTGCATCCTCGAGCGCTGCGGCTTGGCCGAGGACATGCTCGACTCCATGGGCCAGCTGTTTGGGCCTATCCGTGGCGGATTGGGCTATTCGGTCATCATCGTCGGATTCATCTTGGGGGCGATCACCGGAACCGTGGCGGGGCAGGTGATTGCCATGGCCATGATTTCGCTGCCAGTGATGATGCGCTATGGCTACAACATGCGCTATGCCACCGGCGTTCTGGCAGCCTCGGGCACCATCACTCAACTCGTGCCGCCTTCGCTGGCGCTGATCGTCCTGGCCGACCAGCTCGGCCGCTCGGTGGGCGACATGTACAAAGGCGCCTGGGGCCCGGCCATCATTCAGGTGCTGCTGTTTGCGCTTTATACCTTTGTGCTCAGTCGGCTGCGGCCGCAGGATGTACCTGCTCTGCCCCGAGAGGCGCGCACGCTGCACGGCTGGGCGCTGTGGGCCAAGTGCCTGCGCGGCATCATTCCATCGGCCCTGCTGATTTTTGCGGTACTCGGCAGCATGGGCGGCCTGCCCGGTATCGACACGGCGGTGGCCACGCCCACCGAAGCCGGTGCCATGGGGGCACTGGGCGCCATTGCCCTGGCGGCCCTGCAAAGGCGCTTGAGTTGGTCTTTGCTGCAGTCGGCCATGACCGCGACCATGCGCATGACCGCCATGGTGGTCTTCATCCTGATCGGCTCGCGGGCTTTCTCCTTGGTCTTCCAAGGCATAGGTGGGGGCTTGTGGATCGAGCATCTGATGAGCAGTCTGCCAGGCGGGCAGATTGGCTTTCTCATCGTGGTCAACATCTTTATCTTCGTATTGGCCTTCTTCCTCGACTTCTTTGAGATTGCTTTCATCGTCTTGCCGCTGCTGGCGCCGGTGGCCCACAAGCTGGGCATCGATCTGGTCTGGTTCGGCGTGCTGATCGCGGTCAATATGCAGACCAGCTTTATGCATCCGCCCTTTGGGTTTTCGCTGTTTTATCTGCGCGGCATCTCGGACTCGCTGTTCAAGCAAGGTAAGCTCGAACGCAAGGTGCTGTCCAAGGACCTTTACCTTGGGGCCATCCCCTGGGTGGTGATGCAACTCATTTTGGTGGCGATCGTGATCTTTGTGCCGCAGACGGTGACCGCTTTCCTGGACAAGGAAGTCGTGGTGGACACGGATAAAGTCGAGATCAACTTCAAGAGCGGGCGCGAGGAAGATGACGCCGACAACGATCCCTCGCGGCTGTTCAGGGCCGACCCGAAGGACTCCAAATAGCGAGGGCAGTCCGATTGGGGCAGTCAGGCCTTGAGTCCTTCAAAGCGATGCAGCCCAGAAGCTCACTCACGGTGGGAGATGTGACATGAAGATGGCGGGCATCCCTTTTGGCACCACCGATTGGTCGGCAGTGCCGCGCACGGTGCACCCCGGCGAAACCGGCACCGCCTACTGGCGCACCTGCCAGTTCGACGCCATCCGGGTCCGAATGGTGGAATACACGCCAGGCTATCTGGCAGACCATTGGTGCAGCAAGGGTCATGTGCTCTTGTGCCTGGAGGGCGAGCTGGAGACCGAGTTGGAAGACGGTCGCAAGTTCGTCCTGAAGCCGGGTATGAGCTATCAGGTGGCCGACCAGGCCGAAGCCCACAGATCGCGAACCGTGGTGGGCGCCAAGCTTTTCATCGTCGATTGAGCGAGGGCCGCGGCCCCAGCTTGGGCACAAGCCCAGCAGGCGCTAACATGGCGAGTTCCGATTCAAGACCTTCGACCATGCCCATCCAATTTGCCGACCGACTGCTCAACGTCGAGACCTCCGCCATCCGTGAACTCTTCAAGCTGCTGGGCAAGCCCGGCATCATCAGCTTTGCCGGGGGATTCCCGGACAGCGCGATGTTTGATGTGGAGGGCCTGCGGCAGGCCTCACAGCAGGCCCTGGCCAGCGAGCCGGGTGCGGCCTTGCAATATGGCGCGACCGAAGGCCATGGCCCCTTGCGCGAAGCCCTGGCCCGCTTCATGGCGGACAAGGACGCGAGCGTCAGCGCCGATGGGCTGATCGTGACCACCGGCAGTCAGCAGGCGCTAGACCTGTTGGCCAAGGTGATGGTCAACCCGGGCGACAAGGTGATCGTCGAAGGTCCCACCTTCTTGGCCACCATCCAGTGCTTTCGGCTGTATGGCGCGCAGCTGATCAGCGCGCCTATCGATGCGCAAGGCGTGCAGGTCGACCGGCTCGAGCAGTTGATCGTCGAGCATCGCCCGCGCATGATCTATCTGATTCCGACCTTCGGCAATCCGAGCGGGGCCATGCTCAGCCTGGAGCGCCGCCGCCGCATCCTGGAGCTGGCGGCGCAGCATCAGGTGCTGGTGGTGGAAGACGACCCCTATGGCGACCTGTATTTTGGCGAGCCGCCGCCGCCGAGCTTGCTCGCCCTGTCGGCCCAGGTCCCGGGCAGCCGCGACTTCCTGGCTTACTGCGGCAGCCTCTCCAAGGTGCTCAGCCCGGGTCTGCGGGTAGGCTGGCTGATCGCGCCCAGCGAGCTGCTGGCCCGCGCCACCATGTGCAAGCAGTTCAGCGATGCGCACACCAGCACCTTTGCCCAGGTGACGGCCACCCACTACCTGCAAGCCGGCCGCATGCCCGCCACCCTGGCGACGGTGCGCGCCACCTATGCTGAGCGTGCGCGTGCCATGGGCGCTGCCCTGCAGCGCGAACTCGGCGATGCGCTGGGCTTTACCCAGCCCCAGGGCGGCCTGTTTTTCTGGGCCAGTCTGACCGGTGCTGGCGGGCGCACCAAGCACGCCGGTGACTTTGCCAAAAAAGCCATCGAGCAGGGCGTGGCCTTTGTGCCCGGCGCGCCGTTTTACGCGCAGAACCCAGACCCCTCCACCTTGCGCCTGAGCTTTGCCACTGCCGATGTGGCCAAGATCGAAGAAGGCATTGCACGCCTGCGGGTGGCTTTGGGCTGAGCCTTCATTCCTACTGCGTTGCTGCTGGGCGACGCACTATGGTGAAGCCGCTGCTCCATTCAGTAGCGCTGCTCCGCTTAATTCGAAGCACGATCGCAGCATTAGCGCTGCCGGAACTCTGGATTACTTTTGACAATCGTTGGCGGAGACGAACCTTGGGTAGGATGGCATCTGAGACTCGAGCACCTTGACGCAATCACCTACCTCATTAGCAAAGTAATCACTCAACACTATGACTTCCCGTCCATCGCTGACTCGTATTCGGTACTCGAATATTTCTATTTGAGTTTTCTTTACGAAAA
>JBILDR010000220.1:0-5485 GCA_044352515.1 Polaromonas sp.
ATCTTCTCGGCCTTCATCCTGTACGACCTCAAGCGCATCGTCGACGGCGGCGAAACCAACTACATCAGCGCCACCCTGGGCATCTACCTGAGCGTGTTCAATGTCTTCCAGAGCCTGCTGGCGCTGCTGGGCATTTTTGGCGGCGAGCGCGACTGAGCTTGAAGCGGCCCTAAAAAAGGGACCTTCGGGTCCCTTTTTTCATGTCTGCACCGCAGCGTTAAAAATTAAATGAAATAAAAGTCTCGGTTCATATTCACATGCAGATATAATCAAGCCCGATCGGACCTAGGCCTTTGCGCTTAGACCTCCCATCAAGTGCCCAGGCTGCATAAGCCAGGCCCCACTCGACACCGCTCGAACTGCTGACCCGCCTAGTCCGGATCACCTTCTCTCTTTTTGGCTAGCAACAGGCCAACAACAGCCTGTGATTTTGGAATCCTCTGACTTCTTTACCTCAAAGGCCCACCGTGGCCATCGGCAAGTTTCTTGTCGCCCCCATGAGCCATGCGACCGCGACCGGCACCTTCGAAGCCGGCGTCACCGTCTCCAGCGGACACGGTGCCAGCTCCCACCACCGGATCTTCCGTTTTCAACGCCCCTTTGCCTCGCCTGAAGCGGCGCAACTGGTGGCCCTTACCCAAGGCTGGCTGCAAACCTGCAGCCCACGCCTGGTCCTGTGCTGACCGCCACATCGCGGCCTGGCATATTTCCCCAGCGGGGTCCCCTGGAACCCGCTTTTCCCCCTGCCGCCCGTCCATTCGTTCGAGCGGCAATCTCTCTGAAAGGCTCTGATATGAGCAACAAAATCTACGTGGGCAACCTGCCCTACTCCATCGACGACGACGCACTTCGCCACAACTTTGCCCAATACGGCAATGTGTCCTCGGCCAAAGTCATGATGGACCGCGACTCCGGTCGCTCCAAAGGCTTCGGCTTTGTGGAAATGACCAGCGCCGAAGAAGTTCAGGCTGCCATCACCGGACTCAACGGTATGTCGGTCGGGGGCCGCTCCATCGTGGTCAACATTTCCCGCCCGAAAGAGCCAAGCACGGGCTACGGTGGACAGCGCTACTAAAGCCTGCGCATCAGTTCGCTGATGCCAAGCCGGTCCGTGTCAAACGGACTGGCTTTTTTTATGGACGTCTCAGGACCCGGTCACGAGCGCCTCACTCAGTTCGGGAGCTCGAACACCGCCATGCTCTCCACATGCGCGGTATGAGGAAACATATTGACCACCCCGGCCGCCAGGCACCGGTAGCCGGCCTCGTTGACGAGAAGTCCGGCATCGCGCGCCAGCGTGGCCGGGTTGCAGCTCACATAGACGATGCGTCGGGGAGCATGCCAGTCGGCCGGCGGTGTGACGGCCGGAATGACGAAGGCATCGGTCTTGACGCCGTCCTTGTTCACCCGCGCACGCGCCTTGCCCTGCGGATGCAGGGCCACCAGGGCCTTGATGAGTTCAAAAGCGCCCTCGCGCGGCGGATCGATCAGCCACTTGTCGGCCGCGCCGTCAGCTGCCAGCAGCTCGGGCGTCATCTCGAACAAATTGCGCGCCGCAAACGTCGTCTCGCACAGCGAGCCCAGCTCAGCGGCCTGCCGGCGCTGCTGGTTGAACTGCAGGTTCTGGCGGGAACGCTCAATCAGCGCTGCGCTGCCCTCGATGCCCAGCACCGATCGGGCCTGGGTGGCCAGCGGCAGTGTGAAATTACCCAGGCCGCAAAACCAGTCGATCACCCGCTCATGCTTTTGCACCTGCAGCAGCCCCATGGCCCGCTCGACCAGGACCCGGTTGATATATGGATTGACCTGGGTGAAATCGGTGGGCTTGAAGGGCATCACGATGCCAAACTCAGGCAAGTCATAGGCCAGGGCCGGCACCTCAGCGTCGAGCAGGTGTACCGTATCGGGCCCCTTGGGCTGCAACCACCACTGCAAGCCGGGCCGGCTGGCGGCAAAGGCGCGCAGCTTGTCGCTATCGCCCGGGCTCAGCGGTTCCAAATGCCGCAAGACCAGGGCGGTGATGCGCTGGCCGCCGACCTCACCGCAGGCCAGTTCGATCTGCGGGCAGGTCTCACGCGCCTGCAGCGAGCCAATCAGCTCACGCAGCGGCATCAGCATACGGCTGACGTCTTCCGGCAGCACCAGACACTGGCCGATGTCGGCCACATATTGGCTCTTGCGCTCATGAAAGCCCACCAGCACCGTTTCCTTCTTGCGCACATAGCGCACCGACAGCCGGGCGCGAAAACGGTAATGCCAGCTCGGCCCTTCCATAGGCCTGAGCATGCGCTCGGCGCGCAAGCGGCCGAGGTGTTCAAACTGATCCTCCAGCACCCGCTGCTTGACCGCCACCTGCGCGCTGGGGTTGAGATGCTGCATCTTGCAGCCGCCGCAGGCGCCCTGGTGCAAGCCAAAGTGCGGGCATGCTGGCCGCACCCGCTGGGAGGACTCGTGCAGCACATCGAGCACGGTGGCTTTTTCAAAGCTGCTCTTCTTGCGGTTGATGTTGGCCGTCACCCGCTCAAAGGGCAAAGCCCCTTCGATGAACACCACCTTGCCGTCGGTGCGGTGGGCAATGCCTTGGGCGTCCATGTCGAGCGACTCGACTGTGAACACCTCGCCAACAGGGGTCAGCGCCGAATCAAGGGATGGCCGTACGATTTCGCCGTACTCCGGCCATAGGGTTGATAGAGACATTTTTAGATTGTCTCAGGTCAACGGCTTCAAAAATTCAGGCGACACGGCCCTCTATTCGCAAGGGCAGGACATGATCCAGCTTGAACATCGGCGATGGCTCACCCCACTGCGCCATGGCCTCCTGCAAGCGAACCGCTTCCCAGGGCGCAAGTTCCTTGTAGCTTGTAGCAGCACCCTTGGTCGTATAAAGCTCGACCACCTTGTTCTCGTAAGCCGCAAAGCTGCTGACTGCCAAACTCTCACACCCAACAGAGCGAAGAATACTCAGGCCCATGCGTGAAACCATGGTGTCTCCATAGAGGCTCACCAGAGGAACTCCGGCGTTGACAATGTCGCGAGCCGTCGATCCGCAGTTGTAAGGATAGGTATCCAGAAAAACATCCGCCAAACGGAGACGAGCGCAGAAATGCCGGTGATCGGTTCGCGGCGACAGGACCAAGCGCCCAGAATCAACGCCAGCCCGACTTGCTTCAGCACGCAGATTGGCAGTGGTCTCTGGGTTATCGTCAATCAGCCAAAGTATGGACTTGGGTATGCGTTTAAGCAGGCTCATCCAGCTTCTAAAGATCTGAGGGGTAATTTTGTAGACATTGCCGAATGCGCCCATCACAAAGGCGTCTGCGGGCAAACCAAGCTCACTCCTGCCGACAATGGGCAAGGGAAACGGCACTTCTGCAGGTGGCAGGAAGGTGCCTTCCATGTAGACAGGCTTTTCTATAAAATGAACCGCCAATTCCGGGGGGAGCACGTGGCGATCGGCGAGTACAAAATCAAACCAAGGCATGCCTGTGCTGCCGATAAATCCTAGATATGTGCCCTGACGAACCGCCGGATGCAAAGTAAAGATACCTGGCCGCGCCCCCGAACTGAGTCCGTGCAGGTCGATCAGAATATCGATTTCGTCGTCCAAGATAAGCTGGGCCGCCTCGCGATCCGACAGTTGGTGGATGGAGCGCACTTGTTGAAACTGACTGAGTATCTGCCTGCGCACCGACGTATCTTCTTCCTTGGTGTAATCATAGGCATACAGCTCATAAAGAGCCTCGTCATGCGCCTTGAAGAAGGCCGGTAGCAAGAATCCCACTGCATGCTCGCGCAAATCGGCCGACACGTAGCCAATTCGGAGTTTTTGGTGGTGGTAGATCCTTCCATCAGAAAGCCTTTCCTCCTTGGTTGAGTATGTCCGTCCAACGAAGGACTGGGCTGTGAGCAACTGCTGCACGGGATCATCCGTCAGCGCCAGCATGGCCAGTGGCGACGTAGCGCGCACCATTTCACCCATGCTGATTCCCGGCAGCGCCTTGTAGACCGGCCACTTACAAGCCTTCTGGCGAATATGCACCCAATGCTGGATCACACCCGGCTGGCGGGGATTGAGGCGCAAGCTGTCTTCCAAAGCCTGCTCCGCCTGAACGTACTGCTTGAGCTGCTCCTGAACCCGACCGATGTGATTGAGTGCCGTGGTCTGCAGTTCGACGGAGGGTCCCCCTGACAGCAAGCGTTGCCCCACCACCCTGGCCCAAGCCTGGAGTGCCTGCTCAGATTTGTCCAAGCGCTCCAAGGTTAGACCCAGGTTGATGTTGGCTTGCGCGAACTGGGGGTCGATCGCCAGCGCGGCCTGATACGCCAACATGGCCTGCTCAGATTGCCCATTGGATTGAAGCAAGGTGCCGTAATTGAAATAGGCCACATGCCGCCGGGGATCCTGGCTCGCCCCCAGCCATAAACCGTATAAGTTACATGCCGCCTGCAAGTGCCCCTGGGACTGCAGTTGATCGGCATAAGCCATCAAATCAGCCAGCGGCATTCGGCCTTCCCGAGCCCATTGAGTGATGTCGAGCGCAGGTCCCTTGGTGACGGCCTCCTGAGCCTGGCTTTGCGGCTCCACCCTATCCAAAACTGCGTTCATCACTTGCCTCCATGTCAAAACGCCATCAACAAGCACAAAACATGCCGAAAGACGTCAAGCTCCTCCTAATTTCACATATAGATAAAAATAACAATTAAGTATTAATTAAAGCAGCAAAAGTATTGATTTAAAAATATTTAAACCATTTCCTGAGCGGCAAACCCTTGCCACTGAACTAGAAATTGGAGAGGCAAAAAACTTCGACTCAACAAAAAAAACCCCTCAAGTTTTTTTTAGTCGATCCGAATCAGGGAAGACGAGGGGTCTCAGAAGAGGCCCCGAACGTAAATAGTCTAAGTTTTCTAGCCCGCGGCCGGCCCGCCAGGAGCGACCATGTCTTTCATCAGTGCACTATCAGCCAATCAGGTGTCATACCTGACGACATCTCAAATCGCTTCCCTAAGCACTTCAGATGTCCGGGCTCTGTCGACCGCTCAAATCAATCAGCTTTCAAGTGCCCAAATTGCCGCCTTTGAGGCTCAAGACGTACTCATTCTGAGCGGTAACCAAATTGGGGCCTTCAATGCCGCGAGCCTTGCCCCTGTTTATGAACTCAAGGACCTTTTGGTAGCCAGCCAGGTGAGCAAGTTGACCACCGCGCAACTCAACAGCTTCACAAGTGCAGCTCTGCAATACTTTGACAGCACTGACATCCGACAATTGAGTGCCGCCCAGCTCAACAGCTTCCAAACCGATGTGCTCGCTGCGCTCGAAACCGCTCAGATTGCTGCACTGACCACTACACAGACCCGAGGCCTGTCCTCTGACGCGCTGGTCGCCCTGACCACAGCCCAGGTCAAGGCCCTGAGCTCGGCGCAGCTGATGGCCCTGTCAACCACCCAGATCCAGGCCCTGGAGACCGACGACCTGCTGCAGCTG
>JBILDR010000264.1:0-4420 GCA_044352515.1 Polaromonas sp.
GCCTATGCCGGTCCTGTGCACCTGGCCATCGCCTACTCGACGGAAGTCATTCACCTGTTTTTCGCCCGGGGCTTGAGCGCCGGCGAGCGTCAGCTCGACGAAGGCGAATTCTTGGACGTGTTTGCCGTCAGCCTGGAACAACTGCAGGCATGGGCCCGAGCCGGCCAGCTCACCGACGCCAAGACCCAGTTTTGCCTGCTCTGGGCGCAGAATCTGCGCTCGGGGTTGTGGTCGCTGGACTGGCAGGGCGCTTGAGCAGGTTTTCGCTCGGCTGCCTGTGCTGTCAGCGGCATAAACCACAGCCAGCGGATTTTTCAGCATCGGCGCGATAATTGGTGCCATGAAAGTCCTCGACCTCAAATGCGCGCATCAGCATGTGTTCGAGGGATGGTTCGCCTCTGAAGATGATTTTCAGTCGCAGCTCGGGCGTGGGCTGGTCAGCTGCCCAGTCTGTGGCGATGCGGCTGTCGAAAAACAGCTCAGTGCGCCGCGGCTCAATTTAGGCGCATCGCCTGCGCCGCAAGCCCCTCAGCCAGCTTCCGCACCGGTGCCTCAGGAGATGGCTGCCGCGATGGCCGACCCCAAGCTGCAAGCCCTGTGGCTCAAGGCCATGCGTGAAGTCGTCGCCCGCACCGAAGACGTGGGCGAGCAGTTCGCCGATGTGGCCCGTCAGATGCACCATGGCGAGCTGCCCGAGCGCGGCATCCGGGGCCGCACCACTCCCGACGAGGCAGCAGCCCTGTTGGACGAGGGCATCGCGGTGATGCCCTTGTTGCTGCCCGACGCCCTCAAAGAGCCCCTGCAGTAAAGCTGTTCAGCGGCTGTATTCAGCGCGCAGGATCTTGGCCGCTTCGGTCATGGCGCGCAGCTTTCCGTCGGCCACATCACGCGGCAGGTATTTCATGCCGCAGTCGGGCGCCAAAATCACCTGCTCGGGCGAGATGTACTGCAGCGCCCGTTTGACGCGGGAGGCGACCACCACCGGCGATTCAATGCTGGGGTCTTCCAGGTTCAGGCAGCCCACCATGATCTGCTTGCCCGGCAGGCTTTGCAGTACCGCGCAGTCCAGGTTGGATTGGGCCGTCTCAATGGAAATTTGCTGGCAGCTGCAGGCGGCCAGCTCGGGCAGAAAGTTGTAGCCGTTCGGACGGGCATGGATGATGGCGGCATAGCCAAAGCAGATGTGCACCGCCGTCTTGCCGGTGATGCCTTCCAAAGCCCGGTTGAGTGCGCGGATGCCGTATTGACGCGCTTTTTCAGGCCGCGCCTGCATATAGGGCTCGTCGATCTGCACCACATCGGCGCCATGGGCGAACAGATCCTTGAGTTCTTCGTTGATGGCCACCGCATAGTCCATCGCAGCTTCTTCTTCCGAGGCGTAAAAGTCGTTTTGCGCCTGCTGCAGCATGGTGAAGGGGCCGGGCACGGTGATCTTGACCTGACGCGTGGTGTGCTTCTTCAGGAACAGCAGGTCCTCGACCTCGATCGGCCGCACCCGCCGCACCTTACCCACGATGCGTGGCACCGGGTTGGGGTGGCCCGAGCGGTCCAGCGCGGTGCCCGGGTTGTCGATGTCCACGCCTTCGAGCGCGGTGGCGATGCGGTTGGAATAACTCTCCCGGCGAATTTCCCCGTCGGTGATGATGTCCAGCCCGGCATCTTCCTGTGCCCGTATGGCCAGCACCGTGGCGTCGTCCATGGCCTGCTGCAAATACGGCTCAGCCACCCGCCACAGCTCTTTAGCCCGCACCCGGGGCGGAAAGCGTCCGGCGAGTTTTTCGCGGTCGATCAGCCAATCAGGCTGGGGGTAGCTGCCAACAATGGTGGTGGGGAAAAGCATCATGTCTCCTGGTCACGAATTGATCTGGCGCAGATTGTGACCCAAAGCTGATGCTTGCTTCGACGGCCTGGCGGGGCGTCCGGACAATGAACCATCCAACCAGAATCAATTCAGGCAGACGCACCTCAAAAAATACTGACAGTCCTTATTTCAAGCCAAGGCAAGCATCAAATGCCCTGTTTCAGCTTTGGCTGGACGTACCGTGATTTCAATGTCGTAGCCAAGCCGCGTCAGGCAGTCCATCAGCTTGCGCTCGGACAGATTGGTGAAATCGCCGCGCATCATTCCAGAGACCCTGGGCTGTGTGATGCCCATTCTTTTGGCGGCCTCTTGTTGGGTCAGGCCAAGGCTTTTCATGGCTTTCCTGATTTCGATCACCAAGCCCGTTTTGATCTTGAGCTTTTCGGCATCAGGCAAGCCAAGGTCAGCAAATACATTGCCTGAGCCACGGTGCACTTCAACGCCTTCAATCCGTCGAGTTTTCATTTTTCCAACTCCTTTGCGTAGGCCTGGGCGACTTTCAGCCTGGCCTGGATGATGTCCATGTCTTCCTTCGGCGTTGCGATGCCGTGCTTGCTCTTTTTCTGGAAGCAATGGAGGACGAAGACTGCCACAGAAAACTTGACGGTGTATACGGCGCGGTAGGTGCCACCGGCGTCGTCCTCAACCACTTCAAGTACCCCCGCGCCACTAAACCCCCTGAGCACTTTGGCCGCTTCATGCTTGTCGCCCGTCTGAGCCAGTGACAAGGCAAAGCCGAAAAGCCGCCGAACGTCTGCAGGCAAGGCCATCAAATCTTTGTGGCTGCTACCAATCCATTCAAGCGGCTTTTCATTCGCAGGCATGCTCAATTTATATCTGAAGTGGTATAGGGAGTCAAGCCGTAGGTTTGCGCCTGCCCAGCAGTCCCGTGTCCATCGATGGCCGACTGCAACTTCCAGGTCTAAAGAGATGGCCCAGCGACCTTACGACCCAGCGACCTTGCGGCCGGTGCCTGACGCTCTCAGGGATACAAGCCCCGCAGCTCGCGCGTGTGCAGGATGCGCCGGCAGGCCACGATGAAGGCGGCCGTGCGCAGACTCACCCGGCGCTCGTCCGCGACCTGCCAGACCGCGTTGAAGGCCTCGGTCATGACCCGTACCAGTCGGCGCTTGATCTCCTCTTCGTCCCAGAAGAAGCTGGAGAAGTCCTGCACCCATTCGAAATAGCTCACCGTCACCCCGCCTGCGTTGGCGATCACGTCGGGCACGACCAAGATGTTGCGCTCGGCCAGAATGTCGTCGGCGCTAGGTAGGGTTGGGCCATTGGCGCCCTCCAGGATGAGCCGGGTTTGCAGGCGCAGGGCCCGCTCGGGCGTGATCTGCTGCTCCAGGGCGGCCGGAATAAGGATGTCCGATTCAAGCTGCCAGAAGGCCTCACTTTCCAGGGCCTGCGCCGGCGCAAAGCCGGCTACCCCGCCATAGGCTTGCACATGCGCCAGCAGGGCATGGATGTCCAAGCCCGCATCGCTATAGATGGTGCCGCTGTGGTCTTGCACTGCCACCACCCGCGCGCCGGCTTGCGCAAACAAGCGCGCCGCCACCCCGCCCACATTGCCCAGGCCCTGCACTGCCACGCGCGCGCCGGCCACGCTCAGGCCCAGGTGCTGGCAGGCGAGTTGACCGACGGTGTAAACGCCTCGGCCGGTCGCCTCTTTGCGACCGAGCGAGCCGCCCAGGTCGACCGGCTTGCCGGTGACCACGCCGGTGGTGGTGGCGCCCACATTCATGGAGTAGGTGTCCATCATCCAGGCCATGGTTTGCTCATTGGTGTTCACATCCGGCGCTGGGATGTCCTGGTTGGGGCCGATGATGATGCCGATCTCGCTGGTATAGCGCCGAGTCATTCGTTCGAGTTCACCCCTAGAGAGTAGGCGCGGATCGACCCGCACACCCCCTTTGGCGCCGCCATAAGGCACGTTGACCGCCGCGTTTTTGATCGACATCCAGGCTGCCAGCGCCATCACCTCTGACAGCGTCACGTCTTGATGAAAGCGCACGCCCCCTTTGCCGGGCCCCCGCGAGACGTTGTGCTGCACCCGGTAGCCTTCAAAGTGGGCCACCGTGCCGTTGTCCAACTCAATGGGTACATCGACGATCAGGATGCGCTTGGGTCGCTTGAGCGTTTCTACCCAGCGCGAAAGGTTTCCAAGATGCGGCAAAACACGATCGACTTGTTGCAGATAGTTGCCCCAAGGCCCCAAGCCATCGGGCTGCAGGTAGGAGGGCGGGATATGGGCTGGGGTCTGTGCAGGAGCACAGGCAGTCTCGGAGATGAGCCTCATGGGTGGGCCAATACGGAGTGGGGAGGGCCCAGAGAATAGGCAGCGCCTGCAGCCCTGTCCAAGGCTGCTTTTGCCTCAGTTCATGCAGGTCCTGCATGGGTCCTGCTGCAGGACGATGGGGGCGGCCGCGCAGGCTCAGGCGTTGAACTGCAGCGCCGCCAGCCTAGCGTACATGCCGCCTTGGGCCACCAGATCGGCATGGCTGCCTTGCTCGATCAGCCGTCCATGGTCGAGCACCACGATGCGGTTGGCCCGCT
>JBILDR010000265.1:0-4408 GCA_044352515.1 Polaromonas sp.
TGGCCCGGCCCTCGCAGTAGACCAGGCCGACTGGCAGGTCGAGTTCGGCGTTCTCGCGGCCGGTGATGCGGTAGAGGGCGTCCTCGGTGAAGAACAGCGGCCACTGTTCCAGGTCGCCACGGTCGAGTACGCTGCAGTATTCGGTGTGGAAAGCAACGATGTCTTGCCGCAGTTGCGCGGCGCGTTGGCTATCGACGCGGCAGGGGCGGTGGGCGTAGGTCTTAGTCATGCAGCTTCTCCTTGCACCTTCAGACCCATGACTTGCCGGTAGTAGACGTACATGGCGCGTATTGCTGCTTCCGAGATCAGGGTGCTCGAGGTACCGATGGTGCCCGGGTCGAGCAAGATGTTGTTGACCGATTCGCTGGAGCGGCGCACGCCTTCTTGGACAAATTTCATGGCCTCGTTGTCTTCCAAGCCCAAGAAGCCTGCCGGCCCCATCAGATTGCCTTGGCGCAAGCGGTGGCGCTCCATCTCGGGGGTGTCATCGGCATAGCCAAACATGGTCCATTCCATGATCAGGCTGTCTGGCCCGTTGGGGATGATGTGACGCACACCCAAGGTGTTCATCTCGCGCTGCACGATCAGATTGGGCCAGATCGTCATCATGGTCACCGACCAGGGCGAATTGAACTCCTTGATGAACTCCAGAAAGCGTTCGTCCTGCAGTCGCAGGCCTTCATGGAAGGAGCGCATTTCCTTTTTGTTCTCATCGGAGACCTTGGCGTACTTGTCCTCCGACTTGGCCGAGGCCATGATGCCGTGGCGGCCGTGCTTGGCGTCGGCAAACATCAGGGACTTGTTGCCCGCTACCAAGAGACCAAAGACCACCAGGAAGGAGTGCAGCAGCGTGGCGTGGTAAGGGTCCTTCAGGTTCTCGTGGTACATCTTCCAGTTGCAGGGCAACTCATTGCGGTAATAACCGTGGATCTTGAGCGGCTTGCCGGAGAAGGTGGTGTCGAATTCCTCCAAGATCTCGGGCGTCAGGTAGTCCTCGAGCGCCTCCACCTTATCGGAGTAGGACGCGAAGACGACCCCGTGGCGTGTGGTCACGCGCAGCTGACGGGCGCCGTAGTCGCTATTTTTGAAGTCCTTGGGCATGCCGCCGAGCTTGTTGACCCCGCGCTTGAAGGGCACGCCCTGCAAATTGCCCTTGAGGTCGTAGGACCACTGGTGATAGGGGCAGACGAACTCCTTGGCATTGCCCCGGTGGCTGCGGCAGAACTCGGCGCCGCGGTGGGCGCAGCGGTTTTCGAACACCGCGATGGAGCCATCCTCTGTGCGCGAGACCACCACTGGGGTAGAGCCCACATAGGAGCGCTTGTAGTCACCTGCGTTGGGAATTTCGGCCTCCAGGGCGACGAAGTTCCAGGTGTCACCGCGAAAGATTTTGTCCATCTCCGCGTCATACAGGGCGCGGCTGGTGTAGACCCAGTCGGGAATGGTGTTGAGCGCGTCGGCGGGCCAGATGCACTGGGTCAGATCGGGCTGTTTGGACGCATCGGTCAGGCCGATCACGGTTTGGTTTTGGTACATAGAGACCTCTTCGGTGGTGCCTTTCAGAAGGAGAGCGCCGCAGTGTTGGCTGGTTCAGCTTGGACGAATACCCGCACTTGTTAAACGGCTGTGCTTTGAGACCGATTCATGGTTACAGTGTCTCAGCAAAGCCGTGATGGCAAGGACTGTGACGGCATCAGGGTTTGCCCGGGTAAAAACGTTCAGCACACATGTATATTAGTCACAATGCATGGGCTTGGCAAGTTGGCTGGAGGCTTGCTTTTTGTGCCGGTTCTGGGGTCTATGGCGGCCCACGCCGTGGCACGATCTTCGCTAGGCTTTTGTGGGGTTTGCATAGGGGTTGGTTTCACGGAGACCTGTTTTCATGGGCTGAAATGACAGACCCTCGGGTAATCACCAAGGAGGCGGTGCCTGTGTGAGAGTTGCTGGCGAAAAAAATGTCGGTACACTTGCATAATTTGGCGTGTTGGAACTGCGTTTGTTTGACCAAAGGAGTTCAAAAATGGGTTTTGTTTTTCACCGAGGCTTATTTCGTCGCGCTGTGCTGGCTGGCCTGGTTGGCGCCGCTTTTCTCAGCGCTCCGCATGCGGGTGCGCAAGACAGGAGTTGGGGCCCCAAATCGGTGCAGATCACCGTGGGCTTTGCACCAGGCGGTGGCGTGGACCTGCTGGCCCGCATGATTGCCACCGAGCTGCAAAAGCGCGGTATGACGGCGGTGGTCGAAAACCGGCCGGGCGCCGGCAGCACTCTGGCGGCCGCCTATGTGTCTGGCCGCCCCAACGACGGCTCGGCCCTGATGATGATGAATGACTCCTATGCCCTGGCGCCGGCGATTTACCCCAAGCTGGGCTACGACCCCCGCAAGGACCTCGCGCCAGTCATTGGTGTGGCCTATGCACCCATGGTGTTGCTGGTGCCGGCGCAGTCGCCGCATAAAACCCTGGCCGATCTGGTGGCAGCTTCCAACAAGGCCCCCATGAACTGGGGGTCCTGCGGCTCGGGCACTGCCCCGCACCTGGCCGGCGAACTGCTCAATATTGCTTTCAAGGCCAAGAATTCACATGTGCCTTACAAGGGTTGCGGCCCGGCCCTGGTCGACCTGCTGGGCGCGCAGCTGGACTTCGGCGTGGTGACGGTCTCGGGCGCCTTGGGGCACCTCAAGACGGGCAAGCTGCGCGCCTTGGCCATTACCTCCGCCCAGCGCGCTCCCTTCCTGCCCGATCTGCCCACTGTGGCTGAAAGCGGTTCGGCTGATTTTCAGATGTCGCAGTGGCAGGGTCTGGGCGTGCCGGGCAACACGCCTGAGCCGGTCAAGCAAAAAATCTACGAGGTGGTGGCCGAAATCATTCAAAACCCGGAGATGCAAAAGCGCTTGCTGGATCTGGGGTACACGCCGGCCACTGAGAACCCGGCTCAGTTCCAGCGGGTGGTCCATGCCGACATTGATCGCATGAGTGTCATCGCCAAGCGCTTGAATCTGAAAGTCGATTGATTTCGATCAACCCCACTAAGGTAGAAGATGAGCAAACTCAAGCTGAGCATGTCGGTCGGCAATTACGACCGAACCCAGGCTTTGTTCGATGGACGTGTGCAGGTTGAGGGCTGCGAGATCACGGCGGTGCCGCTGGAGCCGGAGGAGGCGTTTCACCGCGCCTTCCGCTATGGCGAATTCGACATCACCGAAATTTCCATGAGCAGCCACATGATGACCACCGCCCGTGGCGACAACCAGTATGTGGCGGTGCCGGCTTTCCTCTCGCGGGTGTTTCGGCAGTCGGGTGTTTACGTGCGCACCGACCGGGGCATCAACCGTCCGCAGGACCTCAAAGGCAAGCGTATCGGCGTGCCGGAGTACCAGATCACTGCCAATGTGTGGATCCGCGGCATCCTTGAAGAGGAGTTTGGTGTCAAGCCCAGCGACATCCACTGGAGGCGCGGCGGCATTGAGGAGGCCGGTCGCGGCGAGCGGGCGCCGATCTTGCTGCCTGACTCGGTCGACCTGCAGCAAATTCCCGATGACAAAACCCTGTCGGGCATGCTCGAGGCCGGCGAGCTCGATGGCTATATTGGCGCGCGCGCACCGTCGTGCTTTCTGCGCGGTGCGCCGCATGTCGGTCGCCTGTTCAAGGACTACATCCAGGACGAGAAGGACTACTTCCGGCGCACCCGTATTTTCCCCATCATGCACATGGTGGGCATTCGCAAGACCCTGGTCGAGCAGCATCCGTGGCTGGCGGTCAGCGTCTACAAGGCCTTCCTCAAGGCCAAGGCCCTGGCGGTTCATGAGCTCAACGAGATCTGCCACCTGGCCGTCTCGCTGCCTTGGATGGTGCATCATCACAACGAGGCCAAGGCCTTGATGGGCGACGACTATTGGCCTTATGGGCTCGATGCCAATCGCCATGTCATCGACAAGTTCGCGCAGTACCACCACGGGCAGGGCCTGTCGGTGCGCCATGTCGCGGCGGAGGAACTGTTCGCTCGCTCCTCGCTCGATCTGTCCAAGATCTGAGGCCCTCATGAAGGCGCCTTCCTTTCAGTACGTCCTGCCGCAGACGCTGGATGAGGCCCTCGCTGCCCTTCATGAGATGGAGGGCTCTCGCATCCTTGCTGGCGGGCAGTCGCTGCTGGCTATGCTCAATATGCGCTTTGCCTTTCCTGAGGTGCTGGTGGACATAGGCCGCATTGGCGAGCTTGCACACATCACTGACAGGGGCCAATCCATCGAGATCGGCTCGGCCACCCGCCAGCGCGACATCGAGTTTTCCGATGTGATCGCTCGTCGTCTGCCGCTGCTGCGCGAGGCCATCGGCCATGTTGGCCACCGGCAGACGCGCAACCGGGGCACGGTCGGCGGCAGCCTGTGCCAGCTCGATCCTTCGGCTGAAAT
>JBILDR010000009.1:0-46959 GCA_044352515.1 Polaromonas sp.
AGCCGCAAAACAGCGCGTCGGCCTCAGGCGGCGCAAAGTTCCTAAAGCGCGGCGACTTCAGCCGCGCTGGGCTCGCCCGCGAGCCGCCGCGCAGCACCTTGGTGCGCCCGAAGCCGCTTTGCGAATAAGCGGCGTCTGGGCCGCTGACAAAGCCCTCGTAAGGGAAAAAACTGCTGGCGGTCCATTCCCACACATCGCCCCAGGTAAAGCCGCGCCCGCTGGCGTTGACTGCGGCCACTTCCCATTCGGACTCAAAGGGCAGACGGCGGCCAGCCCAGCGGCACCAGGCCTCGGCCTCCCACCAGCTCAGGTGCATCACCGGCTGCCCCGCTGCCGGACGCGTGGCTTGCCCGAATCGAACCTGGGTGACGGCGCCGCTGGCCGCGCCCAATTACTCCACATAGCGCGGCCCGCGGCGGCCCTCGCCCTGAGCCAAGGCCTGCAGCCAGGCCCAGCCTGCGGGCAGCCACAGGTCCTGGCGGTCATAGCCCCCATCGTCGACGAACTCCACGAACTGGCCCCAGCTGACCGCTTGGGCGTCGATTTCGAACTCAGGCACCGACAGGCTGTGGGATGCTTGCTCATTGTCAAACGCAAAGCCCGGCCCATCGCTACCCAGGCGGGCCCGGGTGGCTGGCAGGAGCAGCGGTTCGCGCGGCGCAAAGGCGCGCGGGGTCAAGGCCTGCACCCACTCGCGGGCAGGTCGCAGCCCCGCAGCCTGCATGCACTGCAGCAGGCGCTCGCCCTGCAAGTCTTCATGGTGCAAGGCCAGGCGGAAAAAGTACAGGCCCTCGTCGGTCTCGGGCGCCAGGGCCAGCAGGTCCAGGGTGGACTCCAAAATCTGCAACAGGTCGGCCCGCAAGTCGGCCAGGCCGGGCCGCCCGCTGAGCATCGCCAGCGCGTTCGGGTCCTCCCACCAGTCGTCGGCCTCAGGCCGCAGCGGCGCCAACCGGGGAGCGCCAGGTTCGCACCGAGCGCCCAGATGGCGCTGCAGATTGCGCAAAATCCAGCGCTCCTGAAACCAGGCGATGCGGCCGACCAAGCCGGTCACCGAAGGGCACTGCGCCGAGGGCGCATCCGACCAGCCCTGAGCCTGCTCGAACACCTCCAGCAGCCGCAGGGTGTGATTGCGCGCGTCCATCAGTGCCAGCGACAGCACCTCCCGGCCAGCCTGGCGCACCAGCGGCGTTGCCAGCCATTGCTGGGTATCGCTCAAGGCCGGCAAGGGCGCTCGGCCTGCAAAGCCCGTCATGCCGTATCAGCCCCAGCGCAGCCCGGGCCGCAGCCTGGCCAGCGGCTTACCGGCCACCTCAGGCCACCGACTTGAGGCTGGCCTTGGCGGCCAGCACAGGCGCAAAGCGCTCGCGCACCGAAGCCTCGATGCCCGCCGCATCGAGCCCTTGGCGGGCCAGCAGCAGGGCAGGATCGCCGTGCTCGATGAATTCGTCGCGCAGGCCCAGGTGCAACAGCGGCCGACTGATGCCCGCCTGCGCCAGCGCCTCGCTCACCGCGCTGCCTGCGCCCCCCATCACCGCGCCCTCTTCCACCGTCACAAGGGCCTCGTGCGAGCTGGCCACTTGCATCAGCAATTCGGTATCGAGCGGCTTGGCCCAGCGCATATTGACCACCGTCAGGCCCAGCTTGCGCGCCACTTCCAGAGCCGGGTAGAGCAAGGTGCCGAAGGCCAGGATGGCCACGCCCCGGCCCTGCAGGCGGATCTCGCCCTTGCCGTAAGGCAGGGCCTGCAAGCCCGGCTCGGTGGCCACGCCAGCGCCGGCGCCACGCGGGTAGCGCACCGCTACCGGGTGGTTCTGCTCGAAAGCGCTGCTGAGCAACTGCCGGCATTCCTTCTCGTCGGCCGGGCAGGCCAGCGCCATATTGGGAATGCAGCGGATGTAGGCAATGTCGTAGTTACCGGCATGGGTGGCACCGTCGGCGCCCACCAGGCCGGCACGGTCCAGCGCAAACACCACCGGCAGGTTCTGCAGGGCCACGTCGTGAATCAGCTGGTCGTAGCCGCGCTGCAGGAAGGTCGAATAAATCGCCACCACCGGCTTGAGGCCCTCGCAGGCCATGCCGGCGGCAAAGGTCACCGCATGCTGCTCGGCAATGCCCACGTCGTGGTAGCGCTCGGGGAAGCGCTGGTGAAACTCCACCATGCCCGAGCCCTCGCGCATGGCCGGCGTGATGCCGACCAGGCGCTTGTCCTGCTCGGCCATGTCGCACAGCCAACGGCCAAAAACCTGGGTGAAGGTCTGCTTGGGCGCGGTGGCCGGCTTGGTCAGGCCGACGGCCGGGTCGAACTTGCCCGGGCCGTGATAAGCGATCGGATCGGCCTCGGCCAGTTGATAGCCCTGACCTTTCTTGGTCACCACATGCAGGAACTGCGGGCCTTTGAGGTGCTTGATGTTTTCCAGGGTGGGAATCAGCGAGTCGAGGTCGTGCCCATCAATCGGCCCGATGTAGTTAAAGCCGAAGGCCTCGAACAGCGTGGCCGGCACCACCATGCCCTTGGCATGGGCCTCCAGGCGCTTGGCCAGCTCAAACAGCGGCGGCGCGTTCTTGAGCACCTGCTTGCCCACACTCTTGGCGGCGGCGTAGAACTGCCCGCTCATGAGCTGCGCCAGGTAGCGGTTGAGCGCGCCCACCGGCGGGCTGATGCTCATGTCGTTGTCGTTGAGGATCACCAGCAGGCGGCAGTCGGTCACGCCGGCGTTGTTCAGCGCCTCAAAAGCCATGCCGGCGGTCATGGCGCCGTCGCCGATGATGGCCACCGAGTGGCGCTGCTCACCCTTTTGCTTGGCCGCCATGGCCATGCCCAAGGCAGCCGAAATCGAGGTGGACGAATGGGCGGTGCCGAAAGTGTCGTACTCGCTTTCGTCGCGGCGCGGAAAACCCGACAAGCCACCGAACTGGCGCAGCGTGGGCATGCGCTCGCGCCGGCCGGTCAGGATCTTATGCGGATAGGTCTGGTGGCCCACATCCCAGACCAGCCTGTCTTCGGGCGTGTTGAACACGTAATGCAAGGCCACCGTGAGCTCGACCGTGCCCAGGTTGGAGCTCAGGTGCCCGCCGGTGCGCGAGACGCTTTGCAGCAAATACGACCGGAGCTCCTTGGCCAGCGGGCCCAAATCGGCACGCTTGAGGCGCCGCAGATCGGCCGGGCTGTTGATGGTTTCAAGCAAGGGATGCATGGTCTGCTCCTTGAAATGCGTTTGAAGGATCTGGCGGCGTCAGAACGCGCGGTGAACCAATTTATCGGCCAGCGCCCACAGGGCTCTGGTGTCTGGCAGCTGACTGTGGCGCAGGCTCGCTTGGGCCTGTGACAGCAGCTCCTGCGCGTAATTGCGCGAGGCCTGCAGGCCCATGAGTGAGACGAAGGTAGGCTTGTCCTGGGCGGCATCCTTGCCGGCCGTCTTACCCAGCGTCTGCGAATCGGCGGTTACATCCAAAATATCGTCGACCACCTGGAAGGCCAAGCCCATGGCCGTGCCGTAGTCGCTCAGGGCGGCCTGCGCCTGAGCGCTGGGCGAGCCGCAGGCCGCGCCCATCATCACACTGGCCAGCAGCAAGGCGCCGGTTTTGAGCTTGTGCATCTCGTGCAGCTGCTCGGAGCTGATGGCCAGCCCGACGCTGGCCAGATCGATGGCCTGGCCGCCGGCCATGCCCTGCCCGCCTGCGGCCCGCGCCAGCATGCGGCACAGGCTGGCCTGCATCGCCATAGGCACCAAGCTGCCCTCGGGAGTCAGCAGCTCAAAGGCCAAAGCCTGCAGCGCGTCGCCTGCCAGCATGGCGCTGGCCTGGCCGTAGCGCACATGCACCGTGGGCTTGCCCCGGCGCAGCACATCGTTGTCCATGCAAGGCATGTCATCGTGCACCAAGGAATAGGCATGAATAAGTTCGACCGCGCAGGCCGCACGCATCGCAGCCTCAGGCTTGCCCGACACCGCCTGGCTGGCCGCCAACACCAACAAGGGCCGCATGCGCTTGCCGCCGTCGAGCACCGCATAACGCATGGGCTCGGCCAGGCTAGGCGGTGTGCTGCCCGCCGGCGCCACCCAATCCCCCAAGGCCGCCTCCACTGCGGCCAACTGCTCGGTCATCCAGGAATCCAGGTCAAAACCGGCCGCTGAGGGCTCGAACGCCTGGACTGCCTTTGCTTGGGCTTGTATCAAGTTGGACTCCCCTCACGCAGCCGACCAAGGCTTGAGCTCGCCGCCTTCAAGCACCTTGATCTGATTTTCGACAGCATTGAGTTTGCCCCGGCAAAAACTCAGCAACTCAGTGCCCCGTTGGTAGCTTCCCAGCAGCTGGTCCAAGGCCAATTGGCCGCCCTCTAAGCGGGCCACCAATTGCTCGAGTTCACGCATGGCCGACTCAAAGTCAGCCGCTACCGGCACGGGCGGGCTCGAATCACTGGGTTCTGGCATGGCCATCGGGCTCTTCACCTGAGTTAAAGACTCAACCATTCTAGGCTCTGCCGACCTGCTGCCAAGAGCGCCTGACACAGCAATGTGTCAAATCGTTCCGCGGGCGACACCCGGCCGTCACCAAGGCCCCTGCCAAACTGGACCTGACGACCCTCGGGGGTACAATCCTTGGCCCTCTTGGGCGGGCTAAGCCCCGCTGGAAGATGAGAGTTGGCTGTGCGCGCCCTTGGGGCACAGCGCAGCCCCCGATGGCCTTTGCCGGCGTTACAGCCCTCCAACATGTCCGATCTGAGCCTTCGACTGCTGCAAGCGACCAGCCAGCTGCCGGTGAGCAGCTACTTCGACACGGGCCTCTACGAGCGCGAGCAACAAAAGCTGTTCGCCCGCGGCCCGAAGTACCTCGGTCATACCCTGGCTGTGCCCGAGGTGGGCGACTTTTACGCCCTGCCCCAGGAGGCCGAAGGACGGGCCCTGGTGCGCAACGCCAGCGGCATCGAATTGATCTCCAACGTCTGCCGCCACCGCCAGGCGGTGATGCTCAAGGGGCGCGGCAACACGGGCAGCAATATCGTCTGTCCGCTGCACCGCTGGACCTACAACACCGCCGGCGAGCTGATAGGCGCACCGCATTTTCAGACCGACCCCTGCCTGAACCTCAACCGCTACAAAACCACCGCGTGGAACGGCCTGATCTTCGAGGACACCGGCCGCGACATCGCAGGCGATCTGGCCGGCATGAGCGCCTTGAGTGACCTGGACTTCACCGGCTTTCAGCTCGACCGGGTTCAGTTGCACGAATGCAACTACAACTGGAAGACCTTCATCGAGGTCTACCTCGAGGACTACCACGTCGGCCCCTTCCACCCCGGCCTGGGCAACTTCGTCACCTGCGAGGACCTGCGCTGGCAGATGGGCCGCAATTACTCGGTACAGACGGTGGGCGTGTCCGACAAACTCGGCAAGCCCGGCACCGACGTCTACAAAAAATGGCACGATGTGGTGCTGCAATACCGTCAGGGCGAGCCGCCCAAGTACGGCGCGATCTGGCTGACCTACTACCCCCACATCATGGTCGAGTGGTATCCGCATGTGCTGGTGGTCAGCAGCCTGCACCCACAAGGGCCTAACAAGACGCTCAACCTGATCGAGTTCTACTACCCCGAAGAAATTTGCGCCTTCGAACGCGAATTCGTCGAGGCTCAGCAGGCCGCCTACATGGAAACCTGCGTCGAAGACGACGAGATCGCTCAACGCATGGACGCCGGCCGACTGGCCCTGCTGCAGCGCGGCGACGACGAATTCGGCCCCTATCAAAGCCCCATGGAAGACGGCATGCAGCACTTTCACGAGTGGTACCGGCGGGAAATGGGCGCCACCAAAACCACCCAAAGCATTTGAATCCACTGCTTGTGCCAGCGCAGGCCCAGCAGCGGCGGGCGGCCCTGTGGATGCTGCTGGGTTCTCTGGCCTTTGCCACCATGGGCGTGTGCGTCAAATACGCCAGCGCCCATTTCCAGGCCGGCGAGTTGGTGTTCTACCGGGGGCTGATCAGCGCCCTCATCATGGGCGTGGCATTGCGCGCATGCCGGATCGACTGGCGCACCCCAGTGCCCGCAGCCCATGGCTGGCGCAGCGTCAGCGGCGTGGTCTCACTGGGCGCCTGGTACTACGCCATTGCCGCCCTGCCCCTGGCCACCGCGATGACGCTCAACTACATGAGCAGCATCTGGATCGGCGCTTTCCTGATCGGCGGGCAGTTGTTGCTGGGCCTTCGCCTGGGCCAGCCAAGTGCTCAACAGGGCCCGTTGATGCTGGCCGTTCTGGCCAGCTTCGCTGGCGTGGTGATGATCCTGCGGCCAACATTGGAGCAAAACCAGTTGTTCGCCGGTCTCGTCGGCCTGATGTCCGGCCTGGTCTCGGCCATGGCCTACCTTCAGGTGACGTCGCTGGGCCGCCTGGGCGAGCCGGCCGAGCGCACCGTGTTTTACTTCGCACTGGCTTGCACCGGCTGCGGCGCGCTGAGCATGGCGGTGGGCGGCATCTCGGTCTGGGACTGGCAGGCAGGCCTGTGGCTGCTCCCCATGGGCGCTCTGGCCACCCTGGGTCAGTGGTGCATGACCCGCGCCTACAGCCAAGGCGCCACCCTGCTTGTGGCCAACCTCCAGTACAGTGGTATCGTATTTGGCGCCCTCTACAGCCTGCTGTTGTTCGGCGACGAGATTGCCCTGATCGCCTGGCTGGGCATGGCGATCATCACCGCCAGCGGCATCCTTGCGACCATCCTGCGCGAGCGCACTGTGCCCGGCGCGCCCGCTCAGGACTCCTGAGACACACACCATGCACACCACCCTGATCACCGCCGAGCAACTTCAGACCCTGCTGCAGCAAGGCGCAGCCCTGAAGATTTTTGACTGCAGCTTCGACCTGATGAAGCCCGGCCTGGGCCGACAGCAATACATGGCCGAGCACCTGCCGGGCGCAACTTACGCCGACCTCGACACCGACCTGAGCGACAAGCGCAGCGCCGCCGAGCCTGCACCGGCCAGCGGCGGTCGTCATCCCCTGCCGGACCGCCAGCGCTTTGCCCAGTGGCTGGCCAGCATGGGCCTGAATGCCGGTATGCAAGTGGTGGTCTACGACCGCCAAGGCAGCAGCTTCTGCGGCCGCCTGTGGTGGATGCTCAAGTGGTGCGGCCATGAGGCGGTGGCGGTACTCGACGGCGGCTTGGCCGCTTGGCAGGCTATTGGCGGCGCACTTGAAAGCGGGCCCGGCCAGCAACCCTTACCAGGCACTTTTGCGCTCAATGCGCCGCTGGCGACCCTGGTAACCGTTGAGCAGGTCGAGCGCGAGCTGAACCAAAGTCAACAAACGGTGATCGACGCCCGTGCCGAGCCCCGCTACCGCGGCGAAGTCGAGCCCCTAGACCCGGTGGCCGGCCATATCCCCGGCGCCCTGAACCGGCCCTACAACCTCAATATGGACGCCCAAGGTCGCTTTCGGACCCCCGAGGAACTGCGCCAAGAATTTCTGAGCCTGCTGGGCGGGCGCGACCCGGCTACCGTGGTCCACCAGTGCGGCAGCGGCGTGACCGCCACCGCCAACCTGCTGGCCATGGAGATCGCTGGCCTTGGCCGCGCTGCCCTGTTTGCGGGCAGCTGGAGCCAGTGGTGCAGCGACCCCGCCCGGCCGGTGGCACGCGGCTAAAGGCGAAGCACCACCAGCAACGCTCAGCTGGCCCTTACATCCCCGTTTGTGATGTCGACGAGTCGAAGGGGGTGTAAGTGAGCCTGCGGGCCGACGGCAGAGCCCGGGCATCCGACAGATGTTGCTCCTGCGCCGGTAGCATTTTGCTGGCCCAGGCCCGCACATCCGGATCCTGCGACCGCAGGCTGGCATCGCTGAAGAGACTGATGTTCTGTCGGTGCGCCCGCAGACCCACCGATTGAAAGTACTGGCGGTCGAAGTCATCGCCCGACAGGCTTTGCAAGCTCATGATCTCGCGTTGCCGAGCCGCGCTCAGGGTGTTGGGCAAAGTCAAACCCTTGGATTGGGCCAAGCCAGCAAGTTCCTGCTGCACCGCCAGATGCTGCTCGACCAGCTTTTTGGCATAGGCTTGAAGATCGGGAGCGGTGGACTTTTCCGCTGCCAAGCGGCTCATTTCCAGCTCGAACAACTCGTCAGCCGAGGCGCGCAAGAGAAAGGTTCGGTCTACCGAACTCAAGCCCCCGGGACGAGCAGCGGTGTCCGGCCGCATCGACGGCGAAGGTGTGATTTCACCCTGCGCCAATACAGGCTGCGCCTGCAGAGCCAATACCAAGCTGGTCAAAGCCAGGCTGGTACGGCGGTAGTTTGTGTGTTTCATAGTGCACCCTTTCTAACATCGAACGAAGAAAGGCGCTAGTGACAAACTGCCCGGGCACCGACCTCATCGGCCGGCGAAGCCCAAGTCATCAGCTTGCCTGCGCCACCTACAGCCATGATCGGGCCCAGGCGGCAGCCCTATGGGGGGTGGGCTTCGCGTTGCGGTGTCGGCCGGCACCGCGCCGGCAAGCTCAGTGGCCGTGACCGCTGTGCGCGATTTGCGCCGCCAGGCTGACCAGGCCCAGGCCCAGGCCCAGCCAGAAGAGTTGGGCGCCGGTCTGGCGCATGCTCAGGCGTTTTTGCAACTGGGGAATCAGGTCGGCCAGAGCCACATACATGAAGCTGCTGGCGGCCACCACCAGAAAGTAAGGCAGTTGCTCGTGCAGTTGCTCGACCAGAAAGAAGCCCACCAAGCCGCCCAGGGCGGTGACCGAGCCGGCCATCGACACCTTGATCAGGGCCGCACGCCGGTTGTCGCTGCTGGCGCGCACCACCGTCAGGTCGCCCATGTGATGCGGGACTTCGTGCATCAACACCGCGAGAGCCGCCAGCACACCCAGCCTCATGTCGGCCATAAAGGCCGAGGCAATCAGCACACCGTCGGCAAAGCAGTGCAGGCTATCGCCGGCCAGCACCGCCCAGCCGCCGGACTTGAGGGTCTCGCCGTGACTATGCCCATGGTCATGCGCATGGTGGTGCCCGTGGTGGCCCCCGCCCTCCTCCTCGCGCGCCCCCGGCTCGACCTTCGCAGACTTGCCATGCTCATGGCCATGGTGCCAGAGCTCGGCCTTATCAAGCAGGAAAAAGAAAACCAACGACAGCAGGACGGTGGCAAACAGGCGCTGAGGAGACACATCGGACTCGAAGGCCTCGGGCAGCAGCAGCATGAAGGAGGTCGCGAGCAGGGCGCCAGCGGCCATGCTGAGCATGTGCTGGGTGTAGCGCGCTAGCAGGCCAAAGCCCAGCAGGGCCGCAAGCCAGACGCTGCCGATGCCGGCAGCCAGGGTGGCCAAGAGGATGGCGGTCAGGATCATAAAAAGAGGCAATCAGGTCGTCGGTCGGGCCCAGGGCCAGGCCCGAGTGCCAGCTGCGCTGCCTCCCGGGACTGCGAAGCCATGGCCACGTCAAGGCCAGACCCGCAGCCCGATTATCCCAATCTCAAAGGCCACCCCCCATGAGGGCGCGCCGCTCAGCTCAAGCCGTGGCTACGGAACCACTCCACCGCCCGGCGAAAGCCGTCTTCAGCCGGCTCTTTGCGGTAGCTGGGGCGGTAGTCGGCGTGGAAGGCGTGCGGTGCATCCGGGTAGACCACAAAGCTCGATTGCTGCGCAGCCCGGTTACCTTTGCCCGCCGCCTCGGCCAGCGCCTGTTTCATCTGGTCAACCGTGGCCACCGGAATGCCTGCGTCGGCGCCGCCATACAAGCCGAGCACCGGCCCTTGCATATTGGCCGCGCCCTGCACCGGATGGCTGGGCGTCATTGGCGAGCTGGCACCCACCAGACGCCCGTACCAGGCCACACCGGCTTTGACCGGACGCTGCTGGGCATAAAGCCAGGTGATGCGGCCACCCCAGCAAAAGCCGGTGATGCCCACCTTCTGCGCGCTGCCGCCATTGGCCGAGGCCCATTTGACCGCTCCATCAAGGTCGGCCATGACCTGGGCGTCGCCCACCTTGCTGACCAACTCGGACTGCAGCTTGGCGATTTCGCCATAGCTGCTCGGGTCGCCCTGGCGAGCAAAGAGTTCAGGCGCCACCGCCATAAAGCCGGCCCGGGCCAGCCGACGGGCGGTGTCGGCAATGTACTCATGCACGCCAAAAATCTCGTGGATCACCAAAATCACCGGCAGATCGGTCTTGCCCGCAGGCGCGGCGAAATAGGCCGGCACCTTGAACCCTGCCACTTCAAAGCTGATTTCACCGGTGCGCAGACCGTCGGCCGGGGTTTTGATGGCGGTCTGCGCCATGATGGGCATGGCCGCTGCGGCATAGCCCACGCCGAGAGCCGCCTTGAGGGCAGTGCGGCGCGAAGCTGGCGCGGCCTCGGCCGGGCTGTCGAGCAAAGCCTGGCTGTCGGCCAGCAAATCTTGGTTCATCATGGGGAAGTCTCCTGGAAAGTTGTGAAGGGTTGGGCGAATCATAGAAAGAAGCCGCCCCGACTGCGGCGCAGGGTTATCGGCTCAGCCTGCGCCCCAAGTGCTTCAAGCTCAGTGCGCCTGTTCCCAGTTGGGCCCAAAGCCGACCTCGGCCAGCAGCGGCACCCGCAACTGGGCCACACCGGCCATCAGTCGGGGAAGCTCGCTGCGCACCCAGTCTTTTTCAGACTCGGGCAGCTCCAGCACCAGTTCGTCATGCACCTGCATAATGATGCGGCACTGGCGCTGCTGCGCGGCGATGGCCTGCAAAACCTGCACCATGCTCATCTTGATGAGGTCAGCGGCGGTGCCCTGCATGGGCGCATTGATGGCCGCCCGCTCTGCGCCGGCGCGCCGGGGGCCGTTGGGCGAGTTGATCTCGGGCAGGTACAGGCGCCGCCCAAAGACCGTCTGCACATAGCCCTGGCTTTTGGCCATCAAGCGGGTTTCGTCCATATAGCGTTTGACGCCCGGATAGCGCTGAAAGTAGCGGTCGATGTAGGCCGCAGCCGCCTTGGTTTCTATACCCAGGTTTTTGGCCAGGCCAAAGCTGCTCATGCCGTAGATCAAGCCGAAGTTGATCACCTTGGCATAGCGGCGCTGCTCGCTGCTGACCTGCTCCAAGCTCACGCCAAACACCTCGGCAGCGGTGGCCTTGTGCACGTCCAGCCCTTGGCTGAAGGCAGCCAGCAGAGCCGGGTCTTCGCTGATATGGGCCATGATGCGCAGCTCGATCTGCGAGTAGTCAGCGCTGGCAATCAGCCAGCCTGGCGGGGGGACAAAGGCCTCGCGCACCCGGCGCCCCTCGGGCGTGCGGATCGGGATGTTCTGCAGGTTGGGGTCGTTGCTAGACAGGCGCCCAGTCACCGCCACCGCCTGCGCATAGTGGGTATGGACCCGGCCGGTGCGCGGATCGGCCATCGCGCCGAGCTTGTCGGTGTAAGTGCCCTTGAGCTTGGACAGGCTGCGGTGCTCCAAAATCTTGGCCGGCAGCGGATAGTCTTCGGCCAGCTTTTCCAGCACCTCCTCGTCGGTGCTGGGCGCGCCAGTGGCGGTTTTTTTGACCACCGGCAGGCCCAGCTTGCCAAAGAAAATCTCTCCAATCTGCTTGGGGCTGGCCAGGTTAAAGGGCTGGCCCGCCAGCTCATAGGCCTGCTGCTCCAGCGCCACGATGCGCAGGCCCAGCTCAGCACTCTGGCGCGCCAGCATGGGTGCATCAATCAGAACGCCGTGGCGCTCGATGTGAAACAGCGCCTCGCTAGAGGCAATCTCCAGCTCGTAGATGAAGCGCAGCTGCGCGTCGGCCTCGATCTGCGGCCACAGCACGCGGTGGACGTCAAAACACTGGTCGGCGTCCTCGCAGGAATACTCAGCCGCCTTGGCAATCTCGACCTGGCCGAACTTGATCTGGTTGGCGCCCCTGCCGCACAGGTCTTCATAGCTGATACCGCGCCGGCCGACATGGCGCTCGGCCAGGCTGCTCAAGCCATGCGGCTTGTGCGCTTCGAGCACATAGCTTTGCAGCATGGTGTCATGGCGGTAGCCGCGCACCTCGATGCCGTGGTTGGCAAACACATGGCGGTCGTACTTGATGTGCTGGCCCAGCTTGGCCCGCCCTGCATCCTCCAGCCAGGGCTTCAGACGGGCGAGCACCTGCTCAAGCGGCAGCTGATCGGGCGCACCCGGGTAGTCATGGGCCAGCGGCAGATAAGCCGCCTGGCCCGGGCCCAGGCTAAAGCTCAGGCCGACGATGCGCGCTCGCATCTCGACCAAGGAGTCGGTCTCCGTATCGAGGGCCACCAGAGGGGCCGCCTGCAAACGCTCAATCAGGGCCTCCAGAGCCGGCCAGCTGAGCACGGTCTCGTACTGCAGGTCCAAGGCAGGCCGGCTGAACAACTCGCCAGAAGCTGGCGGGGCAGCGTCTTCGATGGCGGCAGGCGCCTGCCCCTGCAGCGAGCGAGCCAGGGTCTTGAAGCCATAGCGCTCATAGAAATCGAGCAGGGCCGGACCTTGCTGCTCGGCCAGATGCAGGTCGCCCAGATCCGGCAGACCCTGCACATGGCCGCTCAGGTCGCAGTCGGTCTTGATGGTCAAAAGCTCGCGCCCGGTAGGCAGCCAGTTCAGGCTGGCGCGCAGGTTTTCGCCGGCAACGCCCTTGATCTCCTGGGCGCGCTCGATCAGCGCATCGAGCGTGCCGTATTCCTGCAGCCACTTGGCCGCTGTCTTGGGCCCCACCTTGGGCACACCCGGCACGTTGTCCACCGCATCGCCCACCAGGGCCTGAAAATCCACCATGCGTTCGGGCGGCACGCCAAATTCAGCCAGCACGCCGGCCACATCGCGGCGCTTGTCGTTCATCGTGTCGATGATGGTGATGTGCGAATTGACCAGCTGCGACAGATCCTTGTCGCCGCTGGAGACGGTCACCTCCACGCCCTGGGCGGCAGCCAGGCTGGCCAGGGTGCCGATCACATCGTCGGCCTCGACCCCCGGTACATCCAGCACCTTCCAACCCATGAGCCGGATCAGCTCATGGATGGGCTCAATCTGGCTGCGCAAGTCATCGGGCATGGGGGCGCGCTGGGCCTTGTAGGCCGGGTAGATCGCATCGCGAAAGGTCGGGCCCTTGGCGTCGAACACGCAAGCGGCATAGTCGGCCCGCACGTCCTTGCGCAGCTTTTGCATCATGTTGATCATGCCGCGGATGGCCCCGGTGGCCGGGCTGGCCGGGTCGCCCGGCACTGCCCGCAAATCGGGCATGGCATGAAAAGCGCGGTAGAGGTAGCTGGATCCGTCGACCAGCAGCAGGGTTTTCTGGCTCATGGGCGCATTGTCAGGCAAGCCGCTGGCAGCAAGGCCACAGGCCCGCGCCGAGGCCAGCGCATCCCCTGGCGCAGCGGGTCGCGAAGGGGCCGACCTACAATGCGCGCATGCCTCAATACCGCCTCAACGCCATGCTCAGCAGCCTGGCCCTGCTTGCGGCCACCAGCGCTTGGGCCCAAAACAGCCCTGCGCCGACCCGGCCCCTGGACCCAGCGCTCGAACCGGGCCGCAGCAACCAGACCATAGAGCGTATTCGCACCGAAGACGGCGGCAGCCGGATCGACGAATTGCGGGTGGGCGGTCAGACCCAGAGCATCGTGGTTCAGCCCAAGGGCGAACTGCCGGCCTATGAGGTCAAGCCAGCCGACGCCCGAGGCGCGCCGGGTCAGGGCGGCGCCCGCACCTGGAATTTCCTGCGTTTCTGAGCCCTACCCGACCGACCACGCATGGCTGTTTTTACCGAGGTCTCTTTCGACGAGGCTGCCGACTTCCTGCTCAGCTTGGGGCTCGGAGAGCTGCAAGAGTTCGAGGGCTGCGCGGGCGGCATCGAGAACACGAACTACTTTGCCGACACCGAGCAAGGCCGCTGGGTGCTGACCCTGTTCGAGCGGCTGAGCTTTGAGCAGCTGCCGTTTTACCTGCACTTGATGAAGCACCTGGCCGGCCGAGGCATCCCGGTGCCTGACCCACAGGCCAGCCCCGTGCTGATCGAGGGCAAGGGCAAGAACGAGCGGCTCAGCGGCGGTGACATCTTGCACCGCCTCAAAGACAAGCCGGCCGCGGTGGTCAACCGCCTGCCCGGCAAGAGCGAGCTTGCCCCCACCTCGCACCACTGTGCGGAAGTGGGCGCCATGCTGGCCCGCATGCACCTGGCCGGGCGCGATTTTGAAATGCGCCAGCCCAATCTGCGCGGCCTGGCCTGGTGGAACGAGACGGTGCCGGTGGTGCTGCCCTTCCTGAGCGATGCCCGACGGGCGCTGATTTTGAGCGAGCTGGCCTTTCAAAACCAGCTGGCGGCCAGCAGCGCCTTCAAGAGCCTGCCGCGCGGGCCCATACACGCCGACCTGTTTCGCGACAACGTGATGTTCGAGGGCCAGGGGCAGGAGGCACGCCTGTGCGGCTTCTTTGATTTTTACTTCGCGGGCTGCGACAGCTGGCTGTTCGACTTGGCGGTGTGCATGAATGACTGGTGCATACACCTGAACACCGGCGAGCGCGAGAGCGGGCGCGCCGACGCCATGGTGGCTGCCTACCATGCGGTGCGCCCCTTGAGCGCACAAGAGCGCCGTCTGCTGCCAGCCATGCAGCGCGCCGGTGCGCTGCGTTTTTGGATATCACGCTTGTGGGATTTGCACCTGCCGCGCCAGGCGGCGGTGCTCAAAGCCCACGACCCCGAGCATTTTGAACGGGTGCTGCGCCAGTGTGTCGAAAGACCTCTGCCGCTGGACCTGGTGGCCATAGCTGTCTGATGAAACTCAACCTCCTTCCCGCCAAGACCGGCCTGCGCTGGATCAAGCAAGGCATACGCCTGTTCTTTCGCCAGCCGCTGGCCATGTCGGGCCTGTTTTTCATGTTCATGGCGGTGCTGTCGGTGGCCAGCCTGATTCCGCTGATCGGCTCGCTGCTGGCCCTGGTCATGCTGCCTGCTGCCACTTTGGGCCTGATGGCCGCCTCGCAGCAGGCCGAGCAGGGCAAGTTTCCGATGCCGACCATCCTGATCACCGCCTTTAGGGCCGGTCGCCAGCGGGCGCGGGCCATGCTGGTACTCGGCGGCCTCTACGCCCTGTGCTTCATGGCGGTGCTGGGCCTGTCGGCCTTGTGCGATGGCGGCGACTTTGCCGAGCTCTACTTGTTTGGCGGGCGCATCGACGAGGAATTGGTGAGCGATCCGGACTTTCAGCTGGCAATGTGGGTGGCCGCCCTGCTTTACGCGCCAATGTCCATGCTGTTCTGGCACGCGCCGGCGCTGGTGCACTGGCACGAGGTACAGCCGGTCAAGAGTCTGTTTTTCAGCGCCCTGGCTTGCTGGAAAAACAAAGGCGCCTTCCTGGTTTATGCCCTGGGTTGGATGGCACTGCTGATTTGCGCCGGCCTGCTGGTGGCACTGAGCACCCGGGCCTTGGGCAGCCCGGGCGTGGCCGCCGCAGTCATGCTGCCGCTGTCGCTGGTGCTGGCGGCCATGTTCTTCAGTTCCATCTACGGCACCTTTCGCGACAGCTTTGAGCAGCTGCCGCCGGCCGACCTGCATCCACCCGACCTACCGCGGGTCGACGAAATCGCCTGAGTCCGCTTTTCCCACAAGGCCCCCATGGAGCACCGCTACTTTGACGACCTTACCCTGGGTGATCGCTTCGTCAGCCCCGGCGTGACAGTGACCGAATCACTGATCATCGAACACGCCCTGAAGTACGACCCCCAGCCCTTTCACCTGGATCTGCAGGCCGCCCAGCAGTCGCCCTACGGCGGACTGATTGCCAGTGGCATGCTGTCGATCTCGCTGTGCTTTCGGATGTTCATCCAAACCGGCATCTTCAGGGACTCGGGCATAGGTTCACCCGGCCTCGACGAGGTGCGCTGGCTCGCGCCGGTGCGTCCTGGCGACACCTTGCACGCCGAAGTCGAGGTGGTGGCGCTGCGCGCATCGAGCTCCAAGCCCGATCGCGGCCTCGTACACCTGAAGTTCAGGGGCGTCAATCAGCGTGGCGAGGCCGTGCTGAGCTATATCGGCATCAATATGCTGCTGCGCCGGCCGGCCTGAGCGGCTGAGCGGATAACAAGGGGCCTGGCGGTCCCAGGCTCAAGGCACCGGGGTGAGCTTGGCCACCGACAGGGCCAGCCACTTGATGCCGTGGCGCGGAAAGTCAATCTGCGCCCGTGCGTCTAGCCCCGAGCCTTCGATCATCTTGATCCGGCCCTGGCCAAACTTGGCATGAAAGACCTGCAAACCGACCTTCAGGCCATGGGTGTCTGCCTCCTTGCGCTCGGGCAGGGGACCACCGCCGCCCGTATAGGCGGTGTCACCCCGCCTTCCTGCGACCATGCGTGCGGCCCAGTCGCTGCGGCTGGAGCCGCCCGAAGCTTCTTCACCAAAGCCGCCGGGGCTGCCGTAGCTGTTGTTGCGGGGCGTGATCCATTTGAGCGCGCCCTCTGGCAATTCCTCAAAAAACCGGCTTTTGAGGTTGTAGCGGGTCTGGCCGTGCAGCATGCGGGTCTGCGAGCAGCTGAGGTAGAGCCGTTTGCGCGCGCGGGTGATGGCCACGTACATCAGGCGGCGTTCTTCCTCCAGACCTTCGCGGTCGCTCATCGCGTTTTCATGCGGGAACAAGCCCTCCTCCAGGCCGCTGATGAATACGCAATCAAATTCCAGCCCCTTGGACGAATGCACCGTCATCATCTGCACCGCGTCCTGGCCGGCCTGGGCCTGGTTGTCGCCGGCCTCCAGCGCCGCATGGGCTAAAAACGCGGCCAGTGGAGAAGCGGTCTCGCCCGTCTCAAACGGGTCGGGCGGCGGCTCGCCGGCCGGCGGTGCGCCATCGTCCCAGGGCGGGGCGTCGTCCCACGGGAGTGCATCAGGATCGAGCCCCTGGCTGACCGGCGACTGGCTCAGAGCGCCCCCGGCCAAACCGGGCGCATCGCGGCCGAAGCCTTCGATGCTGACAAAAGACTCGGCCGCATTGACCAGTTCAGCCAAGTTCTCCAGCCTGTCCTGGCCTTCGCGCTCGCTCTTGTAATGCTCGGCCAGGCCGCTGTGCTCGACCACGCATTCAATGATCTGGCGCAAGGTGGAGCCGGCCACCTGCTCGCGCATCACCTCAATCAGGGCCACAAAAGCGCCGACCTTGGTGCCGGCCGCTCCGCCCAATGCCTCGGTGGCGTCGTGCAGCGAGCAGCCGCGGTGGCGCGCCACATCCTGCAGCTGCTCGATGCTGCGCGAGCCTATGCCGCGCGGCGGGAAGTTGACCACCCGCAAAAAGCTGGTGTCGTCATGCCAGTTCTCGAGCAGGCGCAGGTAGGCCAGCGCGTGCTTGATCTCGGCCCGCTCAAAAAAGCGCAGACCGCCGTAGACCCGGTAGGGGATGCCGGCGTTGAACAAGGCGGTCTCCATCACCCGGCTTTGCGCATTGCTGCGGTAGAGCAGCGCGATCTCGCGGCGCTCGGTGCCGTCGCGCACCAACTGTCGCACCTCGTCGACAAACCACTGCGCCTCGGCAAAATCACTGGTGGCCTCGAACACCCGCACCGGCTCGCCCGGCCCGGCCTCGGTGTGCAGGTTCTTGCCCAGGCGGTTGGCATTGCGGCTGATCAGGGCGTTGGCCGAGTCCAGGATGTTGCCGTAGCTGCGGTAATTGCGCTCGAGCTTGATCTGATGGCGCACGCCGAACTCACGCACAAAGTCGGCCATATTGCCCACCCGAGCGCCACGAAAGGCGTAGATGCTCTGGTCGTCATCGCCGACGGCAATCACCGCTGCGGCGGCCGCGCCGCCCTGACCTGAAATCAGCTTGAGCCAGGCGTATTGCAGCTTGTTGGTGTCTTGAAACTCATCGACCAAGATATGCCGAAAACGGCGCTGGTAATGCTCGCGCACCGAGGCATGATCGCGCAGCAGCTCGTAGCTGCGCAGCATCAGCTCGCCAAAATCAACTACGCCTTCGCGCTGGCACTGCTCTTCATAGAGAGCGTAAATTTCAAGTTTGCGCCGGCTGTGTTCATCATGGGCCGGCACATCCTTGGCGCGCAGTCCGTCTTCCTTGCAGGAGGCGATGAACCACATCATCTCCTTGGGCGGAAAGCGCTCCTCGTCCACATTAAATTGCTTGCAAAGCCGCTTGATGGCCGAGAGCTGGTCCTGCGTGTCCAGAATCTGGAAGGTCTGGGGCAGTTGCGCCAGCTGCCAGTGCGCACGCAAGAAGCGGTTGCACAAACCGTGGAAAGTGCCTATCCACATGCCGCGCACATTGACCGGCAACATGGCCGACAGCCGTGCCAGCATCTCCTTGGCGGCCTTGTTGGTAAAGGTCACCGCCAACACCCCACTGGGCCAGACCTGAGCGGTCTGCAGCAGCCAGGCGATGCGGGTGGTCAGCACCCGCGTTTTGCCCGAACCGGCGCCGGCCAGAATCAGCGCATGTTCGGCGGGCAGTGTCACTGCCGCGAGCTGCTCCGCATTGAGATTGTTCAAGAGAGGGGATTCGGGGCCAGCTTGCATGGGGCCATTGTAGGAATGCCGGCCGGGGTGGTCGGGCAAAGGCCATTACAATCAATCACCGGGCCCAAGCATTTGTGCCCGGTTTTTTGTGGCCAGCTCCCAGACCGAGCCTGCAGCCCCAAAACCGGGTCAATCCAAGCGCCCACTGTTGCACACAGATCCTCAGGAGCTTGGAACCATGGAAATCTTCGACTACGACAACATCCTCTTGCTGCCCCGCAAATGCCGGGTGGAAAGCCGCGCCGAATGCGATGCCGGCGTTGAACTGGGAGGGCGTAAATTTCGCCTGCCGGTGGTGCCCGCCAAT
The DNA here is from genome assembly GCA_044352515.1 of Polaromonas sp. GTDB lineage: Bacteria > Pseudomonadota > Gammaproteobacteria > Burkholderiales > Burkholderiaceae_C > Polaromonas. Next base: position 18,765 of record JBILDR010000009.1, read on the forward strand.
ATGAAGACGGTGGTCGACGAGCCGATCTGCCTGTGGCTGGCCAAAAACGGTTACTTCTATGTGATGCACCGCTTCGACCTGGACAACGTGCAATTCGTGCGCAGCATGCGCGAGCAAGGTGCTTACGCGTCGATCTCCCTGGGCGTCAAAGCGCCGGACCGGGCCACTGTGGATACCCTGGCCGCCCAAGGCCTGGTGCCCGAATACATCACCATCGACATCGCCCACGGCCATGCCGACAGCGTGCGCGACATGATTGCTTACATCAAGGACAAGCTGCCGGCCAGCTTTGTGATCGCTGGCAATGTGGCCACGCCTGAGGCGGTGATCGATCTGGAAAACTGGGGCGCCGACGCCACCAAGGTTGGCGTGGGCCCGGGCAAGGTCTGCATCACCAAGCTCAAGACCGGCTTTGGCACCGGCGGCTGGCAGCTCTCAGCGCTCAAGTGGTGCGCCCGAGTGGCGACCAAGCCCATCATTGCCGACGGCGGCATCCGCAGCCATGGCGACATTGCCAAGAGTGTGCGCTTTGGCGCCTCCATGGTCATGATCGGCTCGCTGTTTGCAGGCCACGAGGAATCACCCGGCAAGACGGTCGAAGTCGACGGCGAGCTGTTCAAGGAATACTACGGCTCGGCTTCTGACTTCAACAAGGGCGAGTACAAGCACGTCGAAGGCAAGCGCATCCTCGAGCCCATCAAAGGCAAGCTGGCCAACACCCTCATTGAGATGGAGCAGGACGTGCAAAGCTCCATCAGTTATGCCGGTGGCAAAAAGCTGATGGACATCCGCAAGGTCAATTACGTCATCCTCGGCGGTGACAACGCCGGCGAGCATCTGCTGATGTGATTTAGCCGCATCGCGCCGAGGGCGGCGCTCCCACAGGAGGCAGCCCGACCGACTGGGCCAGAGCTTGAATCAGGGGTGTGGGAGCTGGGCCCTCGCAGCGATGCAGCGCTTGACCAAAAGCCGCATAGCGCCGAGGGCGGCGCTCCTACAAAAATGATGCTCTCACCAACGTGACTCCGACTTCAGGGGAGTTCGCCTATGAAGGCGCAGACCGCCTGCTGGCACTCCTTGGGCCGGTCTACATAAGCCTCGTGGCTGGGGCTGTCGATTTCCACCACGCGGACATCGGCAATTTGCGAGGCGATCCAGTGTTGATCCTCCAGCGAGGTCACGGGGCTTCGGGTGGGTGCCAGCAGCAGCACAGGGACCTGCAGCGCATTCAAAAAGGCCTTCCAGTCGGTGCTCGGTTCATACAAAGGCCGGCTGACGCCCATCAGCGCATCAAGCTCAATCTGCCCAATCTGATCGATCGCCCACTGGGCATAGCTCGCATCCTGGCCGGAGCTGATGACCCCCGCTTGCATCAGCTGGCGAGCCCAGCCGGCAGCGCCCAGTTCGCGCTTGGCTGCGGCCGAGCTGTCAAAACCGGCGCGCAGGGCCCGGCTGCTGCGTGATTGCCGAAGATCGCTGGGCATGCTGCACAAGGTCAGGCTGGCAAAACGCTGCGGGCAGCGCGCCGCCAGGGCCACGCCCAGCACCGCCCCCATGGACTCACCGATGTAATGCACCGCGCCGAGCTCGAGCGCATCAAAAAACCCGAGCAAGTCGTCGAGCATCGCCTGCAGGGTCCAGGGGTAGTCCGGCCCCGGCGCCGGCGACTGTCCGTGGCCACGCTGGTCTCTGAGGACGACTTCTCTTTCTAAGCGCAGTGGCTCTATCCAGTGTTGCCAAAAGCCGCTGTTGCGCCCGACGCCATGCTGTATGAAGACGCTGTGCGGCCGCGGCTTTTGCGCCAGAGCGCGGTGCCGCTCGAAGTAAAAGTCGCCTTCAAGGACGCGGACGAAAGCCATAACCCGGCTTGGGCGACAGGGCTCAGTCAGCGCGCAGCTTGAGCTCGCGCGCGATCGGGCCCCACATGTCGTACTGCTGTTGCAGCATGGCCTGGGTCTTGTCCGGATCCCCCCGCACCACATCAAAGCCGGCCGCCCGCAGGCGCTGCACGCTGTCCGGGTCCTGCAAGGCGGTATCGACCGCTGCCGACACCGCATTGATACGGCTGCGGCTGGTACCAGCCGGCGCGGCGAGGAAAAAACGCACGCCGCCGCTCATCTCGGCCAGCCCCGCTTCCTTGGTGGTCGGCACCTCGGGCGCAATGGCTGACCGCGCTGGGCTGGCCACCACCAGCGCACGCACCTGGCCGCCCTGCAACTGCGCCATGATCGCGCCCACACTCAGACTGGCAAAGTCCAGACGCCCGCCGAGCAGGTCGGAAAACACCGGCGCGGTTCCCTTGTAGGGAATATGGGTGATCTTGAAGCCATTGAGTTTGGCCAATTGCTCGGCGGCCAGATGGGCGGGCGAGCCGGTGCCCCCACTGGCTACATTCACGCCACCGGGCCTTTTCCTGGCCTCGACCACCAAATCCGCCATGGTCTTGTAGGGGCTGGAGGCACCCACCACAAAGACGGTAGGCGACTCCACCATGCTCGCCACCGCCACCAGATCCTTGAAAGGGTCAAAAGGCAAGGTGGCGTACACATGGGGGTACATGCCCATGATGGTCGCTTGCATCAACAGGGTCTGCCCATCGGGCTTGGACTTGGCCACATAGGCCGAGCCGATGTTGCCGCCCGCGCCCGGCTTGTAGTCGATCACCACCGGCTGGCCCAGCAGGGCCGACAGCTTGGGCTGCAAAATGCGCATGGCAATGTCGGTGCTGCCCCCCGGGGTGTAGGGCACGACAACGGTCAGATTCTGGCCCGAGCTGCCCTGTGCGATCGCCGTCGCAGCAAGCCAGGGCAGGCAAACCATCAAGAGCTTTCGAATCCATCGCATGGTGTCTCCTCCAATTTTTAGGAAAAAAGGGGCCCGTCCTTCTCACACGGTCTTATGACGCAAGCCTTCAAGCACTGGCCATTGCGGCAAGCTCGTCGAGGTCCTTCAAAGCGGGCAACTGCCAACACAGATCGCTGAGGCCCGCAGCACGCTCAGCGCCGATCACCGCGCCAGCATAGGTCACAAACTTGGACTCCAGCTGGGCATCGCTCATCGGATGGTCGAAGCTGCCCAAGGCGTGCGCTACCGCACATTCGAGCACCTGCCCGTCCTTGAGGTGGACCGTCACCGCCGAGGCGTCGCGCGCCAGCTGCGCCTCTGGGATCAGCTCGATGCGATCGCGCATGGCCGCCACCTGAGGATCGCGCAGCACGCTATCCAGGGTATGGCGAGCATCTGCACAGCCAAACACCAGGGCGCAAGCCATCCAGTGGCGGGCACTGACCTGGGCCTGCAGCGCGTCCGCAGGCATGCCGTGGCGCCCCATCAAGTCGAGCGTCAACTGCGGCACCCGGGCCTGGACCTTCGCAATCTGCTGCGCATCAAAACCAGCCCCTTGGGCGATGTCCAGGCAGGCGTCCACACCGGCGTGGGCCACGATGCCGCAGGGATAGGGTTTGTAGGTGATGCTGCTTTGGTACCAGACCTTGCCCAAATCGGCCAGCGCCGCCTGCCACTGCGGCTGCTCACTGAAAACCCGGCCAAAGCCCCGCTCGCCCTCGATGGCGGTGGCGCTGCCATTGAAGCCGGCCTCGGCCATGAAGGCCGCCATCACCCCATTGCGCGCCGCATGGGAGGGCACAAAAGGACAGCACATGCTCGACAGCGCATCTTGCTGACCAGCCCCAGCCACACAGGCAATGGCCAGGGCGTAGGCGGCGCGTTCCGGGTCAAGCCCAAGCAGCCGCGAGACCGCCGCAGCCGCCCCGGGCGAGCCGGTCAGGCCTGAAAGATAAACCCCCATGCGCGGCCGTGCAGGCGGCAGCGCCAACATCCGGCACAGGCGGTATTCCACCTCCATGCCCACCACCAATGCGTCAAGAAACTGCTGCCCGCTCGATCCCTGCTCCTGCGCCACCGCGAAGGCCGCCGCAGCCACCGGACTGCTCGGGTGCAGCATCATCACCGCGTCGGTGTCATCAAAGGCATCCACGCTCGACGCCATGCCATTGAGGAAAGCCGCACTGACGGCATCGAGCCGCTGGCCTTGACCCAACACCGAGGAGCGACCTGAGCCCGCGGTGCGGGTGCAGGCCTTGCGAGCTGCCAGCACCGCGGGCCTGTCGCTGCCGCCCACCGCACAGCCCACCCAATTGAAGGCAGCCCTGAGCGCCTCGCGCTGCACGGCAGGATCGATGCTCTGGGTCTGTACGTCGACCGCGAAGGTCGCCAATTCCTGGCTGATGCTCATCGGCACGCTCCCTTTCCTGTCAAGAGCCTTCCTCTTCACCGGGACCGAGCCTGCTGTCAGCTCGGCTAGTTTTTAGCCCTGCGCCGGTCGATACTCGGCGTCGAGGTTTGCAGCAGCCCCATCAAACGCTGCACCAAGGGCGCGGTGGCCTTCATCAACTGCCGGGGCCGTTTGTAGAGCAGCCAGGTGATGATCATCTGGCTGAGGCTGCCTATAAAAATCGTTACCGTCTGGTAGCGGTTGGGATCGGCCGGCCAAAGGCCGGCCTGCTCGCCGTCCTGAATCAGGGTGTACATGATGCGACCGAAATCGTCGAGCGAATCCTTGACCCGGGTCTTGTTGACCATCACGCTGGGCCAGACCTCCAGATAGAGGGTACGGGCCCAGTCTTGGTGGCGCCGCGCAAAGTCAACCGTCAGCCACATGAACAGGTACAGCCGCTCATCGGCCCCCTCCAGCTTGAGCGCCTTGGCGTGAAATTCCGCCACAAACTCGCTGGTCTGAGCGATCGGTACCGCATAAGCGATGTCTTCCTTGCTGTCGTAATAGTCGTAGACCGATGACAGCGGCACCCCCGCTTCTGCGGCGATGTCGGCAATGCGGGCGCGGGCAATGCCGTCGCGGGCAAACACCCGTACCGCAGCGCTGAGAATTTCAGCGTGGCGGTCGCGGCTGCGCGACTGCTTGGCCTTGGGCGATTGCGCGCGCCCACGCTCGAGTGCCTGCAGCACCACCTGCTCCCAGCGCAGCGCCGGGCTGCTGGTCGCGGGTGCAGTTGCGAGCAAAGCGGTTGAAGCAGCCAATGCAGCGCCCCGGTTTTAAATCGGGTCGATCAACTCGAAGTGCGAGATGTCATCCAGCGAGCCCTTGCGTTCAGCCTTCCAGACTGCCTTGACCCGCATGCCGGGTTTGAGCCGGGCCGGCGCAGCTTCGATATCCACACCGTCAAGCATGTGGATGATCTTGGTCGAAGCGCCGTCGAGCATGACCTCGGCGTAAACATAAGGCGGGTCGCGCCGCTGGCCGATAAACTTGAGGTGAATGATGGAAAAAGCCTGCAACACGCCGGTATCGGCCACATCGGCCCAGGTGCCGGTACGCTCATAGCAAACATCGCACAGTTCACGCGGCGGCAGCAAGGTGCTCTGACAGTGGCTGCAGCGTATGCCCATGATCCGGCCGGAGGTGCGCATCTCGTCAAACAGGCGCCCGTAGTAGGGGCCGGCCGCATGTTGATAGTGCAGCTTGAGTTCGGTGGCCATGCTGTCCAGCGGCTCGCGTGAGGCCTCAAAGGCTGCCGGAGCAAGGCCAGCCATTGCGCCCTGCCCGGCTGGCTCGAAGCCCAAGAGATCGAGGGCCTGCGCCTGCGGGCTGTCGCTCCAGCAGGCCTGCAGCCTTTGCCCAACCGCCCATTCATGATCGCCATGCAGACGATGCAGCAAATCGCAATCGCAGCCATCGAGCCGTATCAGACCCAGGGTCTTGTCGGGCATGCGGGTATAGGACTGCAAAGTGCCAACGGTGCTCACCGCGACGAACTCCAGTTCGGCGTGGCCGCAGCTGCAGACGTCTTGGGCTGGCACTTCCACCCGCTGGCAGCGCAGGCAGCGCGTGCCGACAATACGGCGCGCCGCCAATTCGGCCAAAAAGGTGCCAGTGGCCTTGCCCGGTGTGAGCCGGTAAGGCAGTGCGATGGTGCTTTGCAGCGGCGGCAAGTCCAGCGGGACGGTATCGGGGGCCAGATGCATCTCAGTAACTCCTGTGTGTACTCGCTGGCGTACTGTCAGTCTGCGCTAACGACGGCCAGGCCGCGCAAATTGGCCCAGCCACCGCCGGTCTGTGCTGCGGCCAGGCGAGCGCCCGGCACCTGGTGCTCACCGGCGCGTCCAGTGACTTGCATCGCCGCCTCCACCAAGCGGATCAGTCCGGCAGCGCCAATGGGGTTGGCCCCCTGGCAGCCGCCCGAAGGATTGACCGGAATATCGCCACCCATCTCGGTCGCACCCGAGGCGATCAGCTCAGCAGCACCACCCGGTGGGCACAGACCCAGGCTTTCGTAGTAACTCAATTCAAAGCAGCTGTAAGGCTCCTGCAACTCCACCACGTCGAACTGACGCCGCGGGTTGGTGATGCCGCTGGCCCGGTAGACCACACGGGCCGCGTGCGCCAGCGGCTCAGACATCAGCATCGAGCGCTGCGGCGCGTTGTCGGCTTCGGCGCAATAGGCGATGCCGCGGATAAAGGCCGGGGTGTTGGTGTGCTGAGCAGCCAGATCCTCGCGGGTGAGGACCACCGCAGCCGCGCCGTCAGAAATCGGTGGCACGTCCAGCAGCTTGATCGGCCAGGCCAAGGGGGCTGACTTGAGCACATCGTCGACCGTGACGGTCTTGCGCACATGGGCATAGGGGTTCATGCGTGCATTGCTCAGGTTCTTGACCACCACCCGGGCTGCCGCTTCTTCGGTATGGCCAAGCTTGTCCATGCGAGCACGCCAATAGGCCGCTGAAAAGCCCATGATGCCGACCGCAAACTCGCGGCCCCAAAAGGGGTCGTAGAGGCTGGAGATCGAGGCCTGCAAGGCGCCTTCAGAGAGCTTGTCGTACGCAACCACCAACACCCGATCGGCCTGACCGCCGGCGACCTGGTAGTAGCCTCCCAAGGCGCCGGCAAAGCCGGTACCGCCGCCGCTGGTGATGCGCACCACGGGCTTGCCGCGCGCGCCTAGAGCGTCGACCACCCATTTCTCGGGCTGATTGACCGCCGCAAACAAGACGGGGCCGCTGGCGACCACCACCGAGTCAATGTCGGACATCTCCAGCTTGGCATCGGCCAAGGCCCGCTGGGCCGCCTCGCGCACCAGACCGGGCACATTGACATCGGCACGGCGGCGCTGATGGTGGGTCTGACCGACCCCGATGATGGCAACTCGGCTCATGGGCGCTCCACCTCGACAACAAATACGCAATGGGACTGGGCGGCGATGCCCGAACTGGCATGCACGACGGCGCGCCGGCTGTTCTTGGCGCTGCTAGTGCGCTGGCCCCACAGGGCCTGCGCGGCCTCGCTCAGGCGCACCAGGCCGGTGGCCATGATGGGGTTGGCCGGCAAAGCGCCACCCGAGGCATTGATGCCGGCGTCACGCCCCTGGCGGAACAGATCGATGGCCTTGCCCGGCTCGGCCAGGCCCAATGCCTCCAGCGTCATCAACTCGGCTGCTGCTGAAGTGGCGCTGGTTTCTGCCAAATCCATCTGCGCCGCGCTCAGGCCGGCGCGGGCATAGGCTCTTTGAGCCGCTTGCCGGCAGACATCGAACTGCGCATCGCGCATGGCAAAAACACTGCTGTCCATGGCCGCGCCTATGCCCTTGACCCAGACCGGTGCTGTGGTAACCCGGCGGGCCACGCTGGCATTGGCCAGCACCATGACCACCGCCCCATCCACCGGCCTGGCCATCATGGCCTGGGTCAAGGGCGAGGCGACCATGGGCGAGGCCAGCACCTGGCTGACCGAGGGCACCTGATCGAGCTCAACCGTCGGATTGCTGCTGGCCTTGCGCCAGGCCGCCACCGTCACCTCGGCCAGATCGGCCGGCGTCAGTTGGTGGGCGTGCAGGTAGCGCTGGGCCTGCAGACCGCAGGCGCTTTCTTCGTCCAGGCCGACCGGCCGCTGGATGAAGGGGTCAGCCATGGTGCGGTAATACTGGCTGACGTCAGATTCTGAGGGCTTGGAATAGGCAATGATCAGGCCGACCTGCGCCGAGCCGCTGGCAATCTTGGCCACGCCGTATTGCGCGGCCCACAGACCATCGTCCTCGACCCGCGACTCCTCTTTGTGATGAGCGCCCATGGCGCCCAGGAAGCCGCAGTTGGAAATGCTGCGACCGTCAAGCACATCGCTGCCGCTGTCGATGACGAAGTCCACATCACGGATGTCGAGTCCGCTGCCCTTGAGCGCGTTTTGTACCGCCGCTGCGATCAGGTCTATGTGCTGGGCCTGCGACCAAGTCGCTCGCCACTGGGTTTGCGCGGTAGCGACGATCGCCACCGGCTGACTGCCTTGAAAACTCATCGCGACGGTCCTTCGCAATAATCTGAAAATTTATCGGATTATGAACAACACGGCGTGTTTGTCAATCGACCCGATAAAAACCGCGGGGAAACGCGCATAAAGAAAATTCGTCCAGGCCTCAGACTGGCATTCACCACCCACGATCTTGCCGACCATGTCTCTGAAAAAAATCGCCCTGCTCCAGCCCCATAAGGACCTCAACCGTGAACAGTTCGAGCGCTATTGGCGTGAAGTCCACGGACCGCTGGTGAGCCAGTCGCCAGGCTATCTGCAATACAGGCTGCGCTATATCCAGAACCAATGGCTGCCGGTGGGCCCGCAGGGCCTGCCGCCGACCTGGGCTGGGGTGGCCGAGTTCTGGCTGCCTGCAGACAATGAAGATGAATTTGCCACCACGGCGATCTACCAGCAGCGCATACGCCCGGACGAAGCGCGCTTCATTGACTTCGGCGGCACGGTATCGATGACGGCGCGCGAAACCGTCATTCAGGAGGGGAAAGCGCCCTTCAAGCTCTGGCTGGTGTCGCCCCAGCGACCCGACACAGCCCGCGCAGAAACAAGGGCCCGGACCTGGGTGGCAACAGCGCGCTCGGGTGGCCCGCCGCAGGCCGTGCGACTCATCAGGGGCTGGGAGATCAACCAGGTGCTGCCGGGCAGCTTTCGCCTGCCGGGGGCAGTAACTACTGCCGATCTCGATTGGGCGCTGATTCAGATTTTGCGCTTTGACAGCCTCAGCGAGTTGGAGCAGGCCCTGGCTGCAGGACTTTTGCCCGATCTGGCGAGCAAGGGTTTACACGATGTCGCGGACGTGTCATTCGTAACCCTGGAGCGGCGCTTCTTTGACGGCGTACCACTCGCACCTGTCCAAGCCTGAGCAAGGCCTTTGTAACCCAGGCGCCATGCAGACCCACCCACCCCGATCAGCCCCATTGACAAGCCAAGGTCGATGATCATAATCCGATAAGTTTTCGGGTTATTCAAATGACCCGCTACCCTGTCCGACCATGAAACCACCCTCCGCATGCTGGCTCAGCAACTGATCAACGGGCTCGTCCTGGGAAGCATCTACGCCCTGTCGGCCTTGGGCTTTACCTTGATCTTCGGCGTGGCCCGGGTGGTCAACTTCGCCTACGGCGAGTTTCTGATGCTCGGTGCCTTCCTGACGCTCACCACCATGACCGTCACGGGTGTGGACTTCTTCATCGCGCTGCCCCTGGCCATGGGCATGACCGCCCTGCTCAGCGTGGCCGCCTACCTGCTGGCCATACGGCCGGTGATGCGCGGCACCGACCTGCAAGCCCTGTTGGTGACCACCGGCATGCTTTATGTGCTGCGGGAAGTGGCCATCCTGATCTGGGGCACCGCACCGCGCCAGATGGAAACCGGGCTGGACGGAGCACTGGAGTTCGGCGATATCCTCATCACCCACCAAAGGCTGTTGGCCGTCGCTTTCCTGCTGATCATGGTCACCGGGCTGTACGCCCTGCTCTACAAGGCGCGCATAGGCCGAGCCCTGCGGGCAGTGGCGCAAAACCGCTTTGGCGCCGAAACCATCGGGCTCAATGTGGACCGGGTCATCAGCTTTGCCTTTGCCGTCTCCGGCGCCATGGCCTGCGTGGCCGGCTCGCTGATCGGGGCGCTCTATGCCACCGAACCCAGCATGGGCGGCTCGCCACTGCTCAAGGCCTTTGTGATCGTCATCTTCGGCGGACTCGGTAGTGTGCCCGGCGCCATCGTTGGCGGCCTGGTCATCGGACTGACCGAGACCCTGGTGGGCGCCTACATCAGCAATGCCTTCAAGGATGTATTCACTTTCCTGATCATGCTCGCCGTGCTGCTGTGGCGGCCGACAGGCTTGCTGGGGGTACGCAGCACATGAGCCGCACCGTCCTTATCGGCTTGTTGCTGCTGGGCCTGCTCGCGCCGGCTCTGAGCGACTACCAGATTTATCTGCTGACCCTGACCCTGCTGTGGAGCATTTTGGCTTTGAGCATGGGCTTGTTGCTGGGCTATGCCGGCGAAATCAATTTCGGTCAGGCTGCCTTTGTGGGCATCGCCGCCTATGTCTCGACCCTGCTGCGATTGAAGTTGGGCTGGAGCTTCTGGGCCGCCGCACCGGTGGCCCTGGCTGTGGTGGTGCTGTGCGCCGCTGCGGTGGGCTCGATCACCATGCGCTTGCGCGGGCCGTTTTTTGTGCTGGTCATGCTGGCCTTTGGCGAAATTGTGCGGCTGATTCTGGCCAACTGGCAGGAGGTGACCGGCGGGCCTGTGGGCCTGCGGCAGATCACCCCGCCCGAACCGGTGCTGGGCCTGGCCTTTGATACCAAGCTGAGTTTTTTCTACCTGGTGCTGGTGGTGCTGGCCCTGTCCACCCTGGCACTGATCGCGCTGGTGCGTTCGCGCACCGGCCGCATGTTCGTGGCCATGCGCGAGGACGAAACCCTGGCTGAATTTGTCGGCGTGGGCCTGAGCCGGCACAAGCTGATCGCGCTGTGCATCAGCGCATTCATCGCCGGCCTAGGCGGCTTGCTGATGGGCCCCTTCCTGACGGTGCTGGCGCCCAATCAGTTTTCCATCTTTGCCTCGGTCGATATGGTGGTGATGGTCATCGTCGGCGGCATAGGCACGCTGGCCGGCCCGCTGCTGGGCGCCATCTTCCTGATCTACGTGCCTGAGCTGCTCAGCTTTGCCCGCGAGATGCGCCCCATCATGATGGGCGTGCTGCTGATCGTGGTCACCTTGTTCCTGCCCGGCGGCCTGATCGGCGGCTTGCTGCCACTGCTGCGCCGCCTCGGCGGTCGGGGTGCGGCGCGCAAGGAGGCCCAGCATGACTGAGCGCATCACCGACAAAGGCGCGCCCTTCCTGGAGGTCCAAGGCCTGACCCGGCGCTTTCACGGGGTGGTCGCGGTCAATGAGGTGTCCTTTCAGGTCCAGCGCGGCGAGATCGTCGGACTGATAGGGCCCAACGGCGCCGGCAAGACCACGACCTTCAACCTGATTTCCGGGCGCTTTCCCAGCAATGCGGGCAGCGTCAGGCTCCAGGGCCAGTTACTCACCGGCCTGCGGCCCGATCAAATCGCCGCTTGCGGGATTGCCCGCACCTTTCAGGGTGCGCGGGTCTTTCCCAAGCTGAGCGTGGCAGCCAATGTGGAAGTGGGCGCCATGGCCTTGCAGCCGCTAGGCCTTTGGGCCGACTGGCTGGGTGGCGCCCAAGCCCGTGCGGTGCAAGAGCAGGCCCGCCAGCGCAGCCAAGAGGTGCTGGCCTGGACCGGTCTGGCCGAACTGGCCGAGGAGACCGCAGGCTCACTGTCCTATGCCCACCAGAGCCTGCTGGGCATCGCCATCGCCCTGGCGCTCAAGCCGCAGTTGCTGCTGCTCGACGAGCCCTTTGCCGGGATGAACACCACCGAGACGCAGCGGGCGGCCAATATGGTCAGGCGCATCCGCGATGCTGGCATCACCGTGGTGCTGGTCGAGCACGATGTACCTTCGGTCATGCGGATCTGCGACCGCATCGTGGTGCTCGACCAGGGCAGCAAAATCGCCGAGGGAACGCCGCAGGAGGTGCGCGCGCACGAGCGCGTCATCCAGGCCTATTTGGGGGTCGAGGACGATGCTTGAAGTCCAGGGGCTCAAGGTCAGCTACGGTGCGGTCGAGGCCTTGCACGGCGTGAACGTCTCGGTGGCGCAGGGTGAAATCGTCACCATCATCGGCGCCAACGGAGCGGGCAAGTCCACCTTGCTGCGCACCATCTGCGGCGTGCTGCGGCCCACGGCGGGCCGCATTGAGCTTGCGGGGCAGGACGTCACCCGCGACTCTTCGCCCGAGATGATTCGCCGGGGCGTGGCCCTGGTGCCCGAAGGCCGCCATGTGTTTCCGGAGTTGACGGTGCGAGAAAACCTCGACCTCGGTGCCTACTACCGGCGTGACACCGCTCACATGCGGCAAGACCTGGAACGCGTGCTCGAGCTCTTTCCCATCCTGCGCGAAAAGCTGTCGCAAAACGGCGGCCTGCTCAGCGGCGGACAGCAGCAAATGCTGGCCCTAGGCCGGGCGCTGATGAGCCGGCCCCAACTTCTGCTGCTCGACGAACCCTCGCTCGGCCTGGCACCGACCATCGTTCAGCAACTCGGGCGCATCATCCGCTCGCTCAACCAGGACGGCACCACCATCTTGCTGGTCGAGCAAAACGCCCGCATGGCCCTCAAGCTGGCCCACCGCGGCTATGTGATGGCCACAGGCCAGGTGGTGCGCCAGGGCAGCGGCCAAGAGTTACTCAATGACATGGCGGTACGGGATATGTACCTGGGAGAGGCAAGCACATGAGCAATCGGGCCGACGCCCTGTACCGAGCAGCCAGCCAGCACGGCAGCAAGGCGGCGGTGATTTTCGAGGGCCAGGCCTGGACCTTCGCCGACCTGCTGGCGCGCAGCCAAAGCTATGCGGCGGGGCTCAAACGCTCGGGCTTTGAGCGCGGCGACAAGCTCGGCCTGATGCTGGCCAGCCGGCCCGATTTCATCGCGCTGCAGTATGCGGTTTTTATTCTGGGTGGCACCATCTTGCCGCTCAATGTGTTCTACCAGGGCCATGAGATTGAGCATGCGCTGTCGGTCTGCGAAGCCGACCACTTGGTGCTCGACAGCGAATTTGCCCAGCGTCTGAAGCCCGACATCAAGGTGCGCTGCCCCACGCTGCGCCAAATCTGGGTCTTCGGCCCGATCGAAGAGGCCCAACAAGCGCTGCTCAAGCCAGCCGAGGATCTGCTGGGCAGTGCGGAGCAAGCACCGCCGCCTGAGGACCTGAGCGCCGATGCGGTGCCGATGATGCTCTACACCAGCGCCACCACCGGCAAGGCCAAGGGGGTGATGCTGACGGTGGGGAATCTAGAGGCCAACTACGACGCCTCGCCCTCGTGGCTGCTGCTCAGCCATGACGATGTGCTGCTGTGTCCGCTGCCGCTGTACAACACCTTCGCCCTGAACCAATGCATCAATGCCAGTATCAGCCTGGCCGCCACCATGGTGATGCTGCCGCGCTTTGACCCCCTGGCCTGCATGCAGGCCATTGCGCACTACCGCTGCACTTTTTTCCCAGCGGTGCCCACCATGCTGCAGCGGGTGCTGTATCACCCCGAGGTGGAGCACTACGACCTGAGCAGTCTGCGGCGTTTTTGCGTGGGCGCAGCGCCTGTGCCAGCGCCACTGCTGGCGCGCCTGCATGAGCGCATAGGTCCGCAGGCGCGGGTGCTCACAGGCTACGGCCTGACCGAGGCCACCGCCATCGTGGCCACCCATGAAGTCAAAGCCGGGCCTGATGGCGAGCTCATCCGGGCCAAGTCCATCGGACTGCCGCTACCGGGCATAGAGATGGCGATCTGGGACGAGACCTGCCAGAGCGTGCCCGACGGCACCGTGGGCGAGATCTGCGTCAAAGGTCCCTGCGTGATGAAGGGCTACTACAAGATGCCTGAGGCCAGCGGCGAAGCCCTGGTGCGCGGCTGGCTGCGCACCGGTGACCTGGGCATCCGCGACAGCGATGGCTACTACACCATCGTCGACCGCAAGAAGGACCTGATCATTCGCGGCGGCCAGAACATCTACCCGGCCGACATTGAAGAGGCCCTGTACCGCCACCCGGCAGTGGCCGAAGCGGCGGTGGTCGCACGGCCTGACGAATCGCTGGGCGAGGTGCCGACCGCCTTTGTGGCGCTCAAGCCGGGCGCCCACACCGACAGCGCGGCACTGCTGGCCCACTGCAAGGCCGATCTGGCTTACTTCAAAGTGCCCGACGCGGTCGCCATCCTGCCCGAGCTGCCCAAGGGGCCCACCGGAAAAATTCTCAGGCGCGAGTTGCGCCAGTTTCTCAGCAATCCAACCCACTAGAAGGAGACCCACCTCATGCGCACTTTCAATCCTGTCAAAGTAAGCCGACGTCTGGCCGTGGCCGGCGCCGCCCTGGCCCTGTGCCTGTCCGCTCCCCTGGCCCAGGCCCAAGGGGCCAAGGTGCTCAAGGTCGGATCCATCCTCTCGCTGACCGGGCCCAACGCCTCCATCGGCAAGGAAGGCGTGGTCGGTCTCGAATACGCGGTCAAGCAGGTCAATGCAGCCGGCGGCCTGAAGGTCGGCAGCGATACCTATACCTTGCAGCTGGTCAATATTGACGACGAATCCAAGGTCGAGCGCGCAGTGGCCGCGGCCGAACGCCTGGTGACCGCAGAAAAAGTCTCGGTGGTCTTCACCACCCCGGCCAGCACCACCACGTTGGCGGTGCTGCCCACGCTGGAGAAAAACAAAACCTTGGCCATGAGCTTCGTGGCCTCGGCGCCCGCAGTCATCTCGCCCGAGCTGAGCTACAGCTTTCGCACCACCCTGACCTCGATCAACAACGTCAACCCCTCGGTCGACTTCCTGGTCAAGGAAAAGGGCGTCAAGACCATCGCCTACCTGGGTCGCAATGACGACTGGGGCCGCGCTTCGGGTAAAGCCATCGTCGCACGTGCCACCAGCCTGGGCGCCAAGGTGGTGGTCGAGGAATACTTCGACACCGGCTCGACCGACTTCTCCAGCCTGCTGACCAAGGTGCGGGCTGCCAACCCCGACGCGGTGATGGGCGCGGCCTTCATCGAAGACGGCGTCTCCATGATCAAGCAGTACCGGGAAAACCGCCTGCGGCCGATTTTCCTGAGCCCCTCGACCATCTGGTCATCGCCGACCTTCATCAAGAGCGCCGGCAAAAATGTCGAAGGCGTGTTTGTGGCCACGGGTTCAACCACCTCAGACACCCCCGAACTGCGCGCCTTCTCGGCCCAGTTCGAGCAGGCCAACAAGCGCAAGCCCCTGCCCTTTGAGACCACCGGTTACGACAGCGCCATGGTGGTGTTCGAAGCCATGAAGAAGGCCGGCTCCATCGATTCGACCAAAGTGCGCGACACCCTGCAAAAGCTGGAGTACAAGGGCGTGCTGCAAACCTACAAGTTCAGTGGCACGAATCAGTCCGAGGTGGTCATCAACATCAATGAGATCAAGGACGCTCAGGTGTTGATGCGCAGCTCCATCATTACCCGCTAAACCTGCCACCCCAAGCGCACCATGGGCTATCAAACGCTGCTGCTCGATATCAGCGAGTCCGTCGCCACGGTCACCCTCAACCGTGCCGACCGACTCAACGCCTTTAGCAGCGGCATGCAAGGCGAGCTCGCGCAGTTGATAGGCGAGCTCGCGCGCGATGCCCAGGTGCGCGCGGTGGTGCTCACTGGCGCCGGCCGCGCTTTTTGCGCTGGCGGCGACATGGGCGAGATGGCGCAGGCCTTCGAGTCCTCGCCGCTGATCGATCGCAACAAGCTTCGGCGTATGCTGCACGAGGTGTTCATGCCCCTGGTGCGGCTGGAAAAGCCGGTGATCGCCGCGGTCAACGGCGCGGCGGTCGGCTCGGGCATGAACCTGGCGCTGGCCGCCGACTTTGTGATTGCGGCGCAAGAGGCCAAGATGAGCCAGGCCTTCATCAAGGTCGGCCTGGTGCCCGATACCGGCGGCCTGTACCTTTTGAGCCGACTGGTCGGGCTGGGCCGAGCCAAGGACTTGTGCCTGACCGGGCGCATGCTCACGGCCCAGGAGGCCTTGGCCATGGGTCTGGTGCATGAAGTGGTAGCGGCTGAAGAGCTCTTGGCCACAGCGCGCAAACTTGCGCTAGAACTGGCGCAAGGACCGACTGCGGCCATTGGGCTGACCAAGACCTTGCTCAATATGGCGCCCAACGCCAGCCTAGAACAGCTGGCCGAGTTCGAGGCCTATGCCTTGGCCGTCACCCTATCGACCGATGACCACCGCGAAGGCGTGCAAGCCTTCCGGGAAAAGCGACCTGCGCGATTCAGCGGGAAATAACACGCGCCCCTTATGAACCTCAAAGACTCTCCCGAACAGCAGGCCTTCCGATCTGAAATCCGCCAGTGGCTCCAGGCCAATTTGCCCGCCGGCTGGGGCAAGACCGTGTTCGAGCCCCAAGGCGAAGATGAACGCGCCGCCTTTCGCCTGCAGTGGGAGAAAAAGCTCTACCAGGGCGGCTGGTCGGGCATCACCTGGCCCAAACAATACGGCGGCCGCGGCGCCAGCCCAATTGAAAACGCCATCTTCCTGGAGGAGATGGCGCGCGCCGATGCGCCCGATGGCATGAACATCATCGGCCGCAACCTCACGGGCCCGACCCTGATGACCCACGGCAGCCCGGCGCAAAAGGAGCGCTTCCTGCCGCCCATCCTGCGCGGCGAGGAAGTCTGGTGTCAGGGCTTTTCTGAGCCGGGCTCGGGCTCAGACCTGGCCTCGGTGCGTTGCAAAGCAGTGCGCGATGGGGGCGACTTTGTGGTCACCGGCCAAAAAATCTGGACCAGCTTTGCCCAGTACTCCAACTGGTGCTTCATGCTGGTACGCACCGACCCGGACGCGCTCAAACACAAGGGCCTGAGCTTTTTGCTGCTCGACATGCGCAGCCCCGGCATCACCATACGCCCGCTGGTACAGATCACCGGCGAGACCGAATTCAACGAAGTGTTTTTTGACGAGGTCCGGGTACCGGTGGCCAATTTGGTGGGCGAGCTCAACCAGGGCTGGCGCATCGCCATGACCACCCTGGCTTTCGAGCGCGGCCCCGAAGAGGCCCTGCCCCGCCAGGTGCGCTTTGTGCGCGAATTCGAGCGTTTGCTGGCCCTGGCCAAGAGCGTCCAAAGCGGCGGCAAGCCGGTCAGCCAGGACCCGGTGATGCGCCAGAAGCTGGCCGCCGCACACATCGAGCTCGAAACCATGCGCCTTAATGGCTTGCGCGGCTTGACGAGGCTGGCCCGTGGCGATGAACTCGGCGTCGAATCATCGTTCACCAAGCTCTACTGGAGCCATATGTACCAGCGGCTGACCGAAATCGCGATGGAAGTCGGTGGCTCGGCCGGCGTGCTGTCGGCCGCTGATGCGCAAGCGCCCGCGCAAGGGCATTTCTCGCACCGCTTCCTGGCCTCGCGCGCCATGACCATCTACTCGGGCACCTCGGAGATCCAGCGCAACCTGGTGGCCGAGCGGGTGCTGGGCCTGCCCAAATAAGCAAAGCGTTCATCATGGATTTCGACTTCAACTCCGACCAATACATGCTGCGTGACAGCGTGCGGCGCTTCCTGGACGACCAGGCTGGCCCGGCCCAGGTGCGCGCCAGCGGCGCCGCCTTTGATGCGCAGCTCTGGCAGGGCCTGTGCGAGCTCGGCCTGCCCAGCCTGCTGGTGCCCGAGGCCCATGAAGGCACTGGCCTGGGCCTGCTCGATGCGGCCCTGCTCTGGGAAGACATGGGCCGCGCCCTGCTGCCCGCTCCGCTGATTCAGACCATGGTGGTCAGCGACACCCTGGTCCGCCAAGCCAGCGCCGAGCAAGCGGCGCAGTGGCTACCGGCTCTGGCCAGTGGCCAAGCGCGCTGGACCTGGGCCCAGCACGAAGCCGACCGCGACCCCAGCTGGCTGCAAGTGCAGGCCCGTCCGCAAGGCCAAGGCTGGCAAATCAATGGCCAAAAAATGCTGGTCCCCGCCGCCGCATCGGCTACCCATCTGCTGGTCTCGGCCCGCGGCAGCGACGGGCAGGCCGGCTTATTTGTGTGCGAAGTCGGCGCGGCTGGCCTCACGATTGCGCCGCACCACTCGATCGACGATCACAGCGGACTGTGCAAGGTCAGCTTTGCGGCCACGCCCGCGCAGCCATTGGCCGGCGGCACGCAGGCGGTCGAGCGCCTGCTCAATGTGAGCGCTCTGGCCGCCAGCTTGCAGATGGTCGGTGTAGCTACTGCGGCGATGGACCTGGCCCTGGACTATGCCAAGCAGCGCAGCCAGTTTGGCCAGCCCATCGGCGCCTTCCAGGCCATCAAGCACAAGTTTGCCGACATGCTGGTCGCCCTCGAAGGCGCTCGCTCCTGCGCCTACCACGCGGCCTGGGCCCTGGCCGACGAGGACAGCAGCGCGCCGGTGGCCGTCTCCATGGCCAAGGCCGCCAGCAGCGATATGTGCCGCCTGGTCTGCAACGAAGCGCTGCAGATTCATGGCGGCGTTGGCTTTACCCATGCCTTTGATGTCCACTGGTTCATGCGCCGCGGCAAATACCTGGAGCACGCCTTCGGCGACGCCAGCTGGCACCGCGAGCGGGTAGCCGCCAACTTGCTGGACGCAAGCCTGCCGGCCTGAAGCACCATGCGCCTGATTGACAGCCAAATTCATTTGTGGACCGACCAGGCCGCTGCCAGCAAGATGCTGCAGCAGGCGATGTCGGCCGAAGAAATCATTGCGCAGATGGATGCCTGCGGCGTCTCGCGCACCTACCTGGTCCCCGGCCACAGCGGCGCCAATGAGCTGTGCGTGCAGGCCGCGAAAAAATGGCCCGAGCGCTTTAAGGCCCTGGCCCTGCTGACCCTGGACAAGCAGGCCAGCCGCGACATCGTGACGCAGTGGGCCAGCAGCGGCTTCATCGGCGCGCGGCTGACCTTTCCGCCCTACCGCGAGGTGTCCTGGCTGGACGACGGCACCGCCGACTGGTTCTGGCCCCAGGCCAACGAACTGGCCCTGCCGGTGATGATGTGGGCGCCCAAGCGGGCAGCGACCATCGGCGAACTGGCCCAGCGCTTTTCGCGCATCCGCTTCATCGTTGACCACATCAATCTGTTTGTGATGGACAAAGCCGAGGCGGTTGAGCGCGAGGTCAGCAGCGTGCTGCAATTGGCCCATCTGCCCAATGTGGCAGTCAAGGTGTCCTCCCTGCCCGCCCATTCCAGCGAGCCCTTCCCCTACCGTGACATGCACGGCCATATCGAGCGGGTGGTTCAGGCCTTTGGCGCCGAGCGCGCCATGTGGGGCACCGACCTGACCCGCATGGCCTGCAGCTACCCGCAGGCCATTGCCATGTTCACCGAGCACCTGCCCTTTCTCAATGCCGAGCAGTTGCAAAGCGTGATGGCGGGCACGGCCGAGCACTGGCTGCCCTGGGGAGAAGCATGAGATGAAGGCTGGACTGTTCACGCGATTCGGCGGGCCCGAGGTGCTGCACCAGGCCGAGGTACCCACACCCAGCTATCTGGCCGACCAGATGCTGGTGCGTACCCATGCCTGCGGCGTCTGCGGGCACGATCTTCTAAACCGCCAAGGCCATTTCCCGGGCACCCGCCTGCCCTGCGTGATGGGCCATGAGATCTCTGGCGTGGTCGAGGAAGTCGGCCCCCTGATCCAACAATTTGCGCCCGGCGACCGGGTGGCCTTGACCCAGCGCATCTCCTGCGGCACCTGCCCGACCTGCCGTGCCGGCCGCGACAACCTGTGCCGCAACGGGCCCGGTTTTTATGGCGAAGACATCTCAGGCGGCTATGGCCAGTTCGTCATCGCCAGCCCGCGCAACGCCGTGCGTCTGCCCGAGTCCATCGATCTGAGCACCGGCGCCATCCTCAGCTGCGCCGTCGGCACCGGCTTTCACGCCCTCGGGCGGGCCCGGCTGCAGCCGGGTGACACCGTGCTGATCACCGCCGCCACCGGCGGCGTGGGCATACACACGGTGGAGCTGGCCAAGCTCATGGGCTACCGGGTGCTGGCCATTACCAGCTCCGAGCACAAGAGCGAGCTGCTCAAAAATGCCGGCGCCGACCATGTGCTGAGCGGCAGCGACTTTCACAAGAGCGCACGCGACATCACCGACGGCCGCGGCGTCGACGCGGTGATTGAAATCGCAGGCGCCCCAACTTTTGCCGCCAGTGTGCGCAGCCTGAGCGCCGGCGCCCGGCTGGTGATGGTGGGCAATGTGCAGCCCGGCAATGTACAGCTCAACCCGGCCATCCCCATCTTGCGCGAGGTCGAAATTGTGGGCAGCGGCCATGCGCTGGTGGCCGACCTCCAGCGGGTGATCGATTTGGTGGCACGCGGGCAGATCAAACCACGCATCGCCCACAGCCTGCCCATCGAGCAAGCTGCCGAAGCCCACAGCCTGCTGGCCCAGGGCAGCGCTGCCGGCCGGGTGGTGCTCACCCACCATTGATTTGACCGCTGATCCGACCACTGATCCCACCATGAGCGATTCCGAACAAATAGGCAGCCTGCACCTGAGCGTGTCTGAGCAGGGGGTGGGCACGGTGGTGTTCTCCCGACCGCCGGTCAACAGCGTCTCGCTGTCGGTCTATGAAGACATAGGCCGGCTGGTCGAGCATGTGCAGCAAAGCAGCCACATCCGCGTGCTCATTCTGAGCGCGCCCGACAGCAGCCGCGCCTGGTGCGGCGGCGCCGACCTCAAGGATTTTGTGGGCATGGACACGCCCAAGCGCAAGGAGCGCTATGCCTTCATCAACGAACGCCTGCCTGGCTTCTACCAACTCGACAGGCCGGTGATCGCCGCCATCAATGGCCATGCCATCGGCATAGGCTTCATCCTGGCCGGCCTGTGCGATCTGCGCATTGCCTCGAACAAGGCCATGTTCGCCTGCCCGGAAATCGACTATGGGCTGGTCGCCGGCGGCGCCGGGCTGATGGCCCTGCTCAAAATGCCCGAGGCCAAGGTCAGAGAGATGCTCTACACCGGCCGCAAGTTCAGCGCCGGCGAGCTCGAGTCCACAGGCTTTTTCAACGCGGTGGTCGAGCCCGAGCAGGTCATGCCCCGGGCGCTGGAGCTGGCTGCGCAGATTGCCAGCAAAAGCCTGCCTGCCCTGCGGGCTCGCAAAGCCGCTTGCGTCGCCCTGGAGGGCAAGGGCTGGATGCAGGCCTACCTGGATGCCCAGGCCATGTCCGCCCAGCTGGTAGCCAAAGCCGACAGCGCCGAGGGCGTGCGCGCCTTTCTGGAAGGGCGGCAGCCCCAACTGCAAGACCGCTGAGCCCGGGCATACCGCACGGCCAGCCCCGACTCAAGGACTCCCATGGCCCTGGACGTGACCGGCAAGCTGAGCTACCCGCCCCCTAGGCCCGACTGGCTGGCTCGTATCCAGGAGGACATCCTGGAGCCCGATCTGCCCATCGTCGATCCGCACCACCATATTTGGGCCCATGACGGCCACCCCTACGGACTGCCTGAGCTGCGCGGCGATGTGTGCAGCGGCCACAAGGTGGTGGCCACCGTGCTGGTGCAGGCCCACCATGCCTACCGCGACAGTGGCCCCGAGCATTTGCGCTGCGTGGGCGAGACCGAGCACATCGAGCAGATCGTGGCCGCGCAGGGTCAGCCGGAGCCCGCGCCCTTCTTGTGTGCAGGTATCGTGGGCTTCGCCGACATGATGCTGGGCGAGGTGGTCGAAGAGGTGATTGAGGCACACCAAAGCGCCTCGCCGCAGCGCTTTCGGGGCGTGCGTCACAGCGTGGGACGCGATCCCCATTTTCCGGACGGCATTGTGCTGCGGCCGGCCCCGGCCCAGTTGCTGGCCGATACACGCTACCGCGCCGGCCTGCGCGCCGTGGCGCGCGCTGGCCTGAGCTACGACGCCATGCTCTATCACAGCCAGATTCCCGAGCTGACCGATGTCGCACGGGCCCTGCCCGATCTGCCCATCGTGCTCGACCATTTCGGGTGCATCATCGGAGTCGGCCCCTATGTGGGCCGCGAGCAGGAAACCTTTGTGACTTGGCGGCGCGATATTGAGGAACTGGCCCGCTGCCCGAACGTCAGCGTCAAGCTCGGTGGCATGGGCATGGTGATTTGTGGTGCGCATTTTCATGAGCAAAACCAGCCGCCAGGCTCGCAGGAGCTAGCCCGCCTGTGGTTGCCGTATGTCGAGACTTGTATCGAGGCCTTTGGCGTGCAACGCTGCATGTTCGAGAGCAACTTCCCGGTCGACAAAGGCATGTTTTCCTACGCGGTGCTGTGGAACGCCTTCAAGCGGCTGGCTGCAGGCGCGAGCGCCAACGAAAAGGCCGAGCTCTTCGGCCGCAGCGCCGCCCGGTTTTATCGGCTGCCCGCGCAGGTACAAGGGCTGCTCGGTGCATTACCGTCCAGCTGAATGGATCCATCAGCAAACCATCCCTTGTTTTCATCACCAGGAGTTATTCGCATGTCTACACGTCGTCACTTTCTCACCCGTGGCTTGAGCGCATGCGCGCTGGCCGTCCCGGCTGTTCACGCCCAGAGCTTTCCAAGCAAGCCGGTTACGCTGGTGGTGCCGTATGCGGCCGGCGGGCCAACCGACGTGGCCTCACGCGTCTTGGCCGAGCAAATGCAAGCATCGCTGGGCGTCAACGTGGTCATAGAAAACCGCCCGGGCGCCAGCACCATCCTGGGCGCCCAGCATGTGGCCGCAGCACCGCCCGACGGCCATACTTTGCTGATGGTGACCACCACCACCTTGTGCACCAACCCGCACTTGTACAAAAAGCTGCCCTACAAGATTGAAGATTTCGCGCCGATTGCGATGGCCGTCAAGGTGCCTCTGGGCGTAGCGGTGCGCAAGTCACTGCCGGTCAACAACATTGCCGAGTTCCGGCAGTACGCCCTGACCCAAGGCAAGAAGATGAATTACGGCTCAGCCGGCTCGGGCGCCAACTCGCAGCTGGTCAATGTGCTGATGAACCAGACCCTGGGCATAGACATGACCGAAGTGCCTTACAAGGGCACTGCGCCGGCCCTGGTCGATTTGGTCGGTGGTCACGTCGATGCTCTGGTCGACGCCATGGCCACACTGGTACCGCTGCACCGGGACGGCAAGATCAAGATCCTGGCCAACTTCGACGATGTGCGCTCACCCGTGGCGCCCGATGTCCCGACCTTTGTGGAAATCGGCTACCCCAGGCTGGTGGCGTTCACCTGGTTCGCAGTGGTAGCACCGGCCAAGGTGCCCGAGGCGGTGGTAGCGCGTCTGAACCGTGCCGTCATGACGGCGGTGATGGCAGCGCCCACCCAACGCAAGTTCAACGAACTGGGCTTCATCGCCCAGACCTCCAGCGCGCAAGATCTGGCCAGTTACATCGTGTCTGAAAACAACCGCTGGGGACCGCTGATCAAGAAGATGGGGATACAGCTGGACTGAGGCACGCGAGCCCACGCACGGACTGCGATTGATTTTGTGGGTGCTGCCACCAACACAGCGACGGTGCAAGCAGATGTGGGAGCTGCGCCCTCGCAGCGATGCAGCGGTTCATCGAAAGCTGCATCGCGCCGAGGGCGGCGCTCCCACAAGCCTCACCTGAAGCTCGGGCAACGATGTGGGTGCTGCCAACAGCACAGCGAAGGCGCGAGCAGATGTGGGAGCTGCGCCCTCGCAGCGATGCAGCGGTTCATCGAAAGCTGCATCGCGCCGGGGCGGCGCTCCCACCAACGCGATGCGGCGCTTGATCAGACGGCGCTCTTGCCCTCAATCAACTCCCGCGCCAACTGATTAAGCCGCGAGCCGCTGTGGCACAGTGACTCGACCACACTGAAATGGTTGAGCCCCGGCAGCGCCTCGCAAACCGGCACGACCTTCTTGCCCCAGGCCTTGCGCATCAGCTGCGTCTGTCGCAAAAACTCTGCGCTCTCGTCTCCGCCGGCCACAGCGTACAGCGTGCCTGCCTGTGGTGCGGGCAAATTGACAGGACTGGCCCGGCGCACGTCCTTGGGCGTCAAAAGCAGATCGGCAAAAAAGGGCGTCTGCGACAAGGGCGCCAGATCGTGCACCCCCGAAATCGACAGGGCCCGAGCAACCAGCCGCTTCGGCAAGGCCGGGTCAAACTGCTGCCACAGGCAGCTGAGCATCATGGCCGACAGATGGCCGCCAGCCGAATGGCCAATCACGGTGATGCGCTTGGGATCGCCGTTGAACGATGCGATGTTGCGCCAGACCCAGGCCAGGGCCTGCACCATCTGCATCGTGATCTGCGGGATGGTCACCGCTGGGCAGAGGGTGTAGCCGGGCACCACCACCGTGGCGCCCATCGCGTGCAGGGCCGGCGCCACGAAAGAGTGGTCAGTCTTGGACAGCGCCCGCCAATAACCGCCATGAATGAAGACCACCACCGGCGCTCCGGCTTTGTCGGCCGGGAAAACATCCAGCCGCTCACGCTCACCCGAACCATAGGGCAGGTCCAGCGAGCAAGCCAACTGGGCGCGGGCTTGGGCCGAGTCGCGCACCCAGCCTTGGGCATGTTGGGGAAAGGCCGGCACGAGTGCGCGGTTGTTGTACATCTGTTCGAGCCAGGCGGGGTCGTGTCGCGGCATGAAAGCTCCTTGAATCAGCAGGCCGCGATCTTGGCACAAAGCCGGGGTGAACTTGGCGCACAGAGGTGACGCCACCTCAATCCCGTATTCTGTATACAGAGTACACTCCAGCCCGGTATGAGCAGCCTGATCCAACTGGAAACCGCACCCGACCTGGTCGAGAGGGTCTGGCGCGTCCTGCTGGACGCCATCTGCGAAGGCTCGCTGGCGCCGGGCGCGCGCATCATGCAAGAGGACGTGGCGGCGCAGCTGGCTGTCTCGCGCCAGCCGGTGCTGCAGGCGCTGCGCCTGCTCAAAAAAGACGGTTTTGTGCTGGACGCGCCCGGCCGCGGGGTGCTGGTGGCGCCGCTGGACGTGGTGCAGATCGAGCGCATCTACCAGGTGCGCTCGACCCTCGATGCCCTGGCCGCCCGCCTGGCGGCCGAGCAGCGCTACAAGCTGCCCGCCGAGATCATTAAGCAGGGGCGCGAGGCGCTCAAGAGCGCTCAGATCAAGCCCATGCTCGAAGCCGATGCCCGCTTTCACGGCGCCATCTATGAAGCCAGCGGCAACCCCTTGATCGCCCAGAGCGCACAACTGCACTGGGCCCACATCCGCCGGGCCATGGGCGCGGTGCTGCAGGTCTCGAGCATGCGCGCGTCCATCTGGGACGAGCACGAGGCCATTGCCCGCGCGATTGCGGCCGGTCAGGCCGAACGGGCCGAATCATTGATGCGCGAGCATGGCCAAGAGGCCGGCCGTAATTTGGCGCGCCTGCTCTCGAAAGCCCTGGGAAGCGTGCCCGCTTAAAGCAGGCTCACACCACACACATCCCCCTGAACTTCGAACCACAAGCTTTAAATCACAAGGAGTACACACCATGCGACTGAGCCCCGAACAACTCGCTCAATTCGACCGCGAGGGCTATCTGTTTTTCCCCGGCCTGTTTTCGGCCGAAGAAACCCGCAACCTGACGGACGCGGTGCCCGAGCTCTACAGCCGCCGCGAAGCCTACAACGTGCGCGAGCGCGGCAGCGACGCAGTGCGCACCAATTTCGCGGCCCATATGTACAGCGAGCCCTTCGCCAAGCTGGCCCGCCACCCGCGCATGATCGAGCCGGTGCAAGACCTGTTCGGCGAAAAGCTCTACATGCACCAGTTCAAGATCAACGGCAAGATGGCTTTTGAAGGCGATGTCTGGCAATGGCACCAAGACTACGGCACCTGGCTCAACGACGACATGATGCCCACCGAGCGCGCCATGAACGTGGCCATCTTCCTGGACGATGTGAATGAATTCAACGGCCCGCTGATGTTCATCCCCGGCAGCCACAAAAAGGGCGTGGTCGATGCCAAGCATGACCTGACCACCACCAGCTACCCGCTGTGGACCGTCAGCAATGAGCTCATCACCCAACTGGTCGAGCGCGCCGGCGGCAAGCAAGGCGGTATCGTCAGCCCCACCGGCCCGGCCGGCTCGATGATCTTGTTTCACAGCTGCCTGGTGCATGCGTCCACCAGCAACCTCTCGCCCTGGAACCGGGTCAGCGTCTACCTGAGCTTGTGCGCGGTCTCCAACCACATCCGGCGCTTCAAGCGGCCCGAATACATCGCGCACCGCGACTTCACGCCCATCGAATGCCTGCCCGATGACTGCCTGACCCAGCCCTACTCGGTCGATCTGCCCTGGAAAAACGGCATGCCCGGCAGCGCCCTGGTCACTTCTACTGAGCCGATAGCCAGCACCAAGAAGGCCGCCTGATGAACCTCTACGCCAAACTCCAGCAACGCGCCGCTGCCGGCAAGCCGGTGCGCATCGTCTTGATCGGTGCGGGCAAATTCGGCTCCATGTACCTGGCCCAGGTGCCGCGCACGCCCGGGGTGCATCTGGTGGCCATTGCCGACCTCTCACCCGAGACGGCGCGTACCAACCTGGCCCGGGTGGGTTGGAAGGGCGAGCAAACACAAGCGGCCAGCATGGACGACGCGCTGCGCAATGGGCAAACCTGGATCACCGAGGACTGGCAGGCCATCGTCAGCCATCCGCAGATTGATGTGGTGGTCGAATGCACCGGCAACCCAATTGCGGCAGTGGCGCACTGCCTCAAGGCCTTCGAGCACGGCAAGCATGTGGTCAACGTGACGGTGGAGGCCGATGCCTTTTGCGGCCCCTTACTGGCGCGCAAGGCCGAGCAGGCTGGCGTGGTGTATTCCATGGCCTTTGGCGACCAGCCGGCTTTGATCTGTGACCTGGTCGACTGGGCCCGCACCTGCGGCTTCCCGGTCGTGGCCGCCGGCCGTGGCCACAAGTGGCTGCCGCATTTTTGCGAGTCCACGCCCGAGACGGTCTGGGGCCACTACGGCTTGAGCCCCGAGCAGGCAGCGCGCGGCGGCCTGAACCCGAAGATGTTCAACAGCTTTCTTGACGGCTCCAAGCCCTCGATCGAATCGACGGCGGTCTCCAACGCCACCGGCCTGGCCGTGCCCAGCGGCGGCCTGCTCTACCCGCCGGCCAGCGTCGAAGACATCCCCTTCGTCACCCGCCCGCGCAGCGAAGGCGGCGTGCTCGAGCGCAAGGGCATGGTCGAGGTGATTTCATCGCTGGAGGCCGACGGCCGCAAGATCCCCT
The DNA here is from genome assembly GCA_044352515.1 of Polaromonas sp. Taxonomy (GTDB): domain Bacteria; phylum Pseudomonadota; class Gammaproteobacteria; order Burkholderiales; family Burkholderiaceae_C; genus Polaromonas. The sequence goes on from JBILDR010000009.1 coordinate 45,861, forward strand.
ATGACATCCGCATGGGCGTGTGGGTCACGGTGGAAGCCGAGACCGATTACATCAAGAACTGCTTTGAGGAATACAACGCCCACACCGACCCCAGCGGGCGCTACTTCACGCTCTACAAGCGCTGGCATCTGATCGGCCTGGAAGTCGGCGTCTCGGTGGCCAGCGTGGCCCTGCGCCACGAGCCCACCGGCGTGGCCACAGGCTGGAATGCCGACGTGGTGGCCACCGCCAAGCGCGACCTGCAGCCGGGCGACATGCTCGACGGCGAAGGCGGCTACACCGTCTGGGGCAAGCTGCTGCCGGCACAGACCTCGGCCCAAATGGGCGGCCTGCCACTGGGGCTGGCGCACCAGGTCAAGGTGCTGCGCCCGGTCAAGAAAGGCCAGAGCCTAAGTTGGGCCGATGTGGCCATGGACACCAGCACCGACGCCTACAAGGTCCGCCGCGAGATGGAGTCCATGTTCGCCTCGCCGCTGGCCAAGGTGGCCTGAGCCAGGGTTGTGGGAGCTGCGCCCTCGCAGCGATAGGGCCTTGGCTTGATGGCTGAGCTTGTTTGAAGGCAGCATCGCGCCGAGGCGGCGCTCCCACACTAGACACCAGCCTCTGGAATGGCTGTGGGAGCTGCGCCCTCGCAGCGATGGGGCCTTGGCTTGATGGCTGGGCGTGTTTGAAGGCAGCATCGCGCCGAGGCGGCGCTCCCACACTAGACACCAGCCTCTGGAATGGCTGTGGGAGCTGCGCCCTCGCAGCGATGGGGCCTTGGCTTGATGGCTGAGCGTGTTTGAAGGCAGCATCGCGCCGAGGCGGCGCTCCCACACTAGACACCAGCCTCTGGAATGGCTGTGGGAATGGCTGTGGGAATGGCTGTGGAAGTGGCCGTGGGAATGGGTGTGGGAGCTGCGCCCTCGCAGCGATGCGGCCTTCGCTTGATCGCTGAGCGTGTTTGAAGGCCGCATCGCGCCGAGGCGGCGCTCCCACACTAGACACCAGCCTCTGGAATGGCTGTGGGAGCTGCGCCCTCGCAGCGATGGGGCCTTGGCTTGATGGCTGGGCTTGTTTGAAGGCAGCATCGCGCCGAGGCGGCGCTCCCACACTAGAC
>JBILDR010000266.1:0-4360 GCA_044352515.1 Polaromonas sp.
CCGAGCCGCCGATGATGATCATGAACAGCAGCAGAAAGGAGTTTTCCAGGCCAAATATCACCGGGCTGACGGTGTTGTCAACAAAAGCGTAGACCATGCCAGCAACGCCAGCCAGAGCGCTGGTCACGGTATAGGCCAGGATGCGTGTGCTGCGCACATTGACGCCCATGGCGGCGGCCGCTTCTGGGTTGTCGCGCGCGGCTCGGCAAGCGCGGCCAAAGTAAGAGCGGTCCAGTCGCCAGACCACGGCTAGGCTGGCCAGCATCAAAAGCACGATGACCACGGTATAGGCCGGGCCCTTGAGCTGCATGCCCAAGATAGGTGGCAGTTGGTAATTGGCCAGCCCGCCGGTGCCACCGGTCAGATTGCCACCTTCATTGAGCAAGACGATGAACAGTTGAGCAAACGCCAGCGTGGCCAGGGCCAGGTAAAAGCCCTCAAGCCGGGTGGCCGGAATGGCCACCACCAGCGCGGCGATGACACAGATCAGCACCGTGATCGGTACCGCCAGCAACAGCGGCAGGTGCAACTGCGTCACCAGAATCACCACCGCATAGGCGCCGATGCCGTAGAAGGTGAAGTGCGAAAACGCCACCTGCCCGGCAATGCCGAACAAAAAGTTGTAGCTCAGCGCCAGCGTGATCCACAGCAGCAGCTTGCGGTAGATGTCGGTCTGGTAGTCGCCCAGCAAAAACGCCACCGCCGACAAGACAATGGCCGCCGTCAGATAGCCCAGCAGCGACTTCATGAGCGGGCCTCCTTGGGTTTGAGCAGGCCAGTTGGGCGTAGCAGCAAGAACAGGATCAGCAGTACCAGGGGCACACCCATGGCCAGGCCGGGCGGCACATTGGCATAGCGCACGGTGAATTGCTCGGCAAACGCCAGGATCAAGCCACCGAGCAAGGCCCCCTCGACCCGCCCCACCCCGCCGATCACCAACGCGGTAAAGCCCTGAATGGCAAGCGGCAGACCCATGAGGTAATGCGCCGACACATTGGGGGCGACCAAAATGCCTGCCAGACCTGCAACCGTGCCGGCCGCCGCAAAGGACAGCGCCATGACCCGCCGCAGGTTGATGCCCATCAAGGCGGCTGCCCGCCGGTCTATGGCCACCGCTTCGAAGCTTTTGCCGGCCAGCGTTTTCTCAAAAAAATACCAGGCACCGAGAAACACCAGCACCGTGATGACGATGATGTAAAAGCTCTGGTAGGAGCCGGCCAGCAGCCCGAGTTCCAGCCGGCCAAAGCCGAAGGCGGCAGGTACTGGGCGTGGATCAGGCCCGAAGCTGACCGAGACCAGTTCGCGAAACACCACCAGCATGCCCAGCAGGGCCAGGATGGGCGCAAGGGGTGGCGCGCCCTGCTCCACCAGACGTCGCACCGCCAGCCGCTCGGTCAGCCAGCCTATACCGAACATAAAGACCGATACCAGCAACATGCCTGCGGCATAGGGCCACTCCAGCCACGACAGGATCAGAAAGCCGCCGAAGGCCGCCAGCATGCCCCACTCGCCCACGGCGAAGTTGATGATGCCGGTCGGACGGGTCATCAGCAGGTAGGACAAGGCCAGCAGCCCGTAAATGCAACCGCTGGCCGTCGCACTGACGATCAATTCGAAAAAATCGTTCATGACACTTTCACCGGCTGCCGCCAACCGGCTCGCCGCATGGGCGAGCCGGTGCGGACTCTCGTCATTGCAAACTGTTGGCTTTACTTCAGGCCGACGTGAACCACACGGCCTTGGCGGTCGCCTTCGTAGACGCGTACCACCATGCCGTTGGTATCAAAACCGGTGCGCCGACCTGGGGCAAAGCCATACTTGGCGCCCGCACCGCCCATCACGCCGACATAGCCCTGGGTCGCTTGCATCGCCTCACGGATTTTGTCTTTGTCGGTGGAGCCGGCGCGCCGTATCGCGTTGGCCACCAGCATTACGCCGTCGTAGCCATAGCCATTAAGGTTATAGGGCTCGGTGCCCGAATCCTTGGCGTAAGCGTCAATGAAACGCTTGGTCTCGGGCTTGTTGGGGTCAAAGGCGTCGACGAAGACCACGCCGTCGAGCAGCCCCTTGGCCACCGACGATGTTTGCGGCACCGACAGGTTGTAGTTGCCCAGCACTGGCACCTTCAAGCCCAGCTGACGATAGGCGCGCAGCATCAGCGCGTTTTCCGGAATCAGCACACCGGTCATGAACAGCGCGTCAGGTGCGGCAGCACGGATTTTCTGCATCTGCGGCTCGGCGGTGGTCGAGCCGCGCGGCACCACCTCTTCGGCCACGATCTGCATGCCCGCCTTCTCCAGGCCGGCTTTAAAGAAGCGGTTGGTCAGTTGCCCTAGGTCCGAGTTCTCGGTGATAAGGGCCACACGCTTGTAGTTCTTGTTGGCCGCGTAGCCCAGCAAGGTCGCAATCTGTGTCGATGCCAGCGGGCCGGTCTGCCAGAAGTTGGCGTTGTCGACCTGGGTGGTGAGCGTATCGCCGCCGTTCGATGGGGTCATGTGCGGCGTGCGGGTTTCCTTGGTCACGCTCTGTGCCTGCTGCGTAGCTGGGGTCAGCGAGACCGAGAGGATGAAGGCGGCGCCGGCATCGACCAGCTTGCGCGCGGCGGTGGCCGACACATCAGGGCGGCCCTGATCGTCTTCCACCAGCAATTCGATCTGCCGACCCAGCAAACCGCCCTGGGCATTGATTTCCTTGACCGCAAAGACCGCACCCGCGGCTACCGGTTCTGCATACGGTTTGGCCGGGCCTACACGGTCGGTGATCATGCCGATACGGATAGGGCCGGAGGCGCTTTGGGCCATGGCAGTGCTGCCCAGCAGGGCCAGGCTCAGGGCCAGCGCTGAGCGCCGGCTGGTTTGAAGCAGTTTCGATGACATGAAGGTCTCCTTGAGGTTTCAGGGGCAAAAAAACTGGGGTTCAGGCGTACTCTTTAGCGACACGGATGCTCAGATCGCCGACGCCCGCGATATGCGCCTCGATCAGGTCACCTGGCTGGACGGGCCCTACGCCTTCAGGCGTGCCCGTCATGATGATGTCGCCCGGCATCAGGGTGTAGAAGGCCGAGGTGAATTCAATCAGCTTGGCCACGTCGTACACCATGTTCTGGGTGTTGGACTGCTGGCGGATCTCGCCATTGACCTTGAGCCACATGTCCAGCGCATTGGGGTCGGCGATTTCGTCGGCCGTCACCAGATAAGGGCCCAGCACCGCATAGGTATCGACCGATTTGCGAAAACAGGCAAACTCCGGCCCGCGCACCGTCATGTCCAGGGCCACCGAATAGCCAGCCACATGGGACAGGGCTTGAGCCGCACTAACCTTGTGGCAAGGCTTGCCGATGATCACGCCGAGCTCGAGTTCGTGGTCGTTGCGTCGGTCCGCAAAGCGCAGCCGCACCTGCTCGCTCGGGCCGATCAGCGAGGTGTTGGCTTTGAGGAACATGCCCCAGTCACCGATGGAGGTGATCTGCCGACCGTGCCCTATGCCCGCGTCAGCCTTGCTCTCAGCCACATGGGCCTTGTAATTGATCGGTGCGCCCACGATCTTGCCCGCATTGGGTACCGGCGCATCGAACTGTAGCGACTGCACATCGTGGCGCAGATCTGCGCCGGCGCTGCGCGCCAGGGCTTCGATCTGCGGCCGCAGTGCAGGCAGCGCCTCAATGAAGAGGTCGTGGCGGGGAAAGGGGTAAGACTGCGTCGGTAGCTGCGCCAGTACCTGCGACACATCAATGACCTGGCTGCCTTGCACCAGGCCCAGCTTGTTTCCGTTAAATCGGCACAGTTTCAATTTGATATTTCCTTGTGATCAGTCGCAGCGGGTGCTGCTGTAGTAGCCTGCCCAGCGCATCAGGGGCTCGTCCGAAAGGCAGACCACGGTGGCGTCTTCCAGCGCCTGGTGGGCCATGGGGTAGCCCATGGGCAGCGCCAGTACGTCGCCAAACCCCCACTCGAAACTTTGATCGCCGATCTGGCTGATACCCCTGCCACCGAGCACCACATGGATGGCATTGGCGCGCTGGCTCCAGCGCTCACTCTTCCAGCCAGAGCGCCAAGCATGGGCGCGGATTGAAATGGTGGGTAGGCTAGAGTTGGACCAATCCACACAGGGGCCTAGCCAGCTATCCGCTGCGGCGGCCCGGGCCTGCGCCAGACGCGCCAGCGTCTCGGCCCAGGGCATGCGCATGGGGGAATGCTCTACACGCTGGCGGATCAGCCCCTGATCGCCCGGGTCTTCTTCCAGGTGCATGGGCTCAAGCAAGTGAACCAGCGGTACATCCAGGCAGTCGAACCACAGCGCGGGCTCGTCGCCATCGTGGCCGTGGCCATGCCAATGCATGCCGGGGGTCAGGACGATATCG
>JBILDR010000080.1:0-14409 GCA_044352515.1 Polaromonas sp.
GCCGCCCTATCGCGCCGGGGCGGCGCTCCCACTCCCCCATTTCCCGATCGCCGATTGCACTGTCGACAAGCCGGGCTGGGTGTAGGTGTGGGAGCCGCGCCCTCGCGGCGATGCGGCGCTTGATCGGAGGCCCCATCGCGCCGAGGGCGGCGCTCCCACTCACAGGGTTCAAAAGCCGGTATGGGTATGGGTATGGGTATGGGTGTGGGAGCCGCGCCCTCGCGGCGATGCGGCGCTTGATCGGAGGCCCCATCGCGCCGAGGGCGGCGCTCCCACATAGCTCAAAAGCGGCTGGCCATAGGCTAAGCTCGGCGGCTGAGCGCGGGCCAGTCGGGGCCCTCGGTTGAATCGAACAGGAGTGTGCATGCCCTTTACGCTGGACACCATCCAGGACCTCGATGCAGTGATGCGCCGCCGTGCGCTGGCCGCCGAGCAGGTCAGCGCACGGTATGCCTGCCAGCGTGCCATCCCTTATGGGCCGGACGAGGATCACACCTTGGACTTATACCTGCCGCCCGGCGCGGCGGGGCCGGTGCCGGTGCTGATGTTCATCCACGGCGGTTTCTGGCGAAGTATGCGAGCGGCCCAGTTTTCTTTTCTGGCGCCCGCCTTTGTGGACCATGGCGTGGCGCTGGCCGTCATCGACTATCCGCTCATCCCCAGGGTGCGCATGCAGGAGGTGGTGCAGGCCTGCCGTCTGGCCCTGGGGCATCTGCACCGCCAGGCCGATGCCTTGGGGCTGGACCGTGCGCGCATCGCGGTCGCGGGCAATTCGGCCGGCGGGCACCTGGTGGCCGAATTGATGGACACGGCCTGGATGGCCGACATGGACTTGCCGCCAGACAGCTTGTGCGGTGGCGTCGCCATCAGCGGTCTGTTTGACCTGGCGCCGGTGGCCCTGTCTTTCCAGAACGACAGCCTGCACTTGACGGCCGAGGAGATCGAGCGCTTTAGCCCGCTCCAACGAGCGCTGTCGCTCAATGCGCCCTTGCTGGTGGCTGTCGGTGGCGCCGAGACCTCGGAGTTCCTGCGGCAAAGCGAGGCCTTTGCACAGCATGCGCGGGCCCAGGGGGCGAGGGTCAGCCACATGGAGGTCGCGCAGGCCAACCACATCACGGTGGTGCTCGACGAACTGGCCCAGGCCGAGCAGCCCTTGAGCCTGGCCACACGCGAGCTCTTGCGCCCCGGTGTAAAGCAATTGACAGGCCAAGCCTAGGATAAACACGCATGAGCGTCTGGGGCTCAGTCGCTATGCTCAGACCCTTGAAATTTAGCCTTAGCGCTCCCTGGTGCGTTATCTCCGTTGCTCTCCCCGTCCTCCTCCGAACCGATTCTTGAACTCAAGGGCCTTTGCAAGGCCTTTGGGCAGCTGCGTGCGGTCGATGATGTCGACTTCACCGTCGCGCGCGGCAGCCTGACCGGGCTGATCGGGCCTAATGGCGCTGGCAAAACCACCACCTTTGACCTGATCGCCGGCGCCCAGAGAAGAGATTCGGGCCGCATCCTCTTTCAAGGCCAAGCCATCGACACGCTCTCGCCCCATGCGATCTTTCGCCGGGGCCTGGCACGCACCTTTCAGGTGCCACGCCCCTTTGCCAACATGACGGTGCTCGAAAACGTGCTGCTGGCCCCCAGCGGCCAGCTCGGTGAGCGTTTTGACGCCAATTGGTGGGCCATAGGCCGGGTGCGGGCCCAGGAACGGGAGTTACAGGAGCGCGCGCGCAGCGTGCTCGACTGGTGCGCCCTGTCGGACAAGGCCGCCTTGCTGGCCGGGCAGCTGTCGGGCGGGCAGCAAAAGCTGTTGGAGTTGGCGCGGGTGTTGATGATCGATCCGGCGATGATTTTGCTGGACGAGCCCGCCGCCGGCGTTAACCCCAGCCTGCTCGAAACCCTGATGGAGCGGGTGCAGATGCTGCATCAGCGCGGCATCACCTTCTTGCTGATCGAGCACAACATGGACCTGGTCATGCGGGTGTGCGAGCGGGTGCTGGTGATGGCCCAGGGCCGGGTGCTGGCCCAGGGCAGCCCGCGCGAAATCCAGGACAACCCGCTGGTGCTTGACGCCTACCTGGGGCCCAGCACATGACAGCGATGAACGCCGCAGCAGCCCAGGCCACCGCAGTCCTGCAGTTGCAGGACCTGGTGGCCGGCTATGTCCCCGGCATGCCCATCGTGCAGGGCGCGAGCCTGCGGGTCGATGCTGGCGAAATGGTCACCATCATCGGCCCCAATGGCGCCGGCAAGAGCACGCTGATGAAGGCCATTGCGGGGCTGGTGAACATTGAGTCGGGACGCATCGATCTGCGCGGACAGTCTCTGCTGGGACAGGCATCAGACCAGATCATGCAGGCCGGGGTCGGCTTTGTGCCGCAAACCGGCAATGTGTTTGCCACTTTGAGCATCCATGAAAACCTGCGCGTCGGTGGTTACATCCTGGGCGCCGAGCTGCCCCAGCGGCTCGAACAGGCCTATGCCATGTTTCCAGCCCTGGCCGCCAAGCGCCGCAACAAGGCGCGCACGCTATCGGGCGGCCAGCGCCAGATGCTGGCCATCGCCCGCGCCCTGATGACCAATCCCAGTGTGCTGATGCTCGACGAGCCCTCGGCCGGACTGGCCCCCATGATGGTCCAGGAGGTCTTCGAGAGCCTGCACCGGCTGAGCCGGCAGGGGGTCAGTGTGCTGATGGTGGAGCAAAACGCCAAGGGCGCGCTGCAGCACAGCGACCGGGCTTACATCCTGGTCGAAGGCCGCAACCACCTGGACGGCCCGGCCCGCTCGCTGCTCGACGATCCAGCGGTAGCGGCCGCGTTTTTGGGCGCGGGTCGCAGACGGGTGGCCGCATGATCGTGCAAGCCCTGGCCGACGGAATCTTTACCGGCGCCATCATCTCGCTCGGGGCCATCGGCCTGTCGCTGACGCTGCAGATCATGCGATTTGCCAATTTCGCGCATGCCGAATTCATGACCATAGGCGCCTACCTGGCGCTGGCGGTGGTGACCTTCATCGGCCCCGGCACGCCCACCCTGGGCCTGAGCTTTGGCTGGCAGTTGCTGCTGGCCGCGCTGCTGGCTTCGGTCCTGGCTGGGGCCTTGTCGTGGTGGCTGGACCTGCTGGTGTTTCGGCCGCTGCGGCGCAGCGGCGCCGCCTCTTTGGTGCTGGTGTTCGCCGCCTTTGGCGCGGCGCTGGTGCTGCGCCACGTCCTGGTGCTGATCTGGGGGCATGACTCCTACTTCTATACCCGCGAGCTGCAGATGGGGGTGATGATCCTGCCGGGGCTGCGGGTGCTGCCCGATCAGGTCTTCATCCTCGCGCTCACCGTGCTGCTGGTGGTGGTACTGCAACTGTTCCTGAGCTTTCACCGCACCGGCATTGCAATGCGGGCCATGGCCGAGAGCCCGACGCTGGCGCAGGTCTGCGGCATTCGGGTCGACAGCGTGGTGCGCACCACCTGGCTGATTTCGGGCTTCATGGCCGCCATGGCGGGCGTGTTCTCGGGGCTGACGCCGCAGCTGCACCCCGAGCTCGGCTCCAATATGCTGCTGTCGGTGTTTGCCGCAGCGATCTTCGGCGGGGTCGGCAGTCTGCCGGGGGCGGTGATCGGCGGCCTGCTGGTGGGCATTGCAGAAAACCTCTTCCTGCTGGTGGCCAACCCCGGCTACAAGCCGGCCATGCCGTTTTTGCTCCTGCTGGGCGTGCTGTGGCTGCGCCCCCAGGGTTTGTTGGGCGAGAAGTCTTCATGAGACAGGTGCACTGATGCTGGGCTTGGCCTCTTATTTGGTGTTTTTCATCTGCGTGGTGCTGGTGCTGTGCATCCTGACCATGGGCCTGAACCTGCAGTGGGGCTTTACCGGCCTGTTCAATGCGGGCGTGGCCGGCTTTTATGCCATTGGCGCCTACACCCATGCCATTTTGACGGCCGCGCCCAATGCGCAGCTGATGGGCAACTACGGCCTGCCCTGGCTGGTGGGCATCATCGCGGCCATGTTGGTGACCGCGCTGGCCGCTACCCTGATCGGCCTGATCACCATCCGCCTGCGCGGCGACTATCTGGCCATTGCCACCTTTGGCATTGGCATCATGATCCAGCTGGTCTCGCTCAACCTGGAGCCCTGGACCGGCGGCTCGCAGGGCATCACCCGCATTCCCAAGCCGCTGGGCGCCTGGTTTGACACGCCCTTGAGCTACAACCTGTTCTATCTGGTGTTCATGGTGGCGGTGGTGGCCCTGGTGTATTGGGCGCTCGAGCGCATCCTGTCTTCGCCCTGGGGCCGGGTGCTGCGGGCCATCCGCGAGGACGAGGTGGCCGCGTCCTCTCTGGGCAAGAGCCCGCTGTCCTACCGGCTGCAGTCCTTCGTGCTGGGCTCGACCCTGATGGGCCTGGCCGGCGCGCTCTATGTGACCTTCATCGGCTTTGTCAGCCCCTTCGACTTTCTGCCCATTCTGACTTTTCAGATCTGGGCCATGTTGATTGTGGGCGGCAGCGGCAATAACCGGGGTGCGATGCTCGGGGCCTTGGTGGTCTGGGGGATCTGGGCGGCCAGCGGGGTGGCGGTCTCCAAATGGGTGCCGCCTTCACACGCCGCACAAGGCGCGGCCATTCAGGTGATCCTGATCGGGCTGACGCTGGTGCTGATGCTGCTGTACAAGCCGCGCGGCCTGATCGGCGAGCGCGCGGTGGTTTCAAGACATTTGGTTTGGTAAGCTGGTTTTTTTAATTGTTGAAGAAAGGACTGATCATGCGTTCAGGTTCATCCCTCGGAATAGGTCGCTGGCTCGCCGGCCTGCTGTTGACGGCCGCAGCACTGCCGTCAGCCATGGCGCAGGCCCCGGCCTGCCCGGTCAAGGTCGGGGGCATCTTGCCGCTGACCGGCTCGATGGCGCCCATCACCAAAAAGATCGCACAGGCGGCCGAACTGGCCATCGAGCATGTGAACCAGGGCGGCGGCGTCAAGGCCTGCCCGGTGCAGTTCATCTTGCGCGATGACCAAGGCCAGCCCACGGTGGGCGTGGATGCGGCCAAGTACCTGGTCGAGGTCGAGCGGGTGCAGGCCTTCACCGGCACCATTTCCTCCGGCGTGACCGGCCCCATCATCTCTGCGGTGACGGCACCGTCCAAGGTGGTGCAGATCTCCTGCTGCTCGTCGGCCAGCAACTTCACCGATGGGCGCAGCGGCGGTTATTTCTTCCGCACCCTGCCCACCAGCAAGACCCAGGCCTATGCCACCGCCTCCGAGGTCAATCGGCGCGGCATGAAGCGCCTGGCGGTGATTTATGTCAACACCGATTTCGGCACCGACATGCTCAGGTTCTACCGGGGTGCGCACAAGAAGCTCGGCGGTGAGATCCTGGCTGAAGTGGCCTACAACGACAACCAGCCCAGCTACCGCGCTGAGGTCACGCGGGCCCTGGCGTCCAAGCCCGAGGCCCTGCTGCTGATCGGCTTTCCCAAGGATGCCGTCACCATCGTGCGGGAATGGCTGTCGCAAGGCGGCCCGCGCAAGGTGGCGCTCAACAACTCCATGCGCACCATGGACTTCGTCAACGGCGTGGGCGGGCAGTTCGTCGAGGACTTTTTCGGCATGGACAACGCGCAGGAGCCGGGCCCCCACGTGGACGCCTTCAACGACGCCTTCCTCAAAAAATGGAATGCCGACTCCAAGGGCCCGGGCGTTCACACCCAGTATGACGCGGTCATGGTGATGGCCCTGGCCATGAACATCGCCAAGGACCTGAGCGGTCCGTCCATCCGTGAGGCGGTGCGCCGCGTGCACACCCCGGGCGGCACCCCGGTGGGCACCGGCCCGGCCGAATTCAAAAAGGCCCTGGAGTTGATCCGGGCAGGCAAGCCGATCAAGTACTTCGGCGCCACCGGCCCGATTGAGTTCGACGCCAATGGCGACGTCAGCGGCCCGGCCCTGGTCTGGAAGATCAACGGCGGTCAGATCGTGACCGACCGCACGATCAGCCTGACCGAGATGCAGGCCCTGACCCGTCGGGTCGAGGAGTAAACCCACGGGCGCCGGGCTGCTGCCACTGCCGCCCGGCCTGCCTGCCTGCCACCGCCATGAGCGCACCCGCCCAAGCCCCGGCCCACATCACCAGCCTGGTGTGCGCGGTCGATCCAGAACGCGCTCTGCGGTTTCTGGCCGACGGCCGCCAACTGGGCCGCTGGGCCCTGGGCAGCATGAACACGGTGCGGGTCAGCACCGGTCTGTACAAAGGCGTGAGTCTGTTCGACGGTTCTGTGAGCTTTGTCCGGCCAGTGCTCAATCAGAGCCTGGGCCAGGTCGACTACTGGGTCGGCAGCGATGCCCGGCAATTGAACCCACGCATCGCGGCCCGGGTGCTGCCCAGCCCGGGCGGCTGCCTGGTGTCCTTGGCCGCCTGGCGCGGCCCAGCGATGAGCGATGCCCGCTGGGCACGGCTGATCGCCTGCCACGAGGCCGAAATCCATCTTGTGCAAGCGCTCTTGGAGCAAACCCGCCGGCCCGCGCGCCGCCCTACCGCATGATCACCTTGTCGCACTGCCAGGATCTGGACGCCCGTGATCCGCTGGCCCATTTGCGGGCGCGTTTTGCGCAGCCCAGCGAGGACACCATCTACATGGACGGCAACTCCGTCGGCGCCATGCCGGCCGATGCGCCGCAGCGGGTGCAGGAGCTGATGACGCAGGGCTGGCGTGATGCGCGCCGGCGCGGCTGGAGCTATTTCGACTGGATGGAAAAGCCCTGGCTGCTGGGCGAGGCGCTGTCCCATCTGATCGGCGCGCGGCCGCAGGATGTGGTCTTTAGCGACAACACCTCGGTCAATCTGTTCAAGCTGCTGGCCTATGCCTGCAAGCTCTCGCCGCAGCGGCCGGTCATCGTCACCGAGCGCTACAACTTTCCCACCGACGTCTATATTGCCGAGGGGTTGGCGCATTTTCTGGGCGGCAAGCTGCAACTGCGGCTGATCGATCACCCGGATGAGCTGCCCGCGGCCCTGGGGCCCGATGTCGGCGTGGTCTACCTCAGCCATGTGGACTACCGCAGCAGCTACCGCTGGCCGATGCGCCAGACCAGCGCGCTGGCCCATGCCCACGGCGCCCTGGCTTTCTGGGACCTCTCGCACGCTGCCGGTGCCATCGCGGTGCAGCTGGAGGCCGATGGCGCCGACTTCGCGGTCGGCTGCGGCTACAAGTACCTGTGCGGCGGCCCCGGCGCCCCGGCCTGGCTGTACGTGCGCCCCGAGCACCAGGAAAAGGACTGGCCGGTGATCGCCGGCTGGATGGGCCATCAGGATGTCTTCGCCTTCGCGCCCACCTATGAGCCGCTGGCCGGTGTGCGCCGGCACCTCAACGGCTCGCCCTCCATCCTGGCCAACCAGGCCATGTCGGCGGCCGCCGATTTGTGGAAGTTGATCAAGCCCGAGGACCTGGGCGCCAAGCACCAGTCGCTGTCCGAGCTGCTGGTGCAGCTGCTGCAGGAGCGTTGCACCGACCTGGGAGTCAAGGTCACCTCACCGCTGGACTACACGCAGCGCGGCGGCCATCTGACCTTCAGCCACCCGGGCGCCGGCAGCGTGACCGAGGCCCTGCTCGCGCACGGGGTGATCAGCTCCTTTCGCAAGCCCGATTCGATCCGCTTCGGCCTGTCACCGATGGCGCTCAGCCATGTCGACGTCTGGACCGCGGTCGACCGGCTGGTTCATGTGCTGCAAAGCGGCGTCTGGCAAGAGCCGCGTTTTGCCAAGGTCTCGGTTTAAAACGGCCTGAGCCGGTAGGCTCAGAGCGCGCGCCGCCGGGCGTTGACCTCGATCTCGACCCGGCATTCGGGCAGGGCCAGCGGGGCGCACACCGTGGTGTTGGTGGGGCTGGCCGGACCGAAGCGCTCGCGGATCACCTCGCTGACCAAGCCCACATCGGCCCGGTCGGCCACATACACCTTGACCTGCAGCACATCGAGCAGGCTCAGGCCAGCTTGCTGCAAGGCGGCCTCAATGGTGTCGATGGCGCGCTGGGCCTGCTCACGGGTGCTGCTCGGCCAGACGCCGGTGGCCATGTCCACCCCGACGGTGCCCGACACAAACACCCAGGGGCCCTCGACCACCGCACGGCTGTAACCGGCCATGGCTTCATAGGGCGAGCCGCTGCTGATGAAGCGGCGCGGTATCGGCGGCACCTCGGCTTCGGCCTCGATCTCGACCTCGTAGTTGCCCACCAGCTGCGCGACGGCCAGCAGGGTATTGGCCGGGCGCACCTCGGCGAACACCCGGCCGTGGACCTCGGTCGGGCCTTGCCAGGCTTGGATGTCACGCAGGTAGATGCGAGTGCGCACCACATGCGCGAGTTCCGAGCCCAGGGCTTGCAGGCTGGCGGCGATTTTGTCGAGGATGTAGACCGTCTGCGCCTGCGCGTCGCCCGGGGCCACCACCTGGCCGGCGCCGTGGGTGGCGGTGGTGCCACTGACCAAGATGCGCGCGCCCTGCCGCACCGCGCGTGAGTAGCCGCCGATCTGCTCCCACTGGCTGCCGGTGGCCACCCGGCTGCGCTCGGCCAGGCCAGCCACCGGCTGTGCCTGGTAGGGCCGCTGCAGCTGCTCCAGATGGTGGCTCAGGTCGCCCGAAGCGGTCAGGAAGGGCGGCTTGCGGTATTCGTCGCCGCAGTCGCCGGGCAGGTTGCGGGTCTGGGCAAAGGCGGCATTGAGCAGGGCGTGATCCTGCGCATCGAGGGCAAAGCCGAACACCGCCAGGTTGCTGGCGCGGTGCTCGCTCTCGCCCAGGCGGGCACCGACGATCGCCGCCCCCACCGCAGGCTGCTCCAGCACCCAGCGCAGCGAAACAGCAGCAATCGACACCCCGTGCTTGCTGGCGATGGCGTGCGCGGCCTGCAGCACGCCCTGGAAGGCGTCCCAGCCGCCGATGGCGTCGATGAAGCGCTGGTATTTGGACTTGCTCCAGTCGGCCACGCTGTCAGGCTCGCTCTGGCCGAGCCAGCGCTCGCTCAAGAAGCCACCGGCCAGGGTGCCATAGGCCAGCAGCTTCATGCCTTCGGCCTGACACAGCGCGCTCATGCGGCCGGTGGCGCGGCGGTCGAGCAGGGACAGGGATACCTGATTGGTCGCGATGGGCGCGCCCTGCCTGCGCAGCAAGCGCAGGTGGTCGGTGTCAAAGTTGGTCACGCCCAGGTGCCGGATCTGGCCTTGCTCTTGCAGACGCATCAGCTGCTCGATGCCGTCGATATAGCCCGGGTGGGTGTAGTCCCACCAATGGAACTGCAGCAGGTCCAGGCGCTCGACCCCGAGGCGGCTGCGCCGCTCGGCGATGCCGGTCTGCACCCGCTCGGCGCTCATGGGCTGGGGCTCGGGGCACCATTTGGTGAAGGCGTGGGCCGGCCGCTGGCCACGCCAGTCCCGCAGAAAACGGCCGGTGATCAGCTCGGCGCTGCCGTAGTGATCGGCCATGTCGAAAGCATCCAGGCCTGCGCGCGCATAGTCGGCCAGATCCTGGGCGGCGCGCTCGAGCGGCAGCGCCTGCCCGCTGCGCTCCATGTCGGCCACCTGCCACAGGCCGGTGATCAGGCGCGGCACCTGCAGGCCGGGGGCAAGTTCAATGCGATCGGGTTCCAGGGCGGGAGAGGTCATGCGCGGGGGCTCAGAAGATGGAGGGGGCCTTTGCAGGCCGGCGTTGAGGATCTATTTTGCGCTCAGCCCTGGTGCAGGCCTTCGGCCGCATCGCGGGCCAGATCGTCGGCTGCGCGGGCGGCGGGGTCGCCATAGCCGCCGCCGCCGGGCAGTTGCAGCAGCAAGCTGCAGCCGGCCGGCACCTCATGCACGCCCTTGTCCAGAATCACCGTGCCATCGCTGATGCGGCAGGCGCCGACCTGGCCGTCGCCGCCGCCGTAGCGGCCGCGTGCCGGGAAGATGCGCCGGTCAAAGGTGGCTGCCGAGACGCGAAAGCTGCCGCCATCGCGATGAACGATGTCGATCTGGCTGCCCAGTCCGCCGCGAAACTGCCCATCGCCGCCGCTGCCGGGCAGATACTCGCGGCGCTGAAACAGCAGCGGCGCACTGGCCTCGGTGACTTCCACAGGAATGCTGCCCACCCCACTGGGAAAGGCGGTGCACGACAGCCCGTCCTTGCCGGGCCTGGCGCCCATGCCGCCTATGCCCAGGCTCATCGTCTGGTAAGACCCGCCAGCGCCCTCGCCCGACATCGCCAGCACCCAGATGCTGCCCGCCCCCTCGGCGCTGACCTGCGCACCGCAGGGCTGCTGCAGGCAGCCGAACATCAGGTCGGGCAACATCTGCCCGATGACATGGCGCGCCGTCACCGGCGCCGGTGGCTGCGGGTCCACGATGGAGCCGGGCTCGGCCCGCACCTCGATGGCCGACAGCGAGCCAGCGTTGTTCGGAATGTCCGGAGCGATCACGCACTTGATGCCGAAGACCGAATAGGCGTCGGTGTAGCACTTGGGCGAATTGATGCCCGAGCGCGACACCGCCGAGGAGCCGGCATAGTCCACGCACATCTGGGAGCCGGTGATGCTCAGCGTGGCCACCAGATCCACCGGCTCGCCGTTGCCATCGATGCGCATGGTGTGGCGCCACTGGCCGTCGGGCAGCGCCGCGATGGCCTGGCGCATGGCCCGCGCTGAAGTCTCGATGATGTAGTCCGACAGGGCCTGCAGGTCGGGCAGTTCGAACTCCTGCATCAGCGACTGCAGACGCTGCGTGGCCGCCTTGTTGCATGACACCAGCGACATCAGGTCGCCGCGGGTCTGCAGCGGCTCGCGCACATTGCGCTCGAGCAAAGCCAGCAAGGTCTGGTTGGGCCGGCCCGCGTCGAACAGCTTGAGGTGGGGCACCCACAGCCCTTCTTCATAGACCGACAGCGCCTCGGCGGTAAAGCCGCGACCGCCGATGTCGATCACATGGCAGGTCGATGCGATCAGCGCTACCGCGCGCCCCCGGTGGAAGACCGGTGAGACCACCACAAAGTCAAACAGGTGGCCGGTGCCCATCCAGGGGTCGTTGGTCACCAGCACATCGTCGCTGTGCAGTGTGTCCAGGGGGAAGCGCTCCAGGAAGTGGCCGACCGCCATGGCCATGGTGTTGACATGCCCGGGCGTGCCGGTGACCGCTTGCGCCACCATCCGGCCCTGCCGGTCGTAGACGCCCACCGACAAATCGCCGGCCTCGCGGGTGACCGCGCCAAAGGCCGTCTTGAGCAAGACCTGGGCACCCTCTTCCACCACCGAGACCAGGCGGTTCCACATCACCTGGCGCTTGACGCGCAGGCTCTGCTCGCTGGCGTCTGCGGCGTCTGCGGCGTCTGCGGCGGTGGCGGTGTGGGCGGTGTGGGCGGTCGTGGTCGAGGCATTCATACGCGCTTCATTCCTGGGGTTCAGGGTTGGGGGGCTATGCCTGGCTTCGCAGCAGGTGCAGATGGCCCAGGCCATCAAGGCTGGCCCGCCAGCCGGCGGGCACCAAGGTGGTGGTTTGCGCTTCCCTGACCAGCGCGGGCCCGGCCAGCCAGGCACCGGGGCCAAGCGCTTCGCGCTCGTAGATCGCATGCGCCTGCCACTGGCCCGAGTGCGGGTCAAACACCTCGCTCTGGCCCAGGGGCTGGGCCGCAGTGGCGGTGCAGGCTTGCGGCACGGCCGCAGGCGCTTGGCTGCCTTCGGCGCTGGCCGCCACCGTCCAGCTTAAAAACTCCAGCGCCACGCCCGGGATGCGCAAGCCGTATTGGCGCTCGTAGCGGCGCTCAAAGTCCTCGCGCAGGCCGGTCATGGCCTGCGCGTCTAAGGTACCTGCGGGCAGCTCAATGCTCAATTCATGGCCCTGGCCGCGGTAGCGCACATCGACCCAGCGCCGAACCCGCACGGCCGCTGCCGGCGCACCGGCGCGCACGATCGCCGAGGCCTGGCCCTGCAAGTCGTCGAGCAGGCCATTGATGCGGCTGAACTCCAGCTTGCGCTCGTCCACATAGAGGCTGCGCACCAGCTCAAAGGCCAGGGGCGAGAGCAGAAAGCCGACGGCCGACCCCACGCCGGCGTCCTTGGGGATGACCACCTGATGGATGTCCAGGCGCCGCGCCATCGAGGCGGCGTGCAGCGGAGCAGCGCCGCCGAAGGCGATCAGGGTGCACTGCGCGGTGGTCTGGCCCCGTTCGATGGCGTGAACCCGGGCGGCGTTGGCCATGTTCTCTTCAACGATCTCGATCATGCCGCTGGCCGCCCATGCGACGTCCAGCGACTGCGGCCGGGCCAGGGCCTCGTCGACGCAGGCGCGCGCTGCGGCCTCGTCGAGCGGCATGCGGCCGCCCGCAAAGTGCTGCGCATCGAGCCGTGCCAGCAGCAACTGGGCGTCGGTCACCGTGGGGTGCTGGCCGCCGCGGCCATAGCAGACCGGTCCGGGCAGGGCGCCGGCGCTGTCCGGACCCATGGTGATGCGGCCCAGCCGGTCGAGCCGGCCGATGGAGCCGCCGCCGGCGCCGATTTCCACCATCTCGGTCACAGGTATGCGCACCGGCCAGCCGCTGCCCTTGAGGTTCTTCCAGGCCCGCGCCACCTCGAAGCGGCGCGACTGCTCGGCCCGCCCGTCGGTGATGAAGCAAATCTTGGCGGTGGTGCCGCCCATATCGAAGGACAGCGCATGCGCCAGCCCCAGGCTGCGCGCCAGCCAGGCCGACAAGCTGGCGCCACCGGCCGGACCGGATTCGACCAGCCGGATCGGAAAGCGGCAGGCCGTCTCTAGCGTGGTCAGGCCACCCCCGGAGGTCACCAGAAACAGCGGGCAGTTCATCCCCAGAGCCTGCAGCCTTTGCTGCAGCGCCTGCAGGTAGCGCGACATCAACGGCTGCACATAGGCGTTGGCCACGGTGGTGGCAAAACGCTCGAACTCCCGGATCTCGGGGCACACCTGGCTGGACAGGCACACCGTGGCCTGCGGCCAGCGCTGGCGCACCCGCTCGGCCACCGCCTGCTCATGGGCCGGGTTGGCATAGGCATGAAGCAGGCCGATGGCCAGCGCCTGCACGCCCTGCGCGCGCAAGACATCGATCGCGCGGTCGACATCGTCCATCGACAAGGGCTCATGCTCGAGCCCGTCGGAGCGCATGCGGCCGCGCACACCGATGCGGCTGTGGCGCGGCACCAGCGGCTGCGGCTTTTCCAGGTCGAGGTCGTAGTGGTCAAAACGCTTTTCGTCGCCCATGGCCAGCACGTCGCGAAAGCCTTCGTTGGTGATCAGGCCGGTGGGCGCGCCTTTGCGCTCGATCAGCGCATTGGTGGCCAAGGTGGTGCCGTGGACCAACAGGTCGAGTTCGCGCGGCTGGGCACCGACGGCGGCGAGCACCTGCAAGATGCCCTCGATCATGGCCTGCTCAGGCGCGGCCGGCGTGGTCAGCAGCTTGGCGGTGGCGCTTTGCTCACCGCGGCGCAGCACGATGTCGGTGAAGGTTCCGCCGATGTCAACGGCTATGCGCAAGGGCGAGGCTGGGGGCATAAAGGGCAAGGCAGGGTTACAGCAAGGCAGGGCAGGTTTGCGCCACAGGGCGGACGGCCACCGCCCTCAGTGTGGCTAGCGTAGCCAGTGCCGGGGCGGCGGCGCTGTCAATCGATTTACATCCTGAGGAAAACCCCCGGGCGGTCTCCCGGGGGCCGGGCTTCAGGCCTCGCCCAGGCCGCCGGCCTCACGCTCGAGCTGCTCTGGGCGCAACACGATCAGATGGCGCTGCTGGCGCGCGATCACGCCTTGGCGCTCCAGCCTGGAGAACACATAAGCCACGCTGACCCGCGACAGCCCGCAGATATTGCCCATCTCCTGCTGGGTAAAGCTGATGCCGATGCGACGGCCTTGCGGGACCGGGCTGCCATAGGCGTAGAGCAGGCCCAGCAGGTGATGGCAGATGCGCCGGCCGGCGCTGTTGTGGGCCTGCAGCTCGAGCTGCTGCAGCAGCACGCACAGGCGCCGGCTGTTGAGCTCGCGGTGCTGCTGGTTCAACAGCGGCTGCTCGGACAGGGCCGCTACAAAGCGCTGCATATCGACCACCCGCAAACGCGCCTCGCTGGAGGCCAGCGCGCTGACGGTGTAGCGGTCGCTGTGGGGCCAGCCGCAGTCGCCCACCAGACCATGGCTGCCCAAAATCATCAGGTGGCGCTCGCGGCCGTCGAGCGAGAAGGAGGACAGACGCACCCGGCCTTCCTCGATGACATACACCGCCTGCGTCAACTGGCCCTGGTGAAACAACACCTGGTCTTTTTTCAGGGTCACCGTGCGCGTGCCCTCGGTCATCGCCCCCCAGGCGTAGTTCAGGTCAGCCAGCCAGGCTGAGACAAAGGGCGAGGCTGTGGGGTGGCTGCGCGGATCGAGAAGCGTTGCGGCGTAGGCTGAAGGCATGGACGAACAGCAGAACTCAGGCGGCCGTCTG
>JBILDR010000267.1:0-4322 GCA_044352515.1 Polaromonas sp.
CGCCAATCTGATCGGCGGCTATCTGGTCGGGGTGGCTGTTGGCGTCTTTAACGCCCTGCCCCAACTCGATCCAGCATGGCGCCTGCTCTTGATCACCGGGTTTCTCGGCGGCCTGACCACCTTCTCCAGCTTTTCGGCCGAGGTGGTGGCTTTTCTCAATGAGGGCCGCTTGGGCTTGGCCCTAGGCACTGCCCTGGCCCATGTGACAGGCTCGCTGCTGCTGACGCTGGCTGGCCTAAAGACCGTGACCCTGGTTCTGGACGCCTACAAGCCGCTGGCTTGAAGGCGTCCGCCCTTCAAGCGTTCTCGCGAACCCCGCAGACCAGCACGCCCGGGTCGTTGTGGACCACCGCGCGCTCGTTCTTGGCATGGGCCACCTGCATATCGCGCGGCAGCGTCACCCCGTTCTTGACCGCCAGCACCTCGGCCATGATGGACACCGCAATTTCGGCCGGGGTCTTGCTGCCGATGTAGATGCCAATCGGGCCGCGCAGCCGCTGTATCTGCTCGGCGCTCATGTCAAAGTGCTCGACCATGCGCTGATGGCGCGCGTCGTTGTTGCGGCGCGAGCCGATGGCGCCCACGTAGAAAGCCTCGGTGTTCAAGGCCTCGAGCAGGGCCAGATCGTCGAGCTTGGGGTCGTGGGTGAGCGCAATCACGCAGCTGCGCCGGTCGGCGCGAAAGGCGGTGACCACATCGTCGGGCATCTGGCTGCTCAGCTCCACGCCCGGCACCGACCAGGCACCCCGGTATTCCTCGCGCGGGTCGCACACGGTCACCGCAAAGCCAGAGAACAGGGCCATGGTGGCCAGGTATTCGGTGAGCTGTCCGGCGCCGATGAGCAGCATGCGGTATTCGGGGCCGAAGGTATTGACCAGCTCGTGCTCGCCCAAGGCCAGTTCGGCCGGCATGGCGGTGGGGCTGAGCGTGACAGCGCCGTCGGACAGACGCACCGAACGCTGCATCAGCCGGCCGGCGCCGAGCGCGCTGACCAAGTCGGAGAGCAGCTGCGCTGAGGGATCAAACTCGAGCAGCAACTCGAGCGTGCCGCCGCAAGGCAGGCCGAAGCGGTGCGCCTCGTCAGCCGTCACACCGTATTTGATGAACTTGGGTGGACCCACCGGAATGGCCCGGCCGTCAGAAGCTTGGGCGGCACCCTTGTAGGCCTGGGTGTATTGGTAGATCAAGTCGTCTTCAATGCAGCCGCCTGAGACCGAGCCGACCACCGAGCCGTCTTCGCACAGCGCCATGATCGAGCCCACCGGCCGAGGCGATGAGCCCCAGGTGCGCACCACCGTGGCCATGAGGGCGCGCTTGCCGGCTGCGCGCCAGTCGCGCAGCGAACGCAGCACCATGACGTCGAGATTTTCCATGGCCGACTCCTTCAGCGGCTGAGCCAGATCGTGCCGAGCAAGACCACCATGAGCGCAGCGCCTGCAACAGCGGCCAATACGGCTGGCAGCAGCACCGAGGAGCTGGTCTGCGTCTGGGCAGGAGCCATGGCAGCGGGGGCGGGGGAGGCAGCTTCGCCGGGGCCGTGGCGACGCTGCATTTCCTCGTCAAAGCGGCGGAAGAAATCTTCGGCCAGCGAGCGCGCGGCGCCATCAATCAGGCGCTGACCCAGTTGCGCCACCTTGCCGCCTACGGAGGCGGTGACGCTGTAGGCGAGGTCACAGCCGCTGGCATTGGGGGTGAGGCTGACCTGCGCGCTGCCCTTGCCAAAGCCGGCTGGCCCGCCCTGCCCTTCAAAGCTGATGCGGTAACTGGCCGGCGGCACGATGTCGCTCAGGCTGATGTGACCCTTGAACTTGGCCGAGACCGGGCCGATGCGTAGCGCCATGCCTATGTCGTATTCATTCTCGGCAGTGGCCTCGACCTTGTCGCAACCTGGAATGCACAGCTTGAGGACCTCCGGGTCATTCAGGGCCTGCCAGGCCTGCTGCTGTGTCACGCCCAGTGCGCGGGTGGCTTGCATCTCCATGATGGATCGTCCTTGGGTTGTAGCGGTAAAGGGGAAAGCTTCGATTTTGCAACAGCATCGCTGACTTGGGCTGCATCAAGAGCGCAATAGCCTCGCCAGGTTGTCGGCAAGATCTTTCAAACGACTCAAATTGTGAACTGCGAGCATGGCATCAGCCTGCGCATGCAGCACGGCAGCGCCGCGGGCCAACGGCGCATAGCCGTCAAAGCGCATCAGGGGATTGAGCCAGAGCAGGCGCCGGCTGTGCAGCCTGAGCCACTGCAGCTGCTCCTTGAGCAGCTCGGGCTCGCCGGTGTCCAGACCATCGGTGATCAGCAGCACGACGGTGCGCCGGCCGATCAGGCGGCGGGCATGCTGTTGGCGCAGTTGCAAGAGGCTCTGGCCCAGCCGGGTGCCGCAGGCGAAATCGGCGATCAGGGCATTGGTTTGCGCCAGCATGGCGTCGGTATCGGACAGGGCAAAGGCTGAGCGCAGGTCGGTCAGATCCATGCCGAAGGCCATCACATCGCGCCGCCGCTGGCCCCGGGTGGCCGCATGCAAAAAAGCCAGCAGCAGGCGGGCGTAGCGCTCCATGGAGCCCGATACATCGACCAACACCATCAGCGGCAGCGCACTGCTTCGGCGCTGCAGGCGAGGCAACTCCAGCACTTCGCCGCCGTGACGCGCAGCGCGCTGCATCACGCCGGGCCAATGCGGCCGTGCGCCGCGCCAGCCCGGTCGGGTGCGCCGCGAGGGTAGCTCAGGCAAAGGCAGGGCAATGTCACGGGCCAGGCGCTCGACCAGGGCATATTCGTCGGCCGACAGGCTGTTGAAGTCAGCATGGCGCAGGCGCTGCAAGTCGCTGGCCGTCATGGTCGCGTCGAATTCAAACTCGCGGTCTTTGCCCTTAGGCTGAGCCAGGGGCTGGGCCGGCTTGGGCGCTTGCAGGGCATCGCGCACCCGCGCGCGCCGCCGATCGGGCTCAGCCCGGCCCTCGGCGGTCGGCAGCAGCTGGGCCAGCAGCTTGTGCGCCATCTTGGGGTCGCGAAAAAAGGCTTCAAACAGTTCGCGAAAAACCGCTCTGTCCTGCTCGCGCCCCACCAGCACCGTCTCCAGCGCCGCCGCCAGATCTTCGCGCTGGCCGATGTCGATCAGCAAAGCCGCTTGCTGCGCCAGCGCGATGCGGCTGGCATCGACCGGCACGCCGGCTCGCCGCAGGGCGCGCCCGAAGGCGCTCAGGTTGCCGGCCAGCCGGCCAGAGCGGGCATCACCGAGTTGCACGATGGGTCCTGGGGTTCATCAGGCGCAAGTCACAGAACAAAGCCCGCATCGCGCCGGGGCGGCGCTCCCACAAATTCATGACAGGCCTCGACCAAGACTGCCACAAATTCATGTCAGGGCTCGACCAAGACTCCCACAAATTCATGACAGGCCTCGACCTAGACTGTGGGAGCTGCGCCCTCGCAGCGATGGGGCGCCCCATCGAGCGCCAAGGCCCAAGCAAAGACCGCATCGCGCCGGGGCGGCGCTCCCACACAGGCCGATTCTTGCAACCGAGCCCTGCGCAACACAGGTGCTCATGGGGCATCCTGAGCCTGCAAGATCTCACCGGCCAGATCGCTGCTCAGGGCGGCTACATCTTCGCGCTGCTTGAACAGGATGCCGGCGGTATCGCTGGCCACTTCGGGATCGATCGACAGGGTGTCGAGGGCCACCAGGGCCTTGGCCCATTCCACGCTCTCGGCAATGCCTGGCGCGCGCTGGAAAGCGTCCTTGAAGGGCGCTTGCCGCAGGCGGCCCACGAACTGTGCGACTTGCTCGGTCAGCTGCCCGCTGGCCTGCGGCACCTGGGCGCGCACAATGGCCAGCTCGCGCTCGCGGTCGGGATAGTCCAGCCAGTGGTACAGGCACCGACGCTTGACCGCATCATTGAGTTCGCGGGTGCGGTTGCTGGTCAGGATGGTGACCGGCGCGACAGCGGCGCTGATGGTGCCCAACTCCGGAATGCTGACCTGGTACTCGCCCAGGTATTCCAGGAGAAAGGCCTCGAAAGGCTCGTCGGCGCGATCGACCTCATCGATCAGCAGCACCGCGCCTGGCTCGGGTGCCTGCAGCGCCTGCAGCAGGGGCCGGCGGATCAGGTAGTGGCCGGTATAGACCTCGCGTTCGAGCTCGCCGATCTGCGCCTTGCCCTCGGCCGCACGCATGTGCAGCAGCTGGGCCGCATAGTTCCACTCATAAAGCGCCTCGCGCTGCTCCAGGCCGTCATAGCACTGCAAGCGGATGAGCGCACGCTGCAAGGCCACAGCCAGGGCCTTGGCCAGTTCAGTCTTGCCAACGCCGGGCTCGCCTTCGAGCAACA
>JBILDR010000268.1:0-4317 GCA_044352515.1 Polaromonas sp.
CCGGAGATCGACCAAGGCCTGAAGTGGCTGGACGAGCGCGGATTGCAAGGTCGCATGACCGGTTCAGGAAGCGCGGTGTTCGCTCACCTTCCTGGTCAAGGCAGTGCTGACACCGGCTTGGGCAAGCCCGCTGACGGTTGGACCGCGCGGGTGTGCAGCACGCTTGAGGTACATCCGCTGGCCGATTGGTAGACCGTTGCCGGCCAGACTATGTGCCCATGCAGGGTTTGCGGGTTCGGGCCTGAAAAGGCGCGGATCCTGTGTAGGGGAGTAGCCAAGTTGGTCAAGGCACCGGATTTTGATTCCGGCATGCGAGGGTTCGAGTCCTTCCTCCCCTGCCAAATTTCGTGGTTATGAGTCGTGGGTACTGAATATTCAGTTTCCAAGGCCTGTGTCCAAGCCAGTTCGAGTCCGTTGCGGGCATACGCCGTCCCTCATGAGCCAAGCTTCGAATTCAGTGCCAACCCCTCCAATCTCCGTGCGGCCTGACATGCAAGTGCTCCCCTCCGACTTCGTGGTTTTTACCGGCAATGCCAATCCGATCATGGCGCAGGAGATCGCCACCGATCTGGGCACCACCCTAGGCGCTGCCCATGTGGGTCGGTTTTCAGACGGCGAGGTAACGGTAGAGATTCAGCAAAACGTGCGCGCCCGCGATGTGTTCGTGGTCCAGTCGACCTGCGCACCGACCAACGACAACCTGATGGAATTGCTCATCATGGTCGATGCGCTCAAGCGCGCCTCGGCCGAGCGCATCAGCGCGGTCATTCCCTACTTCGGCTATGCGCGCCAGGACAGGCGTCCGCGATCGGCACGGGTGCCGATCACTGCCAAAGTGGCGGCCAATATGCTGCAGGCCGTCGGCGTCTCGCGGGTCTTGACCATGGACCTGCACGCCGATCAGATCCAGGGCTTTTTCGATATCCCGGTCGACAACATCTATGCCTCACCGGTGCTGCTGGGTGATCTCACTCAAAAGAATTACACCGACCTGATGGTGGTCTCGCCCGACGTCGGCGGCGTGGTACGCGCCCGGGCGCTGGCCAAGCAGCTCGGCTGTGACATGGCCATCATCGACAAGCGCCGCCCCAAGGCCAATGTGTCGGAAGTGATGCATGTGATCGGTGACATCGAAGGGCGCAACTGCGTGATCATGGACGACATGATCGATACCGCCGGCACCCTGGTCAAAGCGGCCGAAGTGCTCAAAGAGCGGGGCGCTCGCAAGGTCTACGCCTACTGCACGCACCCAGTGTTCTCCGGGCCGGCCATTGAGCGCCTGTCCAAGGGTGATGCGCTCGACGAGATTGTCATCACCAACACCATACCGCTGAACGCCGCCGCCAAGGCGTGCAGCAAGATACGCCAACTCTCGGTGGCGCCGCTGTTTGCTGAAACCATACAGCGCATCGCCCGCGGAGAGTCGGTCATGAGTCTGTTTTCGGAGCAAGACAACCTGTTTTGAGCCGGGGACGATAAGCCGGCAGCGCAAGCTGCCATTGTTGTTACGGGGTGAGACTGGTCGCGGTCCACCTCTTCAGGAGAAAACCATGAAATTTGTCGCTTTCGAGCGCAAGCTGCAGGGTACGGGTGCGAGCCGCCGTCTGCGCATCTCGGGCCGCACGCCCGGTATCGTTTACGGTGGCACTGGCGAGCCTTTGCTGATCGAGCTCGATCACAACGCCCTGTTCCACGCCATCAAGAAGGAAGCCTTCCACTCGTCCATCCTCGAGATGGAACTGGGCGGTGCAACGCACAAAGTGCTGCTGCGTGATCTGCAGATGCATCCGTACAAGCCACAGGTCCAGCACATCGACTTCCAGCGCGTGGAAGCCACCACCCGCATGACCGTCAAGGTGCCGCTGCACTTTAGCGGTGAGGAAAATTCGCCGGCCGTCAAGGCTGAGAAGTGCCTGGTCAACCACGTGGTGACCGAGCTGACCATTTCCTGCCTGCCGGCCGACATTCCCGAGTTCATCGCGATCGACCTGAGCGGCATGAAAAAAGGCCACTCGCTGCACGTCAACGACGTCACCCTGCCCAAGGGCGTCAAGGTGGTGACCAAGGGCCAGGTCAACCCGGTGCTCGCTTCGGTTACGGCGATTGCAGAAGAGGCCGAGGCTGCGCCTGCTGCACCCGCAGGTGATGCCAAGGCCGCAGCCAAGCCAGCCAAGGGCAAGAAGTAATTCCTGCCGGGCAGCTTCGCTGCTAAGGCCCGTGCACTCGCAAGAGGCACGGGCCTTTTCGCTGGGGCCGCGCCATCACGCACAATGAAGACATGATCAAACTCTTGGTCGGCCTGGGCAATCCGGGCAAGGAATACGAGGCCACGCGCCACAACGCTGGCTTTTGGTGGCTCGAGGACGTGGCCCGCGAGCTCAAGGTCTCGCTGAGTCTGGACAAGGCCTATCACGGCCTGGTGGGCCGAACCCAACTGCAGGGTCAGAGCCTGTGGCTGCTGCAGCCGCAAACCTTTATGAACCTGTCGGGCAAATCGGTCTCGGCGCTGGCGCGTTTTTTCAAGATCGCGCCCGAAGAAATCCTGGTCGCCCATGATGAACTGGACCTGCCGCCCGGCCAGGCCAAGCTCAAATTTGGCGGCGGTCACGCCGGCCAGAACGGCTTGCGCGACATACATACCCAATTGGGCACCGGCGACTACTGGCGCCTGCGCATAGGCATAGGCCACCCGGGCGTCAAGTCAGAGGTTTCGAACTGGGTGCTGGGCAAGCCGATGCCCGAGCAGCGCGCCGCGATGCAAGAAGCGATTGCGCGCAGCGTCAAGGCCGCCACGCTGATCGTGCGCGGCGAAATGGAAAAGGCGATGCAGCAGATCCACACCGAGGCCCCGCCGCGCCCCAAGCCGCCGCGCAAAGAGCCGCCACCGAGCGCGCCGGCCGCGCCCTGAGTCAGCTCAGGCGCCAGCCGGCTTGGCCAAGCCCGCGGCCAGACTTTGCAGGCGCTGGTATTTGAGCATCAGCTGATCGCGGCCTTCCACATGCTCGGGGTGCACGGGAATGCACGAGACCGGGCAGACCTGCACGCACTGAGGCTCGTCAAAATGACCCACGCATTCGGTGCACTTGGTCGGATCGATCTGGTAGATCTCGGGGCCGAGAAAGATCGCCTGATTCGGGCACTCAGGCTCGCAAACATCACAGTTGATGCATTCGTCGGTGATCATCAGCGCCATGAAGGACTCCCGGCTAGCTCGGCGTCAGCCTTGACATACACCATCGCCACCGGGCTTAAGCCGATGGGGCCTGCGCTGCGCGCAGGTCCTGGGCGATGGCCGGGCTCACCATCTGGCTGACGTCACCACCGAGCTTGCTGATTTCGCGCACCAGGGTGCTGCTGATGCACTGCAAATGGGCCTCGGGCAACAGGAAGACCGTCTCCACCTGCGGACGCAGCTTTCGGTTCATCGCCGCCATCTGCGCTTCGTAGTCGAAGTCAGTGATGTTGCGCACGCCGCGCACCACCGCACAAGCTTGGTGGGCAGCACAAAAATCCATGATCAGGCCTTCAAAAGGCAGGGCCTGCACATCGCCCAGACCCTGGCAAGCCTGCATCACCTGGCGTACCCGTTGCTCCAGGCTGAACAAGGTCTTCTTGTGATGCGCCACCGCGACCGCCACGATGAGGCGGTCGAACAGGCCCATGGAGCGCCGCACCACGTCGGCATGGCCCAGGGTGAAAGGATCAAAGGTTCCCGAATAGACCGCGATGCGGGGCGCTGAAGAAGACATGCTTCAATTATGCCCCTGGGCCCACATCCCCCTGAAGGCGCCCCAGCAGGTGAAAGTGGACCGCGCCCGCCCTGCCCTGGCGCAGGAGATACAAACCCAGTTCGGCCAGGGCCTCGGCCGTCCAGGCTGCAGGCGACTCTAGATAGATCAGACCGGCATCGGTCAAGGCGGCGCGGGCGGCAGCCAGCGCCGGGCCAGCCAGATCGGAATCGAAGGGCGGGTCGAGCAGCACCAGATGTTGGCTGGCCGGCGGCAGGCCGCGCAGCAAGCGCAGGCCGTCACCGCGCACCACGCTCAGGCCCTGGGCCTGGAGCTTGTCCTTGAGGGCCTGGATCTGCCGCACCAGTTGCGCGTCCTGCTCAAAGGCTTGCACCCGGGCAGCGCCGCGCGATACGGCTTCGAGCGCCAGCGCGCCGGTGCCGGCAAACACATCAACCACCTGCCAGCCGGTGAGGTCCTGGCCCAGCCAGTTGAACAAGGTCTCGCGCACCCGATCGGGCGTGGGCCGCAAGCCGGGCAGCGGGGCGACCGGGATGCGGGTGCGCTTGTAGATGCCGCCGATGATGCG
>JBILDR010000269.1:0-4315 GCA_044352515.1 Polaromonas sp.
TCATAAAGCGCCTCGCGCTGCTCCAGGCCGTCATAGCACTGCAAGCGGATGAGCGCACGCTGCAAGGCCACAGCCAGGGCCTTGGCCAGTTCAGTCTTGCCAACGCCGGGCTCGCCTTCGAGCAACAACGGTCGGCCCAGGCGCAGCGCCAAAAACACAGCCGTGGCCAGCCGCCGGTCCGCAAAATAACCGGCCTGCTGCAAAGCTTGGCTGAGCGCGTCAATCGTGGGGAAGGTGGGAGGCGTCATGGTTCGATTGTGTACGAGCACCGGGCGCAGAACAAACAGGTCAGGGGCATCTGCCCGCTACGCCATCGAGCAAACCACAGCAAAACACGCGCCCATGAAAAAAGCCCGCTCGCGGCAGGCTTTTCAGACACCCAACCCCACCTGGGGACCGGGTACTGCGGTGGAGAAAGCTTTATGCCTTCTTAACGTAGGCCGTGCACCAGCCGGCGGCTGCCACTTGCTTGCCCGGGAAGATGGAACATGGGCCCGACTTGGAGCCTGCTGCACCGGTGTAGAGCTGGCAGTTGCTGCATTTTTGAGCAGCTGCGTGCTTGGGAAACTTCTTGGCATCAACCTTGGTCGAGTCGGCTGCGTAGCCCAGGGAGACGGCTTGCGCGTCCTTTTCGTTGACCATGGCCTGAGCCGATGCAGAAGCAGCAGCAGCCAAGGCGGTGCCACCAGCGGCCACTTGCATCATGAACACGCGGCGGTTTGTCGATTTCATAGGAGTCCTGTCAGAGTAGTTGCGAATGGCCCGCATGCTAGCACTGCCGTATTACCCGACCACAATAGTCATGGATAGCGCTCGGGTATCCGCCCCGAAGGGCTGCAGCCCAAGCAAGCGGTTTGAGACCGGGCCTGGGGCTATCATGCGCCACCATGGAACCTACCGCCCGGACTGCCTTTCGACCCCATTTAAGCGGCAGCACCGTGCTTGTTGATACTGCTGCGGGTCCGGTGGCAGTGCACACCGCAGGTTCAGGCCCCCCGCTGCTGCTGGTGCACAGCGTCAATGCGGCCGCATCGGCTGCCGAGCTGCGGCCCCTGCACGAGCACTATGCGAAAACCCACACCGTGTTTTCGCCCGATCTGCCCGGTTACGGCGCCACAGCCCGGCCTGACAGACTCTACACACCGCGCCTGATGACCGATGCCCTGCACGGCGTGGCCCGGCATATTCGCAGCCAATTCGCAAACCAGGCGGTCGACGCCCTGGCGCTGTCGCTGTCCTGTGAATTCCTCGCCAGAGCGGCCCGAGAAGCACCGGGCGACTACCGCAGCCTGGCCCTGGTCAGCCCCACCGGCCTGAGCGGCAGCCGCCCCCGTCGCGGGCCGGCCGGCAGCACCGCGGCCATGCCGCGGCTTCACCGTGCACTGAAGTGGTTCGGGCCCGGACTGTTTGCGCTGCTGACCCGCCCTCAGGTGATCCGCTTTTTTCTGCGCAAGACCTGGGGCGGGCCCACGATTGACCAACAGATGTTTGAGGAAGCGGTGGCCACCGCAAGGGTGAGCGGCGCTGAGCATGCGCCGCTGAGTTTTCTGTCGGGCGCACTGTTCAGCAAAGACATCCTCAGCGTCTACGAGAGCCTGAGCCTGCCTGTGTGGATGTGCCACGGCGTGCGCGGTGACTTTACCGACTACCGCCAAAAAGTAACGCTGGCAGGACTGCCGAACTGGCAGATGAAGGTGTTTCCCACAGGCGCGCTGCCGCACTTTGAATGCCTGAGCAAGTTCTGCGCTGCGCTCGATGAGCACCTGGCTGCCAGCAGAGCACCAGCAGCCAGGCCATTGCCGCCACAGTAAGCGCAGCTACCGCTCGCGCCGCAGTCGCACAAGCCCCAACATGGAGTAAGCCTTGAAGATCACCACCTGGAATGTCAACTCGCTGGGCGTTCGCCTGCCGCAAGTTCTGGACTGGCTGGCCAGCAACCCAGTGGATGTGCTGTGCCTGCAAGAACTCAAGTTGACCGAGGACAAATTTCCGCTGCAGGCCATGCAGGAAGCCGGCTACCCCTACTGCGCAGTTTTCGGGCAGAAGACCTACAACGGCGTAGCCATCCTCAGCCGCCACCCTCTGGATGAAGTGCAGCGCAACATAGCTGGTTTTGAAGACGAGCAGGCCCGGGTGCTGGGCGTCACGGTGCATGGGCCCGGTGGTGCGCTGCGCGTGGTCAACGGCTACTTCGTCAATGGCCAGGAGCCCGGCAGCGAAAAATTCGCTTACAAGATGCGCTGGCTCGAAGGTCTCCGGCAGTGGCTGAGCGCAGAGATCGCCCTGCCCCGCCCGCTGGTACTGGTGGGCGACTTCAACATCACCGCTGACGACCGCGACACCCATGACCCAGTTGGTCTGCGCGAAACCATACACCACACCACCGAAGAGCGGCAGGCCTTTGCGGGACTGCTGGGGCTGGGTTTGATCGACGCCTTCAGGATGTTCGAGCAGCCTGAAAAAAGCTACTCATGGTGGGACTACCGCGAGATGGCTTTTCGGCGCAACAAGGGCCTGCGCATCGACCACATCTTGGTGAGCGAGGCCCTCAAGGATAAAGTCAGCGCCTGCACCATAGACCGGCAGCCCCGCAAGAACGAGCGTCCCAGTGACCATGCGCCGGTGACGGTGGAGTTGGTGATTTAATCGCCCCATCGCGCCGAGGGCGGCGCTCCTACATATCAGTGCCAAGCCTCGGTCAAGAGTGTGGGAGCTGCGCCCTCGCAGCGATGCAGCGCCTGATCAACAGCCCCATCGCGCCGAGGGCGGCGCTCCTACATATCAGTGCCAGGCCTCGGTCAAGAGTGTGGGAGCTGCGCCCTCGCAGCGATGCAGCGCCTGATCAACAGCCGCATCGCGCCGAGGGCGGCGCTCCCACATGGCCGCATCGCGCCGAGGGCGGCGCTCCTACATATCAGTGCCAGGCCTCGGTCAAGAGTGTGGGAGCTGCGCCCTCGCAGCGATGCAGCGCCTGATCAACAGCCCCATCGCGCCGAGGGCGGCGCTCCCACATGGCCGCATCGCTCCGAGGGCGGCGCTCCCACATGGCCGCCATCGCGCCGAGGGCGGCGCTGCTGCCCGAGCTGGAAGCAGCCAGACCTCAATCAGTGCATTGAGGTGCAGCAAGGATTACTCGAGACCGAGTTCCTGAATCTTGCGGGTGATGGTGTTGCGGCCTATGCCGAGCTTGACCGCCGCCTCGATGCGCCGGCCGCGGGTGTTGGCCAGGGCGGTCTGAATCAGCTTGGATTCAAAGCGGCGAGTCAGCACATCCCACACATCGGTATTGCCCGCAGCCAGGAGCGAGAGCGCTTCTGCCTCCAGGCCTGTTTCCCAGCCACTGCCGACCGCAGCCACAGCCGACCAGGCGGTGGCCGCTGGCACGGCTGCGCCGCCCAGGCTGGACGCACCAAGGACAGGCGCAGGCACCACAATGGGCTCGGCCGATGCAGCAGAGGGCAGCAGGGGCAGAGGCTGCGCACCAGCTGCAGACAGCACCTCGGGCGGCAGGTCTTTAACCTCGACCACCTGGGCCGGCGCCATCACCGTCAGCCAGTGGCAGATGTTCTCGAGCTGACGCACATTGCCCGGAAAATCGAAATGCGCCAGGTGGGCCAGCGCAGCATCCGAAATGCGCTTGGGTTCGACCCCCAGTTGCTGCGCGCTTTGCTGCAAAAAGTGGCGGGTGAGCGCAGGCACATCCTCGCGCCGCTCGCGCAGAGCCGGCAGACGCAGCCTGATGACATTGAGCCGGTGAAACAGGTCCTCGCGGAACACGCCTTCCTTGACGCGTTGCTCCAGGTCCTGATGAGTCGCGGCTATCACCCGCACATGGGCCTTGATGGCGCTGTGACCACCGACGCGATAAAAGTGCCCGTCTGACAGCACCCGCAGCAAGCGCGTCTGTAGGTCAAAGGGCATATCGCCGATCTCGTCGAGGAACAGGGTGCCGCCTTCGGCCTGCTCGAAGCGACCGCGGCGCATGGTTTGGGCGCCCGTGAAGGCGCCACGCTCATGACCAAACAGCTCAGACTCGAGCAGCTCTTTGGGAATGGCTGCGGTATTGATGGCCACAAAGGGCCCGGCCGCTCGGTTGGAGTGCTTGTGCAGGGCACGCGCCACCAACTCCTTGCCCGAACCCGACTCGCCCGTGATCATGACGGTCACATTGCTTTGCGACAGACGGCCTATGGCGCGAAACACATCTTGCATCGCCGGGGCCTGCCCGAGCATCTCGGGCGCCTCGGCCATGCGGTCCTCAGCCACCTGCTCGCGCTGGCTTTCCTCGACCGCACGGCGGATCAGCTCGACCGCG
>JBILDR010000081.1:0-14166 GCA_044352515.1 Polaromonas sp.
AGGCTTGGGAAAGCGTCTGCTGCCTACCGATGCAAGTTCCTTCATTCAGGCCGGAGTAGACCCGGCTGGCTAATTTGAGCAATCGCCCGCCTTATCAACCCTTGGTCTTGCGCCTGATCGGCCTGATGGTGCTGGCGCATCTTGCCTTTGGAGGCGTACGCCTGACCTTGACGCTTTGGGCGGTAGCGCGCGGCATGTCGCCCCTGGGCGTGGGCCTGTTGCTCAGCATGCTCATGATCATGCCCACGCTGACATCGGTGGCCATGGGGCGCTGGAGTGACCGGGTGGGCTTTCGTCCGCCGGTACAGCGTGGCATGCTGCTGATCCTGTTGGGCGGCCTGCTGGCCGCCTGGGCACCGCATCTGGCGGTGATCGCGCTGGGCAGTGTGCTGGTGGGTTGGGGCGTGACCATGGCACAGGTGGCGGTGACCCAGGCCATCGGTCAGGCCTGCGGCCCCGAGGGGACCACCTGGGGTTTTGCCGGCATGAGTGTGGGCTTTTCTTTCTCAGGCTTCGTCGGGCCGCTGGTTGCCGGCGTCTTGATTGACAACGCAGGGCATGCCAGCGCCTTCCTGGCCATGTGCATCACCCCGCCCTTGGGCTTGCTCCTGCTGCGCACGGTGCGCTCACCGCTGCTGCAGCCGGTGGCCCGGGCGCAGCACAGCGAAGGCGTCGCGCCTCAGGCCAGCCTGATGGCGCTGGGCTCTATACGCTCAGCACTGATCATTGCCGCCATGGTGGCCCTGGCCTGGGATCTGTTCAATTTTTTCATGCCTGTCCATGCTGCGGCGCTGGGCCTGTCGGCCACTGCCATTGGCGCTATTGCATCGACGTATGCGGCCGGCAGTCTGGCGGTGCGCATGGTGCTGGGCCGGATGGCGCAGCGGGTCAGTCCGGCGCGCCTGCTGACCGTGGCTCTGGCCATGACGGTACTGCTCTATGGCATCACGCCATGGGCCACCAGCTTGCCCCAGTTACTGGCCCTGGCCCTGCTGACTGGACTGATGCTGGGCGCTGGCCAGCCCCTGGCGATGACGCTCTTGCATCAGAACGCGCCCCCTGGCCGAGAGGGCGAGGCCATAGGCATGCGCTCGGTCATCGTCAGCGCCAGCCAGACTTTTTTGCCGGCGGCCTTCGGTGCCCTCGGCTCGGCCCTGGGCACGGGGCCGGTGTTCTGGGTGGTGGCGCTGACCGTCCTGCTGTCCCTGCTGATGGTGCGCCCCAACCTTCAAGCGCAGGGCTGATCAGGTGGTTCTGGCGCGAGGGCCTTGCAGGCAGGCCAGGGCGGCGGCCACCACCTGTTCCTGCGAGACCCGAGCCTGCGCTTCGAGCACCGGCGCATAGCCCACGGGAATGCGCGGTCCGCCCAGGCGCCGCACCGGTATGCCCAGTTCCTCGGCCACGGTGGCAGCGATTTCCGCGCCAAAGCCAGCCGCTTGTATGGCTTCGTGCACCACCAGCAGGTGGCCGGTGCGGGCGCAGGAGTTGAGCACCGTCTCGCGGTCCCAGGGCCAGATGGTGCGCAGGTCGATCAGTTCGACCTCCACCCCTTGGGCGGCCAACTGCTCGCAGGCGCTGGCGCACACCTGTAGCTGCCGGCTCCAGCTGACCAGGGTCAGGTTGCTGCCAGGGCGCAGGCAGGCGGCCTGGCCCAGCGGCACTTGTACGGATTCGTCGAGTGCGCCTTGCAGGCCCCACAGGGTCTTGTGCTCCATATAGACCACTGGGTCGCCGCTTTGCAGCGCTGCCCGCAAGAGGCTGTAGTTGTCCTGTACCGAGCCGGGGCAGACCACCACCAGACCGGGCATGTGGGCGAACCAGGCTTCGAGCGACTGCGAATGCTGGGCGGCCGAAGCGTCCCAGATGCCATTGGGCATGCGCGCCACCAGCGGCACCCGGCCCTGGCCGCCGAACATATAGCGGTTCTTGGCGGCCTGATTGATCACCTCGTCCATGCCGCACAGGGCAAAGTCGACCACCCGCATCTCGACCACCGGCCGCAGCCCGGCCAGGGCCATGCCCACGCCGGCGCCCATGATGGCGGCCTCGCTGATGGGCGTATCGATGACGCGCTGGGCGCCAAACTGCTGCTGCAGACCTTTGTACTGGCCAAAAATGCCGCCGCGGCCCACGTCTTCGCCCAGCACCACCACCCTGGGGTCGGCCTGCATTTCAAGTTCGAGCGCCCGTACTGCGGCGCCGCTGTAGCTGGCTGGCTGACTCAAAACCATTGTCCGTCTCCGCTCGATTGAATGTCTGTGTAGGCGGCCGCAGCTGTGGGCCAGGGCGCGGCGTCGGCGGCCGCCATGGCCTGGGCGACCTCGGCGGCAGCAGCGTCGTCGATGGCCTGCAGGTCGGCCAGCAGGCCGCCCAGCTGCTGGTAATGCGCCCGGGCCTTGAGCAAGGGGTCCAGCTGCTGAGCCTGCAGCACCTCCTGCGGGTCGCGGTAGGCCGCTGGGTCCACCGACACATGGCCCTTGAGCCGGTAGGTGATGGCGTGCAGCAGGCGGGGTCCGCCGCCCGCGCGGATCTGGGCGATGAGTTCACCGGCCAGAGCGTGGACCTGCCAGACTTCATTGCCGTTGACCTGGCTGGCGGCGATGCCCAGGCTGGCGCTGCGTGCGGAAGCGCCTTCGCCGGCGATCATCGCGCGGCTGGCGGTGGTGGCGCTCCAGCGGTTGTCTTCGCAGACAAACAGCACCGGTAACTGGTGAATGCGGGCCCAGTTGAGCGACTCCAGAAAAGGCCCGCGGTTGATCGCACCGTCGCCAAAAAAGCAGACGGTGATGGCTGGCTTGCCTTGCAGTTTCTGCGCGTGCGCTGCGCCGACTGCGATCGGCAGGCCAGCGGCCACCACGCCATTGGCGCCGAGCATGCCGACTGAAAAATCGGCGATGTGCATGGAGCCGCCCTTGCCGCCGTTAAAGCCGCTGGCCTTGCCGTAGAGCTCGCCCATCATGCGGGCGAGGTCGGCCCCCTTGGCCAGGGTATGGCCATGGCCGCGGTGGGTGGAGGTCAGCAGGTCGTCGGCCTTCAGATGGGCGCAGACCCCGGCGGGCACCGCCTCCTGGCCGGTCGACAGGTGCAGCGGGCCGCGCACCTTGGCGCTGCCGTCGGCGGTCTTGCTGTAGGCGCTCACGCCGCCTTGGCTGACGATCTCGGCCGCGTCTTCAAAGGCGCGGATTCGGCTCATGCAGCGGTAGAGCTGGCGCAGGGTGTTTAAGGAATCGTCGCGGTTCAAAGGCTGTTCTCCTGGTGCGGCCGGCCACTGAGGCCGGCCGCAGTTTAGGCTATGCTCATCAGGATGAAGCCGTCGATTGTTTTAGAAGACAAGTTGGGCGCGGCCTTGATGGCTGCGCTGCTCCTGATCACCGTGGTCAATGTGTTCGTGCGCTACTTCACCGACCAGTCTTTTGCCTGGACCGAGGAAATTTCCTGTTTCCTCATGCTGGCGCTGGCGATGGCCGGCAGTGCGGCGGCGGTGGTGCGCGACAGCCACATTCGGGTGGACTATTTCCTGGCCTCGGGAAGCGCAGCAAGGCAGCGTCGCTTGGCCCTGTTGTCAGCCTTGGCCTCGGCCTTTTTCTTTGCAGTGCTGGGCCTGCTGTCGGCACAGATGGCCTGGGATGAGTTCCGCTACAACGAGACCTCGCCGGCCATCGGCGTGCCCAAGTGGTGGTATTCGGTCTGGCTGCCGGTTTTTTGCGGCATTTTGTGCGCCCGCTCGCTGCAGGGCTGGCAGCGTCTGAGGAGCCTGGCATGATCGGCGCCTGCCTGTTCGTGGTGTTTGTGGTGCTGATGCTGGCGGGCGCGCCTATTGGCGTGGCGCTGGGCGTGGGTGGGGCGCTGGCCATCGGCCTGTCCAACCTGGATACGCCGAGCTGGGGCCTGCTGGCGGTGCCGCAAAATTTTTATGCCTCGCTGACCAAGTACCCCTTGCTGGCCTTGCCGATGTTCGTGCTGGTCGGCTCGATCTTCGACCGCTCAGGCATTGCTCAGCGGCTGGTCAATTTTGCGGTGGCCATCATCGGCCGAGGACCCGGCATGCTGCCGGTGGTGGCCATCTTGGTGGCCATGTTCCTCGGCGGCATTTCCGGATCGGGCCCTGCCAATGCGGCGGCGGTCGGCGGGGTGATGATTGCGGCCATGGCGCGAGCCGGCTACCCGGGCTCGTTTTCCGCTTCGGTCATTGGCGCTGCCGCGGCCACCGATATCCTGATTCCGCCTTCGATCGCGCTCATCATTTACAGCGTCATGGTGCCCGGCGCTTCGGTGCCGGCACTGTTTGCTGCCGGCATGATTCCCGGCATCTTGGCTGGTTTGGCTTTGATCGTACCGACGCTGTGGCTGGCGCGAAAGAACAATATGGGTCAAATGGAGGCTGGCCTGCCGCGTCCGCCGCTCTGGGCCAGCCTGCGCGAGGCCAGTTGGGGCTTGTTTGCGCCAGTGCTTATTCTGGGTGGCATGCGCCTGGGTTGGTTCACCCCGACCGAGGCCGGCGCGGTGGCGGTGGCCTACGGTTTGCTGGTGGGCATGCTGGTGCACCGCACCATCCGGTGGGCCGATTTGCAGGAAATCTTTCGGGAGGCGGCCGAGATTTCGGGCGTGATCCTCCTGGTCATCGGACTGGCCTCGATCTTTGCTTATGCGGTCAACACCCTGGGCATCATCGACCCGATCACCCGCGCCATCACGCAAAGTGGCCTGAGCTCCACGGGCGTGCTTTTGTGTGTGGTGGCGCTGCTTTTGGTGGTGGGCATGTTTTTGGACGGCGTGTCGATCTTTTTGATTTTCGTTCCGCTGGTCATGCCCTTGATGCGCATCTATGGCTGGGACCCAGTCTGGTTCGGCATTTTGATGACCATGATGGTGGCCGTTGGCCAGTTCACCCCGCCGATGGCGGTCAATCTGATGGTCTCGTGCAAAATGGCGGGTGTTTCGATGGAGCAGACCTTCCCCTGGGTCTGGTATTTGGTGCTGGGCATGATGGTCAGCCTGTTGGCCGTGCTGTTCATGCCCTCCCTGGCTTTGTGGCTTCCAGCTTATCTGGGCTACTGATTTTTTGATGAAGAAACCAAAGGAGACATGATGAAGTTTGCATTCCAACCCCTGACCCGCCGCCTGATCGGCGCCTTGGCTCTGGGCCTGGGCCTGAGTATGAGCACGCAGGCACAACAGGCCCTGCCGCCGGGCTACAAGGCCGAGTACAAGCTCTCCACCGTGGTGGGCACCGCCTTTCCCTGGGGCAAGGGCGGCGAGATCTGGGCCAACCTGGTGCGCGAGCGCACCCAGGGCCGGATCAACATCAAGCTCTACCCAGGCGTTTCGCTGGTCGGTGGCGACCAGACCCGTGAGTTCACCGCCATCCGCCAGGGCGTGATCGATCTGGCCATAGGCTCGTCCATCAACTGGTCACCGCAGGTCAAGGAACTCAATCTGTTCTCGCTGCCTTTCCTCATCAGCGACTACGCTGCACTCGACGCCATCACTTCCGGTGAGGTTGGCAAGGAGATTTTCAGCATCCTGGACCGCTCGGGCGTAGTACCGCTGGCCTGGGGCGAAAACGGCTTTCGTGAGCTGACCAATTCCAAGCGCGAGGTGCGCAGCCCGGCCGACCTCAAGGGCCTGAAGATCCGCGTGGTGGGCTCGCCCCTGTTCATCGACATGTTCACCGCCCTGGGCGCCAACCCGGTTCAGATGAGCTGGGCCGATGCTCAGCCGGCGCTGTCCTCGGGCGCCATCGACGGCCAGGAAAATCCGGTCTCCATCTTCACAGCCGCCAAGTTGCACACGGTCGGTCAGAAGAATGTGACCATGTGGGGTTACATGATCGATCCGCTGGTCTTCGTGGCCAACAAGGAAATCTGGAACAGCTGGTCCGCGCAGGACCGTGAAATTGTTCGCCAGGCAGCTGTTGACGCCGGCAAGCAGGAAATCGCTCTGGCCCGTGCCGGTCTGGTCGAAGCCGGCCGTCCGCTGCTCAAGGACATTGAGGGCCTGGGTGTGAAGGTGACCCAGCTCACCCCGGCCGAGCGGGCCCAGTTTGTGGCTGCCACCCGCAGCGTGGCGGCCAAGTGGAAGGGCCAGATCGGCGCTCCGCTGGTTGAGAAAGCCGAGAAGGCGCTGGCTGGTAAGTAAGTCGGCGCCCTCGTAAAAAACCCCGCCTTCCGGGCCTGGCCCGGGGCGGGGTTTTTGTTTGGGTCAGGCTGCTCAGTGGCAGGCGTTGCTGCCTGGCAGGGTCAGCTCGGCGGTGTGGTTCATGTGGGGCCGCTGGCTCATCTGCGAGC
This sequence comes from Polaromonas sp., assembly GCA_044352515.1. Classification (GTDB taxonomy): domain Bacteria; phylum Pseudomonadota; class Gammaproteobacteria; order Burkholderiales; family Burkholderiaceae_C; genus Polaromonas. The sequence continues at coordinate 6,288 of JBILDR010000081.1, forward strand.
GAAGCGGCGTGCTCCAGATGTCACGCAGGGCCTGTTGCTCGGCGAGGCTGAGACTCACCCGGCTGCCGCAGGGTGCTGCAGGCCTGAGCCCGGGCGGGCGCGGCGACTGGGCCAGTTGACCGGCCAGGGCCATGAGTTGTTCGAGCGACATGAGCGGGCCTGTGTATGAGATCAAGAGCCTCCATCATGCCGACGGCCGTCGGATTAAACGTTAATTCTTGCAACAAAACGCATCAGATCGTTAGTTGCGTGCTTCCCCCTCAAAGGTTGGGCGCCAGCAGCCTTTCGAGTTCGCGCAGGTCGCGGCCACGGCGGCGGGCCTGGTCTTGCAATTGGTCTTCTCCGATCTTGCCCACGTTGAAGTAGACCGACTCGGGATGGCTGAGGTAGAAGCCGCTGACGCTGGCCGCTGGCGTCATGGCCAGGCTCTCAGTCAGGTCCATGCCGATTTCGCGCGCTTGCAGCAGTTCGAACATATCTTTCTTGACGCTGTGGTCCGGGCAGGCCGGGTAGCCCGGCGCCGGCCGGATGCCGCTGTATTTCTCGGCAATCAGATCTTCAGGGCTCAGGCTCTCGTCAGCCGCATAGCCCCAGAGGTCTTGCCGCACCCGCAGATGCAGGGCTTCGGCAAAGGCCTCGGCCAGGCGGTCGGCCAGGGCTTTGAGCATGATGGCCGAATAGTCGTCGTTGTCGTCGAGGAAGTATTTTTCCTTCTTGTCCGAGCCTATGCCGGTGGTCACCGCAAACAGGCCGATGTGGTCGGCGATGTGAAAGCCGTCAACCCCTTCGGCTCCGGCCGCGCCGGCCCGGGCCGCCGCCACTTCGGCTGGCAGCACTTTGGGCGCGATGAAGTCAGCCAGGCAGCGGTTGGGCCGCAGCCGGCCGTCGGGGCCGCTGCTTTTTTCGGCCTGCTGGCGCAGTCCGTACCAAGTCATCGCCACCTGCCGACGGCTCTCATCGGTGTAGATCTCAATGTCATCGCCAACGCTGTTGGCAGGCCAGAAGCCGACCACCGCGTTGGCGCTCAGCCAGCGGCCTTCAATCAGTCGGCGCAGCATGCGCTGGGCGTCGCCGTAGACGCGCACCGCCTCGGCGCCCACCACCTCGTCCTTGAGGATGGCCGGGAAGGGGCCGGCCAGGTCCCAGGTCTGGAAGAAGGGGGTCCAGTCGATGTAGCGGGCCAGATCGCTCAGGTCGTAATTGCGGAACACCCGCCGACCCAGGAATTTGGGTGCCGGCGGGTGATAGTGCACCCAGTCCAGTGCGGTGGCGTTGACCCTGGCCTTGTCCAGCGAAACCACGGGCGCCTGGCGCTTGCCGGCGTGCAAGGCACGCACCTTGTCATAGTCGGCGTTGAGCTCGGCGATGTACTGCGCCGCCTGATCGCTCAGCAGGCCTTGGGCCACGCTCACGCTGCGCGAGGCATCGGGCACGTAGACCACAGGGCCTTCGTAGTGCGGCGCGATCTTGACGGCGGTATGCACCCGGCTGGTGGTGGCCCCGCCGATGAGCAGGGGAATTTTGCGCACGCGGAAATGGTCGTCCTTCTGCATTTCAGCGGCGACGTACTGCATTTCTTCCAGCGAGGGCGTGATCAGCCCGGACAGGCCGACGATGTCGGCGCCCTCGACCTTGGCGCGCGCCAAGATTTCGTGGCAGGGCACCATCACGCCCATATTGACCACTTCAAAGTTATTGCACTGAAGCACCACGGTCACGATGTTCTTGCCGATGTCGTGCACATCGCCCTTGACGGTCGCGATGACGATCTTGCCCTTGGTCTTGACGTCTTCGCCAGCGGCCTCCTGTTGGCGCTTTTCTTCTTCGATGTAGGGGATGAGGTGAGCGACGGCCTGCTTCATCACCCGAGCGCTCTTGACCACCTGCGGCAAAAACATCTTGCCCTGGCCGAACAGGTCGCCCACCACATTCATGCCGTCCATCAGAGGGCCTTCGATCACATGCAAAGGCCGTCCGCCGTCTGCGCGCAGCAGTTGCCACATCTGCTCGGTGTCTTCGGTGATGAATTCGTTGAAGCCGTGCACCAGCGCGTAGGTCAGGCGCTCGCGCAGGGGCAGGGCGCGCCACTCGTACTTTTTGCTTTCGTCGCGGGCCCCGCTCTTGGCGGTTTCGGCGATTTCAATCAGGCGCTCGCCCGCATCCGGGCGCCGGTTGAGCACCACGTCTTCGACCCGCTCGCGCAGAACGGGTTCGAGCTCGTCGTACACGCCGACCATGCCGGCGTTGACGATGCCCATGTCCATGCCGGCCTGTATGGCATGGTAGAGGAACACGGTGTGTATGGCTTCACGCACCGGATCGTTGCCACGAAAGGAAAAGCTGACATTCGATACGCCGCCCGAGACCTTGGCGCCGGGCAGGTTCTGCTTGATCCAGCGGGTGGCCTCGATGAAGTCAACCGCGTAGTTGTCGTGCTCCTCGATGCCGGTGGCTATGGCGAAGATATTGGGGTCGAAGATGATGTCTTCTGGCGCAAAGTCGACTTCGTCAACCAGCACCCGGTAAGCCCGCTGACAGATCTCGGTCTTGCGCGCATAGGTGTCGGCCTGGCCTTTTTCGTCAAAGGCCATCACCACAGCGGCGGCGCCGTAGCGGCGGATCAGCCGGGCCTGGCGCTTGAACTCGTCGATACCCTCCTTCATGCTGATCGAGTTGACGATGCCCTTGCCTTGGATGCAGCGCAGGCCCGCCTCGATGACGCTCCACTTGGAGCTGTCGATCATGATGGGGACGCGGGCGATGTCGGGCTCGGAGGCGATCAGGTTCAGAAAGCGCACCATGGCGGCCTGGCTGTCGAGCATGGCCTCGTCCATATTGATGTCGATGATCTGGGCGCCGTTTTCCACCTGCTGGCGGGCTACGGCCAGGGCTTGCTCGTAGTCGCCGTTGAGAATCAGGCGGGCAAAGGCCTTGGAGCCGGTGACATTGGTGCGCTCGCCGATGTTGACGAACAGGCTGCCCTGGCCGACCGAGATGGGTTCGAGGCCAGAAAGACGCAGAGGGGGCGGGATAAGGGGCGTGGACATGGGCTCACCTGGTTTGCAAGGTGAGCGTGGTTGCACGTAGGGTTTGGCCCTTTCCCCAAGCCTGGCCCAGTCGCGGTGACGGGCTGCAACGCTCCTCGGGGAGACGCGTATTTTAGCGGGCCAACGGGGGGCGGGGCCAGGCGCAGCTTCAGGCTGCCAGCAAAACCTGGTGCAGCGCGTGCGCCGCTGCCAAGGTAAGCGCATCGCCCGCCACCGGCCCGACCACCTGCAGCCCCACGGGCATGCCATTGGCTGCGAGGCCTGCCGGGATGTTGACCGTGGGGGTGTGCAGCGCGGTCCAGATGCGGCAAAAAACCGGATCACCGGTGTTGTCCAGGCCTGCTGGCGCCGCGCCCGGGGCGCTGGGCGTGAGCAGCACGTCGACATCTGTGAATACATCGGCCAGCTGCGCGCGGCAGCGCGCGAGCCAGGCTTGCGCTTGGTCGTATTGCGCGGGCGTCACAGCCAGGCCGGCGTTCATGATGCCCTGCAAGCGTGGGCTCAGGCGCTCGAAGTGCTGCAGGCGTTCATAGGCCAGGCTTTGCGCTTGTTCAGCCAATTGGACCTGGGTCTGGGCCTGTACCAAGTGTTCAAAATCGGCGGGCAAGCGCAGATCCTGCAGCGCCATGCCGCTCGTGCGAACGATGCGTGAGGCCGCCTTGTGCATCGCCGCTTGCGTGTCGGGCAGGGCGTGTGCCCATTCATAGCTGTGGCACAGGCCTACCCGCAAGGGGCGGCCGAGCACCTGGGTCAGGGGGCGCACCAGCCAGTCGCTGCGACCGCTCAAAGCAGCGGCGAACAGGGCGGCATCGGGCACGTTGCGGGCCAGGGTGCCCACCGTGTCCAGGGTGTCTGACAAGGGTTTGACGCCGGCACGGTTGATGCCGCCAAAGCTGGGTTTGAAGGCCACTACGCCGCAGTAGGCCGCCGGGCGGGTGAGCGAGCCTGCTGTCTGTGTGCCCAAAGCCAAGGGCACCATGCCATCGGCCACCGCAGCGGCCGAGCCCGAGGACGAGCCCCCGGGTGTGTGCGCCAGGTTGTGCGGGTTGCGGGTCTGGTTGGGCTGGAAGGCGGCGAATTCGGTGGTGACGGTCTTGCCGATGAGCACCGCCCCGGCGGTACGCGCCAGCGCCACGCAACTGGCATCGTGGGCCGGCTGATGGCCCGCGTAGATGGGCGAGCCATAGGTGGTGGGCATGTCGGCAGTGGCCATCAGGTCCTTGATGCCGACCGGCAGGCCATGCAGCAGGCCCTGGTGGGCGCCTTGATCGAGTGCGCGCGCACGGGTCACTGCGGCCTCGCGTGCCACATGGCTCCAGGCTTGTATCTCGCCCTCACGGGCATCGATGCGCGCCAGGCAGTCGCGCACCAGATCTTCGGCGCGCAGGCTGCGCTGGGCCAATTGCTCGGCCGCCTCGCAAGCGCTCAACAGGTGGTGTGCCATCGTCCTGCCTCAGGCCGCTTCGCGGTAAAACGGGCCTGTGTGCAGGGGCCGCACTGCCTGATGGGCGACTGCTTTGCCGATGGCGGCAATATGCTCGGGCGTGGTGCCGCAGCAGCCGCCAACGATATTGACCAGGCCTTCGGCGGCGAACTCATGCAGCAGGCGGCTGGTGACTTCCGGGGTTTCGTCAAAGCCGGTTTCACTCATGGGGTTGGGCAGGCCGGCATTGGGATAGCAGGAAATGAAGGTGTCGCCGGCCACCTTGGCCAGTTCCTGGATGTAGGGACGCATCAGCGCGGCGCCCAGGGCGCAGTTCAGGCCGACGGCCAGCGGCCGGGCATGGCGCACGCTGTTCCAGAAGGCGCTGACGGTCTGCCCGCTCAGAATGCGGCCGGATGCGTCGGTCACGGTACCGCTGATGATCAAGGGTAGGCGCTCGCCGGAATGCTCGAAGTATTCGTCGATCGCAAAGAGCGCCGCTTTGGCATTGAGGGTGTCAAAAATCGTCTCGACCAGCAGCAGGTCGCTGCCGCCCTCAACCAGGGCCTGAGTCTGTTCGTAATAGGCCTGGCGCAGCTCCTCAAAATGGGTGTTGCGCGCCCCCGGGTCGTTCACATCGGGGCTGATGCTGGCGGTCTTGGGCGTGGGGCCGAGCGCGCCTGCGACAAAGCGGGGCCGCTCGGGGGTGGAGAATTTGTCGCAGGCGGCGCGGGCGATGGCGGCCGAGGCTCGGTTCATCTCCACGGCTAAATCGGCCATGTCGTAGTCGGCCTGGGCCACGGTGGTGGCGCCAAAGGTGTTGGTCTCGATCAGGTCGGCGCCAGCGGCCAGGTAGCCCTCATGGATGTCGCCGATCACCTGGGGCTGGGTCAGGCTGAGCAGCTCGTTGTTGCCCTTGACGTCTTTGTGAAAGTCTTTGAAGCGCTCGCCCCGGTATTGGGCCTCCGACAGCTTGAGGCGCTGGATCATGGTGCCCATGGCGCCGTCGAGGATGAGCAGGCGTTGGCGCAGCAACTCGGGCAGGGCTTGGGCGCGGGTATAGGCTGGAGCAGACATGGGCGCGATTGTAGGTAGCCCGACAGGCCGGCGCACCTTTTGGCCGGGCCGCGCCCGGGCGCTGCAGGCCGGCCCGGCATGCTCGACAATGGACGTTTGTCTGCGCCGCCACCCCCTTACGCATGAAGCACCTGCAACCTCAGCAAGCCTGGCACTGGCTTAACAGCCGCGACGATGTGGTTTTCGTCGATGTGCGCATGGAGATCGAGTCCATGTACGTCGGCCGCCCCCCCGGCGTGGTCAACATCGCCTGGTATGAGTACCCCGATATGACGGCCGATCCACAGCAATTTGTGGCGGCTGTCGAGCGTGAGGCCGGCCACAAGGGCAGGCCCGTGCTTTTGATTTGCCGCTCCGGCCAGCGCACGCTCGATGCCGGCGCGGCGCTCGAAGCCGCCGGCTTCACCGAAGTGGCCCATGTGGTGCATGGCTTTGAGGGCGAGCTTGACGAGCATTTCAAGCGCTCGAGCCGTTCGGGCTGGCGTTTTGAGGGCTTGCCCTGGGAGCAACTGTGAGCGTCTGGTGCGGCCGCAGCCCATGATGTCCGCCCAGCCGCTGGAGATCCTCGGCGAGGTCTTCGGCTACGACAGTTTTCGCGGCCCGCAGCAGGACATCATCGAGCATGTGATCGCCGGCGGCGACGCCTTGGTGCTCATGCCCACCGGCGGCGGCAAGTCGCTGTGCTATCAAGTCCCGGCCATCGCCCGCCAGCGCGCCGGCCTGGGGGTCACGGTGGTGGTCTCGCCGCTGATTGCCCTGATGCACGATCAGGTGGGCGCACTGCTGGAGGCGGGCGTGGCGGCGGCCTTTCTCAATTCCAGCCTGAGCTTTGAGCAGGCCCAGCAGGTGCAGGCCAGGCTGCAGCGCGCCGAACTGACCCTGCTCTATGTGGCGCCGGAGCGGCTCAACACTTCGCGCATGCTGGGGCAGTTGGGCGCCCTCTATGAGCAAGGCCTGCTGAGCCTGTTTGCCATCGACGAGGCGCATTGCGTCAGCCAGTGGGGACATGACTTTCGGCCTGAATACCGGGGGCTGTCGCTCTTGCACGAGCAGTTCCCGAAGGTGCCCCGGGTGGCATTGACCGCCACGGCCGATGCGCTGACCCGCCAGGACATGGTCGAGCGGCTGGACTTGGGTGCGGCCCGACAGTTCGTCAGCAGCTTTGACCGGCCCAATATCCGCTACCGGGTGGTCGAAAAGACCGAGCCCATGCGCCAGCTGCTGCGTTTCATTGAAACCGAGCACGCCGGTGAAGCCGGCATTGTTTACTGCCAGTCCAGGAAGCGGGTTGAAGAGGTGGCCGAGCAGTTGCAGGCCGCCGGTGTGTCTGCGCTGGCCTATCACGCCGGCCTGGATACGGTCTTGCGGCAGCAGCGGCAAGACCGCTTTCTGCGGGAAGATGGTCTGGTGATGGTGGCCACCATCGCTTTTGGCATGGGCATCGACAAGCCGGATGTGCGCTTTGTTGCGCACCTGGACATGCCCAAGAACATCGAGGGCTATTACCAGGAGACAGGCCGGGCTGGCCGCGATGGCCTGGCCGCAGACGCCTGGATGGCTTACGGTTTGCAGGATGTGGTCAACCAGCGGCGCATGATCGACAGCGGCGAGGTGGCCGGCGAGGACTACAAGCAGGTCATGCGTGGCAAGCTTGACGCCTTGCTGGCCATGGCCGAGAGCACCGGCTGCCGCCGGGTCAGCCTGCTGGGCTATTTCGGCGAGGCCAGCCAGCCGTGCATGAACTGCGACAACTGCCTGCAGCCGCCCTTGATGTGGGACGGCACCGAGGCAGGGCGCAAGCTGCTCAGCTGCATCTACCGGGTGGAGCAGGCCAGCGGGCTCTATTTTGGTGCAGGCCATTTGATGGACATTCTGCGCGGCAAGCCCACCGACAAGGTGCACCAGTACGGGCATGAGCGGCTGTCGACCTTTGGCATTGGCGCCGACCTGGCCGAGTCGCAGTGGCGAGCGGTTTTGCGCCAGCTGATCGCGCGCAATATGGTGCACGTCGACAGCGAGGGCATGAGCACCTTGAGCCTGCTGCCGGCGGCGCGCGCCCTGCTGCGGGGCGAGGGTCAGCTTTGGCTGCGCCAGAGCCGGGTCGAGCCTGCGGGCTCACGCAAGCGCGAAGCCCGCAGCTCGACCCGCGCCCTGGCCGAGGCCAGCCTCAACACGGCAGCGCTGGAGCGTTTGCAGCGCCTCAAGGCCTGGCGGGCCGAGGTCGCCCGCGAGCACAACCTGCCCGCCTTCTTGATTTTTCACGACGCCACCTTGCGCGCCATCGCACAGACCAATCCGCAGGAGATCCAGGCGCTCGAGGGTATCAGTGGCA
>JBILDR010000270.1:0-4274 GCA_044352515.1 Polaromonas sp.
CGGCGATGCAGCGCCTGATCGAAAGCCTATCGCGCCGAGGCGGCGCTCCCACAAGATCACATCGGCCTCGCCAATGGCTATGGGAAATCACATCGGCCTCACCAATGGCTGTGGGAAATCACATCAGCATGCCAATGCTTGTAGGAGCCGCGCCCTCGCGGCGATGCAGCGCCTGATCGAAAGCCTATCGCGCCGAGGCGGCGCTCCCACAAGATCACATCGGCCTCGCCAATGGCTATGGGAAATCACATCGGCCTCAGCAATGGCAGTGGGAAATCGCATCGGCCTCGGCAATGCTTGTAGGAGCCGCGCCCTCGCGGCGATGCAGCGCCTGATCGAAAGCCTATCGCGCCGAGGCGGCGCTCCTAAAAAGTCACCCCGGGCTGGGGCTGGAAGTGGGCACTGGCCACGCCATCACCTTGTCGATGCGGCGGCCATCGAGGTCGACCACCTCGAAGCTCCAGCCAGCTATTTCCACCTGCTCACCCGTGACCAGCAGGCGGCCGCTGACGGCCAGCAACAGGCCGGCCAGGGTGTTGTAGCGGCCTTTGTCTTCAAGGGGCAGATAGCGGATATCGAGCCGGGCCTTGAGCTCTGAGGTGGGCATGACGCCGTCGAGCAGCCAGGATCCATCGGCGCGCTGCACCGCCCATGCATCAACCTGCGCCCTGGGCTTGAGCTCGCCGGTGATGGCTTCGAGCAGGTCCAGCGGGGTCAGCATGCCCTGCACCACGCCATATTCGTCGACCACCATGAGGATGCGCGAGGAGTCGGAGCGAAAGCGCTCGAGCAACTCCATGCCCGATAGCGTCTCTGGCACAAAAACGGCGGGCTGGGCATGGGCATCCATGCGGTCCATGTTGCCGCGCGCAGCCGGGCCGGTGCTCAGCAGGCCGGCGATCTTGACCACACCCACTACATCGTCAAGGCCGCCCCGGCAGACCGGATACCAGGAATGGCCGCTGGCGCCAGCCTTGGCCACCGCCTGGACAACCGTGTCGGAGGCTTCGAGCCACTCGATTTCGCCACGCGGGCGCATGATCGAGGTCAGCGGCCGCTCGTCGAGCAAAAACACGTTTTGCACCATCTGGTGCTCCTGCCGCTCGATCACACCGGCGCTCACGCCCTCTTGCAAGCTGGCGGCGATCTCCTCTTCAGTGACCGAGCGCTTGGCATCGACATCGACCCGCAGCAGTCGGAGCACCGCCTGGGTGCTAAACGACAACAGGCGTACAAAGGGCTGGGCCACCACCGCCACTCCCAGCATGGGCCGCGATACCAGCCTAGCCACCGTTTCAGGGTAAAGCTGGCCAATGCGCTTGGGCACCAGTTCGCCAAACACAATGGTGATGTAGGTGATGATGGTCACCACCAGAGCGGTGGCGGTGATGCCCGCGGCGCCCGCCGGCATGCCCAGCGATTGCAGCCACAGGCCGAGGCCCTGGGCAAAAGCCGCCTCGCCCACGATGCCGTTGAGCATGCCGATCGAGGTGATGCCCACCTGCACCGAGGACAGGAACTGGGTGGGCCTGTCCATCAATTCGAGCGCCGCCCGGGCGCCTTTGTCGCCCGCCTCGGCTTCGGCCATCAGACGCACCTTGCGGCTGGCGGCCAGCGCCATTTCCGACATGGCAAAAGCCCCGTTGAGCAGGGTCAGCATCAGAATCAGCAGAACGTCCATCGGGCCTTGGCGACAATTGAGATCATGACACTGTACTTGATTGGGGATTTGCAGGGCTGCCTGCAGCCTTTGGAGCGTCTGCTCCAGGTGGTCGACTTTTCGCCCAGCCGCGACACCCTCTACCCCCTGGGCGACCTGGTCAACCGCGGCCCGGACTCGCTGGGCGTGCTGCGCCGGTTGATGGCTCTAGAAGGCGCCGCCCGGCCGCTGCTGGGCAACCACGACCTGCATCTGCTGGCCGTGGCCTGCGGCCTGCGCCCCAGCGGCGCGAGTGACACGCTGGCGCCCATCGTGCAGGCGCAGGACACAGCGGCCCTGCTCGACTGGCTGCGCCAGCAGCCCCTGGCTCGCCTGGAGCACGGCTGGCTGATGGTGCATGCCGGCGTGCTGCCCGAGTGGGACTGCGCCCAGACCCTGGCCCTGGCCGCAGAGGTGCAGGCAGTGCTGCAAAGCCCGCAATGGACCGATTTTCTGGCGCATATGTATGGCAATCAGCCCGACCAGTGGGACGACGGTCTGCAGGGCTGGGACCGGCTGCGGGTGGTGGTCAACGCCCTGACGCGGCTGCGTTTTTGCACGCCTTCGGGGGTGATGGACATGAAAAGCACCGCACCGCCGGATCAGCCGCCGGCTGGGCATCTGCCCTGGTTCAAGGCCCCGGGCAGGCGAACCCAAGGGCAGCCTATCGCTTTTGGTCACTGGTCCACCCTGTCGCTGGCCCAGCCTCAGCGCAGGCCGGTGATGGTTGAGGGCACCCTGGGCCTGGACACGGGCTGCCTCTGGGGCGGGCCCTTGACGGCCGCCCGCCTGGGGCCGGTGCCGGGCGGCTATGAGCTGATCAGCGTCGAGGGGATGCCTGGGGGCAAGCCGGCCGACTAAGGGCCGAGTCTGGGCCGCCTGCGCTCGTTTGAAAGGCGGCGGCAGCCGAGCCGCCCGGGGATGAGACAATCTGCAACTTATGACCGATTCTTTCTCGCAGCTAGAGCTGCACCCCCAACTGGCTCAGGCCGTGGCCGAAATGGGCTACGCGTCCATGACCCCGATCCAGGCCCAGGCCATTCCGGTGGTGCTGCAAGGCCGGGATGTGATGGGCGCCGCCCAGACCGGCACCGGCAAGACTGCCGCCTTCTCGCTGCCCCTGCTGCAGCGGATGATGGTGCATGGCAACAACTCCACCTCGCCAGCGCGCCACCCGGTTCGCGCCTTGGTGCTGCTGCCCACCCGCGAGTTGGCTGACCAGGTGGCCCAGCAAATCAAGCTGTATGCCAAATACACCTCGCTGCGCAGTGCGGTGGTCTTTGGCGGCATGGACATGAAGCCGCAGACTGCCGAACTCAAAGCTGGCATTGAGGTACTGATTGCCACCCCAGGGCGGCTGCTCGATCACATCGAGGCCAAGAATGCGGTCCTCAACCAGGTGGAGTATGTGGTGCTCGACGAGGCTGACCGCATGCTCGACATCGGCTTTTTGCCCGACCTGCAGCGCATCCTGAGCTACCTGCCGAAGAAGCGCACCACGCTGCTGTTTTCGGCCACCTTCTCGCCCGAGATCAAGCGGCTGGCCTCCAGCTATCTGCAAGACCCGGTGACCATCGAGGTGGCGCGCTCCAACGCCACTGCCTCGACCGTCGAGCAGCATTTCTACAGCGTGCAGGTCGATGACAAGAGGACCGCGCTCAAGCAGATCCTGCGCCAGCGCGAGATCAAGCAGGCTTTCGTCTTCGTCAACAGCAAGCTCGGCTGCGCCCGGCTGGCCCGGTCGCTCGATCGCGAAGGCCTCAAGACGACTGCCTTACACGGCGACAAGAGCCAAGACGAGCGGCTCAAGGCCCTGGATGCCTTCAAGAAGGGTGAGGTCGACCTGCTGGTGTGTACCGACGTAGCCGCCCGCGGCCTGGACATCAAGGACGTGCCGGCGGTATTCAACTTCGACGTGCCCTTCAACGCAGAAGACTATGTGCACCGCATCGGCCGCACCGGCCGGGCCGGCGCCTCGGGCCTGGCAGTGAGCTTTGTAGCTGCCAGCGACGCTCGTCTGGTGGCCGACATTGAAAAACTGATCCGCAACAAAGTCGACCTCGAGCCATTCGAGATCGAAGACAGCCGCAGCGCAGCGCGTGAGCGCATCAACGACGGCACCCGTCTGTACCGCGACGAAGAGCGCCGCCCGCCCCGCCACGAGCGCGGCGAAGGTCGCCCTGCCGCCCCCCGGCCATCGTCCAAACCGCTGGATCCTTTTTTCGAAAAGCCCTACGAGCCCAGCGCCGATGTGAGCACCCAGCCATCCTGGGAAGCCAGCACCAAAGTGCCATCCAGGGTTTCGGCCAACATCAAGACCAAACGCAAGGTCGCTGCGCTGTTCAAGTCCACCGACTGAAGCGCCTCAGGCCAGTGCGCAATAGGCTTGCTGCCTGTAGGAGCATCGCCCAGGCGCGACGGGGCGCCTGATCAAGCGCCGCATCGCCGCCAGGGCGCGGCTCCCAGATCCTCTTGCACAGGCTGTGGCGAATTTTGTGGGAGCGCCGCCCTCGGCGCGATAGGGCCTTCGTTCTACCCCCGCCTCCGATCAAGCGCCGCATCGCCGCGAGGGCGC
>JBILDR010000082.1:0-14144 GCA_044352515.1 Polaromonas sp.
GAGCGTCCAGGTCCTGGGCCGACTGGCGCATGGCCACATCGAGCGCCAATTCGGCCAGCTCGGTCATGGCGCCGGTGACCACGGCCAGCGCCAGTGGCTCGCTGGCCTGGCTGTCCAGGACCACCAGGCGCTCGAGCACCAACTGACGCAGGATGCGCAAAGCCGCGCCGCTGTGATGACCGGCAGCACACAGGCGCTCAAAGGTCTGAGCCATCAGGGCCCGATCGGGCGCGCCAGCAGGCAGCCATTGCAAATGGTCGGCATAACGCCGACGAATGCGCTGCACGTAGCGGCTGTGGCCCGCATCGCGGCCGACCGAAAGTCCCTGCATGGGCAGGTCGGCCGGAGAAGGCGTCGTCGGGCGTGGCAACGGTGTCATGGGCTTGCGTTCGGTCTGCGTCGAAAGAGCAGGACAAACCCCGGTCGAAGGTCATAATTCCAGACAGCCATGCTGCCGCAATCTGCCTCCACGCCCACCATCATGCCGCTGCGCCTGAAGCTCTGGGCGGCAGCCACCCGGTGGCTGCTCGCGCTCTTGCTCATGTGTGCCCTGCTGCTGGGTCTCGGTTGGGCCCTGCTTCACTGGGTGATTGTGCCGCGTATCGACGAATTTCGCCCGGCACTGGAAAGGCTGGCCCAGCAACGCACTGGTTTGCGCCTGGAAATCGGTCAATTGCAGGCCCGCTCCGGCGGTCTCATCCCCTCTTTCACCCTGCGGCAAGTGCGGGTGCTAGATGCCCAAGGCCAAGCCGCGCTGCAACTGCCCCAGGTTCTGGTGGCCATCTCGCCGCGCTCAGCCCTCAGGCTGGGACTGGAGCAACTGGTTATCGAAGGGGCCGAGCTGGAGCTACGGCGCACCCGCGACGGCCGCTTTCTGATCGCCGGCATCGATATGAACGAGGCGCCGCAGGTTGATGTGCAGCCAGCCCTGGACTGGCTATTTGCCCAAAGTGAATGGGCGCTGCTGGGTGCCACTGTGCGCTGGCGCGACGAGCAGCAGGGCATCGCGGTCGACCTGCGCCAGGTCGATGGGGTGATGCGCAACCAAGGCCAGCGCCACAGCATGCGCCTGGATGCCACCCCCGCGCCCGAATGGGGCGACCGCTTTACATTGCGCGGCCTGCTGCACCAGCCTCTGCTGTCTGTGGCCAGCGGCCGCTGGCGGCAGTGGAGCGGCGAGCTTTATGCGGAATTTAGCCGTATCGAGGCGCAGCCGCTGCAAGCCTATGCGCAGCTGGCCGGCATTGCGCTCGAGCGCGGCCGCGGCGCGCTGCGCACCTGGATCGATGTCGAGCGCGGCAACATCGTCGGTGCACTTGCTGATGTACAGCTGCAAGACGTTCAGGCCCAGCTGGCCCCCAAGCTACCCAGCTTGGCCTTGCGCTCGCTCAGCGGGCGACTGGGCTGGCAGCAGGTCGAGCGCGGACTCCAGGCCAGCGCCCAGGCCCTTAGTTTTGAGAGCAGCGACGGTCTGCGCTGGCCGGCCGGCAATGTCTCATGGACGCAGCAGCCGGCCAGCGGCAAAAGCGCCGAGCGCGGCCAATTCAGCGCCGACCAGATCGACCTGGCCGCATTGGCCGCCATCGCCCAGCGTCTGCCCCTGGCACCCGCGCTTCACGATCAGCTTCGTAGCCTACAGCCGCAAGGCCTGATCGAACAACTGCAACTGAGCTGGCAAGGATCAATCCAGGATCCAGATCAAGCGCAGCTGCGTGCCCAGATACGCCAACTGGCACTGGCCTCGGCGCCGGCCGCAGGGCTGGGCCGCCCCGGCCTGCAGGGTGCCGACATGGATGTCCAGTGGACCCACGAAAGGGGCCAGGACAGCGGCCAGGCCCGGATCAGCATGAAAAGCGGGTGGCTGGAGTTTCCCGGTGTTTTTCATGAGGCACGGGTACCGCTGGACGATTTCGCTGCGCAGATCAAATTCAAGCACAGCGCAGGCGCCAGCTTCGTCGATGTGGAGCAAGCTCAGCTGCTGGCCGACGACGCACAGGGCCAGTTCAAGGGCAGTTGGAGCCGCCAAGGCGATGGGCCCGGCCAGCTCGATTTGCAGGGTCAGCTCAGCCGAGCCCATGCAGCTCGGGTGTACCGCTACCTGCCCCTGACTCTTCCGGAATCGGTACGCCGCTACGTCCAGGAGGCAGTGCCTGAAGGTCAGCTCAGCGATGTCCGCTTCAAGGTCAAAGGGCCGCTGGCGCGTTTTCCCTTCAAGCAAGCCGAGGACGGAGAGTTTTCCATCAGCGCCAAACTCAGCGGTGCCCGCTACCACTACGTCCCCCTTGGGGGCCCGGGCAAGCCCTGGCCGGCCATGGAGCAATTGGAGGCCGACTTGCTGTTGAGCCGCGCCAGCATGCAAATCAGCCAAGCCCGCGCCCAGGTTGCCGGGCTGCCTGGCCTGTCCATCAGCAAGACCCAGGCGCGCATCGCCGACCTGACACAGCAGGCCACCGTCGAGGTCGGTGGTGAGATCAACGGCCCGCTGGCCCAGGGCCTGCAACTGATGAAAACATCGCCGCTGGCGGCCATGACGGGCGAGGTGCTCAGCCAAGCCAGCGCCAGCGGCGCGGCGGCGCTCGAACTCAAGCTCAATCTGCCGCTGGCCGAACTCGGTCGCTCCAGCGTGGCCGGCCGGCTGCTGCTCGGGGGTAATGATGTTCAACTCGCACCCGACCTGCCCCTGCTGTCGCAGGCCAAGGCTGCGGTCAACTTCACACAAGATACGGTACAGATCAGTGCAGCGCAAGGGCGGCTTCTGGGCAGCGATCTGCGCTTTGAGGGCAACATCAAACCCCGTTCGAACGATGCCAGTGAGCCAGAAATCGCTTTTCGGGCTCAAGGGCAGATCAGCGCTGAGGCCTTGCAGCAACTGCGCAAACCGGCCTGGCTGGCCGATCTGGCCCGCCATGCCAGCGGCAGCACCAGCTACAGCGCTACCCTCGGGCTGCGCCAGGGCTGGCTCGAGGCCAGCGTCAACAGCAACCTGCGCGGACTGGCCTTGAACCTGCCCGAGCCACTGAACAAACCGGCCGGCGCGGACTGGCCACTGCGTCTGGAGCGAAGCATGGATGCGGTCAGCCTGCGCGAAGCACGCCGCCCACAGGACCGCATCAGCCTGCAGCTCCATCCAGGCGCCGCACTGCCCGGCGGAGTGAACCTGCATTTCCTGCGTGAGCTCGGCGGCGCTGCGCCCCAGGTGCTGGCCGGCGATATCGCCATCGGCGCGCCCGGGCTCGATCCGGTTACCGGGCAAGTGCGTGCCCAAATCGATATGCCGGCGCTGGACCTGGATGCTTGGGAGGCTGTGCTGCCTGCGTCGGCTACCCGGAGCAGCCAAACTTACCTGCCCACACTGGTGAGCCTGCGCAGCGGACAGCTGCGCGTGCAAGGGCACAGCCTGCAGCAGGTGGTGCTGGGCGCCAGCCGCGAGCGCACACTGTGGCGCGCCAACATCGACGCCAGCAACCTGAGCGGCTATGCCGAATATCGCCCGGCCAATGGGGCGGCGGCTGGCCGACTCTATGCGCGGATGGCGCGGATGGCCCTGGGCCAGGCCACCACCAGCAACGTCGAAGCCTTGCTCGACAAACAGCCGGTCAGTATCCCCGGGCTGGACATCGTGGTCGACGAGCTCGAACTGCGCGGGCGCAAACTCGGACGCCTGGAAGTCGAAGCGATCAACCGCAACACCGGCGGTGGCGACGCAGCGCGCGAATGGCGGCTGGCCAAACTCAATCTATCGGTTCCCGAAGCCCGCCTGAGCGCCACCGGCAGTTGGGCCGCCCTGCCCAGCGATGCGCCGGGCCGCGGCGGCGGGGCGCTGCGGCGCCAGACGCAGATGAACTTTCGGCTTGACATCAACGACTCCGGTGAGTTGCTCAAGCGCATGGGCATGGACGGCGCCATACGCCGCGGCAAGGGCAAGCTCGAAGGCACCATAGGCTGGAGCGGCTCGCCGCTGGCCCTGCACACCCCGAGCATGCAGGGGCAGTTCGGCGTCGATATCGAGTCGGGCCAGTTCCTCAAGGCCGAGCCGGGCGTTGCCAAGCTCTTGGGCGTGCTCAATCTGCAGGCCCTGCCCCGGCGCCTGACGCTCGATTTCCGCGACGTGTTTTCCGATGGCTTTTCCTTCGACTGGGTACGCGGCGAGGTGGCCATCGACCAAGGCATCGCCCATACCGACAGCCTGCGCATGAAGGGGGTCAATGCGGCGGTGCTGATGGCCGGCTCGGCCGACATCGGCCGCGAGACCCAAGACCTCAAGGTGGTGGTGGTGCCCGAAATCAATGCGGGCACCGCCTCGCTGCTGGCCTCAGCGGTCAATCCGGCGATGGCCCTGGGCACCTTCATCGCCCAATGGCTGCTGCGCCGCCCTTTGAGCGAGGCCAACACCCAGGAATTTGGCGTGCGTGGCACCTGGGCCGACCCGGTCATTGAGCGGATTGCACGCAAGACCCCGTCGGCCAGCGTCGGCAGCAGCCCCTGAAAGACCCGGATGAAAGTCGCTGCGCTTCAAATGGTCTCCGGCACCGATGTGGCGGCCAATTTACGGGCCGCCGCCCATGGCCTGGCCGCAGCGGCCGACGCCGGCGCGGAGTTGGCCGTACTGCCCGAGTATTTCTGCCTGCTTGGGCGCAACGAGCGGGACAAACTGACGCTGGCCGAGCCGGCCGGCCAGGGCCCGCTGCAGGACTTTCTGGCGACTCAGGCCCAGCAGCACGGGCTGTGGATTGTTGGCGGCACCCTACCTTTGGCCACCGCCGATGCAGGCCGTGTGCTCAACAGCACGCTGGTGTTCAACCCGCTCGGGCAAGTGGTGGCCCGCTACGACAAGATCCACCTGTTTCGCTACAGCGGCGAGCGCGAGAGCCATGACGAGACCCGCACCATCGAAGCCGGCAAGGACAGCGCCAGCTTTGAACTGCCCTCGCGCGACGGTCACCGCTGGCGCATCGGCCTGAGCATTTGCTACGACCTGCGCTTTCCCGAGCTTTACCGGCGCCTGCGCAGCGACCTGCTGCTGGTGCCCAGCGCCTTCACCTACCCCACCGGCCAGGCGCACTGGGAGGTGCTGCTGCGGGCGCGGGCCATCGAAAACCTGGCCTTTGTGGCTGCCGCAGCCCAGGGCGGCGTGCACGACAACGGCCGCCGCACCTGGGGCCATAGCATGCTGATCGACCCCTGGGGCCAGATCCTGGCGCAACGGGCCGAAGGCGCGGGGGTGGTACTGGCCGAGCTGGAAGCTGGCGAACTTGAACGCAGGCGCCAGCAACTGCCGGCGCTGGACCACCGGGTGTTGCCGTGAACTTGATGGACAGCAGAGCATCGGCTACAGCGGCCGAGCCCTTGACCGTGGCAGGGCTGGCCGAGCGCGGGTGGCAGGCTCTGGGTCGCCGCTTTCGCGGCCACCTGCGCAGCCGCTGGCTGCTGTGGACCATGTTGGTGCTGCTGCTGGCCGCACTCCTGGGTTTGCTGGTGTGGTTGACCGGCCGCTATGAAGCCAGCGCGGTGCAAAGCCGGCTCGACGCCGAAGCGTTGGAAGTGGTGAGCGATCTGCGCAACGGGCTGGCGCGCAATATGCGGCAGCTGCAATTGCTCACGCCGGACAAGCCCGGCGTGTGGAGCGCCCAGAGCACCGAGTTGCTGCAGCAAAGGCGCGAGATCATGCGCCTGGAGTGGCGCGACCCTCAGCTGCAGACCTTGTTCGGCCAGGACGCACTCACGCGGGCGCCGGTCTTCAGCCGCACGCCGCGCGCGCAAAGCGCGGCCGACGTGAGCCTGGCCTGCAGCACCGCCATGCGCTTTGACGGCGCGGCCTATTCCAACAGCTACTTCGTGCCGCAACCCGACGGGCTGGGGCTGGAGCTGATGGATCTGTGCATACCGCAGACCGTATCGGGTCGCCTGATTGGCTTTACTGTGGCCACCTATGCCCTGTCTGAAATGCTGGTGGAGTTGGCCAGCGCGCAGTTGCCCCGCGGCTACGCGCTGGCCTTCACCGAGGCCGACGGTACCCGGCTGGCGATGCACGGACAGCTCGGTCAGGGCCAAAAGCTCTACAAGGCCCAGTTGCTGCTCGATTTGCCGGGCAACACCTTGGTGGTGCGCATGGAGACCCGGCAAGGCACGGCCGACCTGTTTCCCAACCCCCTGAGTGCGCTGGTCAGCAGCATGGCGCTGGCGCTGGCGCTGGTGCTTTTGCTGCTGGTGCGCGATATGCGGCGCAGACAGAAGGTTGAGCAGGATCTGGCCGAAGCGCTGGCCTTTCGCAATGCCATGGAAGACTCGCTGAGCACCGGCCTGCGTGCGCGCGACCTGCAGGGCAACATCACCTACGTCAACCCGGCGTTTTGCAAAATGGTGGGCCTGCAGGCCGAGCAACTGCTGCAAAGCGGCGACCAAGCCCCCTACTGGCCGCCAGAGATGGTGGCGCTCTACAGCCGGCGCCAGCAGGACCGCTACAACAACAGCGCCGTCCTGCGCGCAGGCCACGAATCGGTGTTCCAGCGCAGCGACGGCACCCGCTTCCCCGTGCTGATCATGGAGGCCCCCTTGATCAACGCGCAGGGCCGCCACACCGGCTGGATGAGCGCAGTGCTCGACATCAGCGAACAAAGGCGCAATGAAGACCTCTCGCGCGCCAGCCAGGACCGCCTGCAGGCCACCGCCCGCCTGGCCATGGTCGGTGAGATGGCTTCACTGCTCAGCCACGAGCTCAATCAGCCGCTGGCCGCCATTGCCAGCTATGCCAACGGGTCGGTGAACCTTTTGCAGGACGCCTTGCAACAAGGCCAGAGCGCCGACGGGGCTGCACTGGCCGTCGACCTGCTGACGGCCTTGCAACGCATCTCCGGCCAGGCCGAGCGTGCCGGCAAGGTGATCCGCAGCGTGCATGACTTCGTGCGCCGGCGCGAGCAGCCGCGCCAAGCGGTGGCGCCGCAAGACCTGCTCGATGCCATCATGCCGCTGGTCGCTCTGCAGGCGCGCAAGCTCGCGGTGCAGGTGATCTCGACCGTGGCGCCGGACTGCCCGGCGGTGCTGTGCGACCGCACCATGGTCGAACAGGTGCTGCTCAACCTGGTTCGCAATGGCATGCAGGCCATGCAAGGTACGCCCACGCGGGGCGCGCACAGGGTGCTCGAGCTGCAGGTCCATGCGGTGCACAGCGAGGGTGAGTCGGTGCGCTGGGTCGAATTTAGCGTCAGCGACCTTGGGCACGGCATAGACCCTGCTGTGGCGCAGCAGCTGTTCACCCCGTTTTTCACCACCAAGGCCGAAGGCATGGGCCTGGGCCTGAGCCTGTGCCGCACGGTGGTCGAGCAGCACGGCGGCACCTTACGCTTTGAATCCCACCGCCCGCAAGGCACGGTGTTTCACTTCACCTTGCCGGCCACCGCCTTGTCGGAGGCGGACAGGCCCACCCTGGCACTGAGCACCGCATGAACCAACTTCCCAACGCCACCGTCTATGTGATCGACGACGACGCCGGCGTGCGCGATGCGCTGGCCTGGCTGCTGCGCTCGCGGCGCTTGCTCAGCGAGCTGTTCGACTCGGGTGAGTCCTTTGAGGCCTACATCAGCCGACCCGGCTTCGAAGTGCGCGAGCCCTCCTGCGCGCTGCTCGACGTGCGCATGGGTGCGCTCAGTGGCCTGGCCCTGTTCGACCGTATCGTCAAACGGGGTCTGTTGCCGGTGATGCCGGTGATCTTTCTGACCGGCCACGCCGACGTACCCACTGCGGTCGACGCGGTCAAGGGCGGGGCCTTTGATTTTTGTGAAAAGCCGTTTTCCGACAACGCCCTGGTTGACCGCGTCGAGCAAGCGGTGGCGCACTCGGCGGCGGCTCTGAACGAACAGCGGCAGGGCCGGCAGTTGCAGCGACGCCTGGCGGGCCTGACCGAGCGCGAACACGAGGTGATGCAGCGGGTGGTCGAGGGTTTGTCCAACAAACAGGTGGCCGACGGGCTGAGCATCAGCGTGCGCACGGTCGAAGTCCACCGCGCGCGGGTGTTTGAAAAGATGGCGGTCAAATCCGCCGTCGAGCTGGTCAACCTGCTGCGCGGCCTGGACAGGGTCTGACAAGGTGCGCAAGAGGGGCGGCCTCAGTTTTCAGGCGGATCCTTGGGCGGCGGCTCGCCTTTGGGCCGGCCGGAAAACATGGTCCACCAGACGATGAACACCAGCAGCGCCAGGGCCAACAGGGCTTCAAGCAGTAACAGGGCCATGCTTCGTTTCAGTCACATCATGAAATTGCTCCTCATTATCCCCAGCGCGCTGGCGCTGCTGTCCTGCGGCCATGTACAGGTACCTGCGCCGCCGCTGCCGCAAGGGCCGGTCAGTACCAGCCCGGGCGCACCCTGGCCTGCGGTGACGCCGACGCCGCAGGCAGCGCCCGCGCCCCTGGCAGCGCCCACCCAGGCCGGCGACGCGCTGCTGCGACCCAAAAGCCGCTGGGTGCCTGCTGCCTGGTCCGACCTGCCCGGCTGGGAGCAAGACAGGCTCGATCAGGCCTGGCCGGCCCAAGTGCGCAGTTGCCTGCGGCCGCATCCGGCCTTTGCAGCCCTGTGCCCCGAAATCCGCCAGCTCGCCCATGCCGATCCGGGCGAGCAACGCCGCTGGATGATGGAGCGCCTGCGCCCCTATCGCGTTCAAGAACGCAGCGGCGCAAGTGAGGGGTTGCTTACAAGCTATTTCGAGCCTGTGCTGATGGCACGCCGACAGCGCAGCGCCAGCCACACCGTCGCGCTGTACCGGCCGCCGGCCGATCTGGCCAGCCGCAGACCCTGGTACACCCGGCAGGAGATCGATACGCTGGAGCCAGCCAGGGCAGCGCTGAGCGGACGCGAGATCGCCTGGCTGAGCGATCCGATCGACGCCATGCTGCTGCACATCCAAGGCTCAGGCCGGTTGCTGCTGACCGACGCCGACGGCAGCCAGCGCCAGGTGCGGGTGGCTTTTGCCGGCTCCAACGAACAGCCCTATCGCAGCGTCAACCAATGGCTGCTGGAGCAGGGCGTACAGCGCATCAACCCCTGGCCCGAAGCCACCAAGGACTGGGCCGCGCAAAACCCGCAGCGCCTGAACCAGTTGCTGTGGAGCAATCCACGCTACATTTTTTTCCGGGAAGAGACCATCACCAACCCGGACGAAGGCCCGCGCGGTGCGCAGGGCGTGCCATTGAGCGCCGGCCGCTCCATCGCGGTCGACCCCGGCAGCATCCCCTACGGCACCCCGGTCTGGCTGGCCTCGAACGGACCGGCCCTCGCTGTACAGCGCCTGGTGATGGCGCAAGACACCGGCAGCGCCATCGTAGGCGCGGTGCGCGCCGACTACTTCGCCGGCACTGGGCCGCACGCCGGCGAGTTGGCCAGCAAGGTCAAGCAAGGGCTGCAGTTGTGGGTTTTGTGGCCGCGCTAAGCAGGCCGAGCCGACGCAAGCTGAGCCCAAACCCCGGGCAAACCCGTAGGCCGATGAGCCCCTTCGACCAGCAGGCTTGAGCCGCCCCAGCAGGGCCCTGGGGCTAGGTGTGACGCATACAATCGCCGCTTCCTGCCCTGAAGCCGCCTCTTGCGTTTACCTGCGCCCCACCCGGCCAGGGCCCAACAATCCCCTGGAGTTGCTCTCGTGTTCATCTCTTCCGCCTTTGCCCAGACCGCCCCCGCCCCTGCCGCCGGTGGCGACATGATGTCTTCAATGGCCAGCATGCTGCCGCTGCTGCTGATGTTTGTGGTGCTGTACTTCGTCATGATCCGCCCGCAAATGAAAAAGCAAAAAGAGCACCGCGCCATGATTGATGCGCTGGCCAAGGGCGACGAAGTGGTCACCGCGGGCGGCCTGCTGGGCCGGGTCAGCAAGATCGGCGATGGCTTTATCAGTATCGAGTTGTCCCAGGGCGTGGAAGTGCAGATGCAGCGCGCCTCGGTGGTGCAGGTCATGCCCAAGGGCACGATGAAATAAGCCGGCCCGGGGACGCTGCCCCGGCCTGCTGCCCCTTTTCGCCCGGCCCGCACGCCGAGCTGACCCTTTGCGAAGACGCCTGCCATGAACCGTTACCCGATCTGGAAATACCTGGTGATCGCCATCACCCTGGTGATCGCGGGCCTGTACACCCTGCCCAACTTCTTTGGAGAAGCGCCGGCAGTACAGGTCTCGAGCCTCAAAGCCATGGCCAAGATCGACGCTGGCACCGTCAGCCGGGTACAAGATGCGCTCAAAGCGGCTGGCATCACGGCCGAAGACGTGGTGCTCGAAGGCAACTCGGTACGCGCTCGGCTGGACAGCCCGGACAACCAGCTCAAGGCCAAGGACGCGATCCAAAAGGCACTGATTCCAGATGCGGCCGATCCGTCCTACATCGTCGCTCTCAACCTGGTCTCGCGCTCGCCGGCCTGGCTGCGCAGCGTGCATGCCATGCCGATGTACTTGGGCCTGGACCTGCGCGGCGGCGTGCACTTCATGCTGCAAGTGGACATGCAAGCTGCGCTGACCAAGCGGGCCGACTCGCTGACCGGAGACCTGCGCCTGGCCCTGCGCGAAAAGAGCCTGCGCTATGAAGACCTGATGCGCGAAGGCACCTCCATCCAAATGCGCCTGCCCGACGCCGCCACCGCTGAAGCAGTAGGGCGCTTGGTGCAGGAGCAGTTTGCCGACCTGCAAACGCGCAGCGAGCCCGATGGGGCCAAAATCAAGCTGGCGGCCAGCATCAAGCCCGAGGCTGTACGCCGGGTGCAAGAGCAAGCCCTCAAGCAAAACATCACCACGTTGCACAACCGCATCAACGAGCTGGGTGTGTCCGAGCCGGTG
This sequence comes from Polaromonas sp., assembly GCA_044352515.1. Classification (GTDB taxonomy): domain Bacteria; phylum Pseudomonadota; class Gammaproteobacteria; order Burkholderiales; family Burkholderiaceae_C; genus Polaromonas. Next base: position 10,803 of record JBILDR010000082.1, read on the forward strand.
ATTCAACAGCAGGGCCTGGACCGCATCGTGGTGCAACTGCCCGGCGTGCAAGACACCGCCAAGGCCAAAGACATCCTGGGCCGCACCGCCACCCTGGAAATGCGCCTGGTCGACGAGAGCGCCGAAGCCCGCGCAGCCGAGCTCGCCGGCGGCCTGGTGCCCTTTAGCTCTGAAAAATTCATGGAGCGCAACGGCCGGCCCATCATCCTCAAAAAACAGGTGGTGCTGACCGGCGAGAGCCTGACTGACGCGCAGCCGGGCTTCGACTCACAGTCGCAACAGCCCAAGGTCGACCTGACGGTCGATGCCAAGGGCGGGCGCATCATGCGCGATGTCAGCCGCGAGAACCTGAAAAAACGCATGGCCATCGTGCTGTTCGAAAAAGGCAAGGGCGAGGTGCTGACCGCGCCTGTGATCCAGGGCGAGCTGGGTAACCGCTTCCAGATCTCGGGCTCCATGACCACCGTTGAGGCCAACGACCTGGCCCTGCTGCTGCGCGCAGGGTCACTGGCCGCCCCCATGGACATCATTGAAGAGCGCACCATCGGCCCCAGCCTGGGTGCCGAGAACATCGCCAAGGGCTTTAACAGCGTGACCTGGGGCTTTCTGGTGATTGTGGCTTTCATGGCCCTTTACTACACGCTCTTTGGCCTGATCTCGGGCCTGGCCCTGGCCGTCAACCTCTTGATGCTGGTGGCGGTGCTGTCCATGCTGCAAGCCACGCTCACACTGCCAGGCATGGCCGCCATGGCCCTGGCCCTGGGCATGGCCATTGACTCCAATGTGCTGATCAACGAGCGCGTGCGCGAAGAACTGCGCAACGGCGCAGCGCCCCAGGCGGCGATCCAAGCCGGCTACGACAGGGCCTGGGCCACCATCTTCGACTCCAACATCACCACTTTGATTGCAGGCCTGGCGCTGCTGGTTTTTGGCTCCGGCCCAGTGCGCGGCTTCGCGGTGGTGCACTGCATCGGCATCCTGACCAGCATGTTCTCGGCAGTGTTCTTCTCGCGCGGCCTGGTCAACCTCTGGTATGGGCGGCAGAAGAAACTCAAAGCGGTGTCGATTGGTACCGTCTGGCGCCCGGGCGCTGACGCCAAGCCCTGAGACCCACGCGCTGACACCGACGCCCTGACCGGAGCCCCTTCATGGAATTTTTCAAGATCCGCCGCGACATCCCGTTCATGCGGCATGCCAAGGTCTTCAACGCCGTCTCCTTCATCACCTTCGCGCTGGCGGTGTTCTTTCTGTTCAGCCGCGGGCTGCACCTGTCGGTGGAATTTACCGGCGGCACGCTGATGGAAGTGTCCTACAGCCAGAGTGCCGACCTCAACAAGGTGCGCAGCACGGTGGCCGGCCTGGGCTTTACCGATGTACAGGTACAAAACTTTGGCACCGCGCGCGATGTGATGATCCGCCTGCCGGCCCAAAAAGGCGTAAGTACTGCGCAGCAAAGCGAAAAAGTGATGCAGGCGCTCAAAGCCGGCGATGCCGCGGTGGTGCTCAAGCGCACCGAATTCGTCGGACCACAGGTCGGTGACGAGCTCGCCGCCGATGGCCTGAAGGCATTGGCCATGGTGGTGGTGGGCATCATGATCTACCTGGCGTTTCGCTTCGAATGGAAATTCGCTGTCGCCGCCATCATCGCCAACCTGCACGACATCATCATCATCCTGGGCTTCTTCGCCTTCTTCCAATGGGAGTTCTCGCTGGCCGTGCTGGCGGCGGTGCTGGCCGTGCTGGGCTATTCGGTCAATGAATCGGTGGTGATCTTCGACCGGATCCGCGAAAACTTTCGCCGCTACCGCAAGATGGACACGGTCGAGATCATCGACAACGCGATCACCTCGACCATCAGCCGCACCATCATCACCCACGGCTCGACCCAGATCATGGTGCTGTCCATGCTGCTGTTTGGCGGGCCCACCCTGTTTTACTTTGCACTGGCGCTGACCATCGGCATCTGCTTCGGCATTTATTCCTCGGTCTTTGTGGCCGCGGCCATTGCCATGTGGCTGGGCATCGAGCGCGAAGACCTGATCAAGGGCCCGCCGCGCAAAGACGGGCAAGACCCGAACGACCCGAATGCGGGGGCGGTGGTCTGAGGCCAGCATGGCCTCGGATTGAAACCAAATAATGGGCGGTGGTACTGAAGGCGCTGCGGGTCAGTGCGCCAGTCGCGCACTGCCGTCATCGCACAGCTCGTCGAGCACCAGCGCGTCGGGCTCCTCGCCCAAGCTCCAGTAGACCATCAGCACGATGATCTTCAGGTCGTCGAGCGACAGCGGCTCGAGCGCGACAGCCATGGCCCGGTCGACCACGATCTCGCGCATGTGCGCTGGCAAGACGCCGGCGCTTTCAAGGAAACTGATGAAGCCCAGCGCGTCTGGGCCCAGCTGCTGGCGTTCGGCCGGCGAGTAGATGCGCAGGCTGCCGACCGATTGGGGCAGCACACAGTCGCCCCGGCCCGGGCCTTCGGTGGAGCACAGCCGGCTGGTCTGAGCGGCCAACTGCAGGCCGTCGAGCCAGATCAAGGCCGCCTCGATTTCCTCGGGCTCAAAACCCGCCGCACTGAGCTTGCGCCCAAGCTGAGGGGCTTCGGGGCAGGCATCGCCTTGCCAGTAATTTTCGTAAACGTAGACCAGCACCTCAAACATGGGCCCAATATAACGCAGAAGAGCCCGGTCCTGGCAAGTCCTGCTGGCCAGGCGGGCGGAGCTTTACCGCAGGGGCTTGGGCTTTACCGCAGGAGGTGGGAGCTGCGCCCTCGCAGCGATGCGGCGTTGATTCAGCCAACAGGCGTCGTTCATAGGCCGCATCGCGCCGGGGCGGCGCTCCTACATGCTCAAACACGGACCGGGGTGGGAAGTGGGAGCTGCGCCCTCGCAGCGATGCGGCTTTTGATCAGGCGCCGGCCGCCTTGATGCAGCCCGCATCGCGCCGGGGCGGCGCTCCTACATGCTCAAACACGGACCGGGGTGGGAAGTGGGAGCTGCGCCCTCGCAGCGATGCGACTTTTGATCAGGCACCGGCCGCCTTTATGCAGGCCTCATCGCGCCGGGGCGGCGCTCCTACGTGCTCAAACACGGACCGGGGTGGGAAGTGGGAGCTGCGCCCTCGCAGCGATGCGGCTTTTGATCAGGCACCGGCCGCCTTTATGCAGGCCGCATCGCGCCGGGGCGGCGCTCCTACATGCTCAAACACGGACCGGGGTAGGAGGTGGGAGCTGCGCCCTCGCAGCGATGCGGCGTTGATTCAGCCAACAGGCGTCGTTCATAGGCCTCATCGCGCCGGGGCGGCGCTCCTACATGCACAAACACGGACCGAGGTGGTGGGGTAGGC
>JBILDR010000083.1:0-14130 GCA_044352515.1 Polaromonas sp.
CTTGAATGCGCCCGGCTTGAATGCGCCCGGCTTGAATGCGCCCGGCTTGAATGCGCCCGGCTTGAATGCGCCCGGCTTGAATGCGCCCGGCTTGAATGCGCCCGGCGCGGCGCCGCCTGCCGGCGCCGCAACCGCGCCAGAGAGCCGCCTTCGGCCGGTATCGAGACCGCAGCCCAACCAGTTCCAGCGCTTTGTGCAGGAGACAACCGGGCGTGCGCTACCCTCGTATGGCAGTGAGCTGTTCAGTCAGGCCCAGGCCTACTCCCCGGATGCGGCCTTGCCCGCGCCGGCAGACTATGTGCTCGGTGTGGGTGACGAGCTGCGCATTCAGGTTTGGGGTGCGGTGGACTATGTCGGCAACCATGTCATCGACCGTCAGGGCCAAATCAGTCTGCCGCGGGTCGGGGTGGTCACTCTTGCGGGCGTGCCCCTGAACGACATTGAATCGCTCTTGCGTGCGCGTCTGAGTCGGGTGTTTACCAACTTCAGCTTGAGTGCCAGCATGGGAAGGCTGCGCGCCATTCAGGTCTATGTGGTCGGTCAGGCCCAGCAGCCTGGGACCTATCAGCTCTCGAGTCTGAGCACCTTGATCAACGCGGTTTTTGCCAGCGGCGGCCCCAATGCCAACGGCTCGATGCGCAACATCCAGCTGCGCCGCGGGGGGCAAACCGTCACCACCCTGGACCTCTATGAATTTATCGGTAAGGGCGACAAGGGGCGCGATGTGTCGCTGCAGACCGGCGATGTGATCGTTATCGCGCCGGCTGGTGCGCGCGTGGCCATCACCGGGGCATTGGACCAAGCCGCGATTTATGAGCTCAAGCCAGGCGGCAGCTCGCTCGGTGAAGTGCTGGCCCAGGGGGGAGGCCTGCCCGCCCTGGCCGATCCGCGCAAGGCCTTGCTCGAAAGGATCCTGAATGACCGCACGCCACCGAGGCAGGTTATCGATGTCACGCTCGACGCCCTGGGCCTGCAGACCGCCCTGCGCGATGGCGACGTGCTGACGGTTTTGCCCATCAGCCCTGCCTTTGCCAACGCGGTGACCCTGCAAGGGACGGTCGCTCAGTCGCTGCGCTACCGCTGGTTCGAGGGCATGCGGCTGCTCGATTTGTTGCCCGACCGTGAAGCCCTCATCACTCCGGGCTATCACACCCGCAAGAACCTGTTGGTACAAAACCTGCAAACTCTCGCAGCGGGCGGCAAACTCGTCGAGCGGGTGCGGGGGCTGGCCGACGAAATCAACTGGGACTACGCGGTGGTGGAGCGCCTGGACAAGGAGCGCCTGAGCACGCAGGTGTTGCCCTTTCACCTGGGGCGTTTGGTTCTCAACAATGACGCTGCCCAAAATCTGCTTCTCCTGCCCGGCGATGTAGTGACCATCTTTAGCAACAACGATCTGCGCTTGCCGGTCGCCCGCCGCACCCGTCTGGTGCGGCTGGAGGGCGAGGTCGCTGCCCCTGGGATCTACCAGAGCGAGCCGGGTGAAACGATCGCCCAATTGATCGCGCGTGTCGGCGGTTTGACCTCGCAAGCCTACCTCTTTGGCATCGAATTCACCCGAGAGACCGTGCGCCAGCGCCAGCAGGAAAACCTGGATACGCTGATTCGCCGGCTGGAGGCGCAGGCCCAATCACAAGCCACAAGCCAAGCGGCCAATGCCACCGGCGATCGCGCTGCACAGGCTCAGGTCACCCTGGCGGCCCAACAGGCGCAGGTGCGCAGCCAGATCGAACGCCTGAAAGAGCTCAAAAGCAACGGCCGGGTTGCCCTTGAGCTCGATCCCAGGGCCCGTGACTTGGCCGCGTTGCCTACCCTGACGCTGGAAGATGGCGACCGTATCGTCGTACCGGCGTCACCGGGCTTTGTGGCGGCCATGGGTTCTGTCAACAACGAAAATGTGTTTATTCACCGAACCGGCAAGACGGTGGCAGAGGTCATTCGCGCTGCGGGTCTGACGGAGGACGCAGAACCTGACCAGGCCTTCCTGCTGCGCGCCGATGGCAGCATTGTTGCCCGCCGCGATCGTGGTGGGTTTTGGGGACGGGGCGGCTTTGACGCAATCGAGCTGATGCCCGGTGACACTGTGGTGATACCGGCCATGCTAGACCGGGAGAGCCGTTACAACTTCCTGATTCGGGCGGCCAAGGACTGGACCCAGATCCTGGCCAATCTCGGTCTCGGTACGGCCGCCCTCAAGACCTTGCGCAATTGATACAAGGCAAGGACGCATGAACGACTCCAACCTACCCAGCGTGCCTGAAGACGAGGAGATCAGTCTGCTCGATCTGCTGCAGACGATCGCCGACAACCTCAGGCTGCTCATCCTGGGCCCTTTGCTCGCTGGTTTGGCAGCATTGGGCATCGCGTTTGCCATCGCGCCGACCTACACCGCTACGGTGCGCTTCCTGCCCCCCCAGCAGCAGCAAAGCTCGGCGGCGAGCATGCTGGCCAGCCTGGGCGCGCTCGGTGGCCTGGCCGGTGCGGCTTCGGGCCTGAAGAATCCCTCAGATCAATACCTGGCCTTCATCAAGAGCCGGACCGTGCAGGATGCGCTGATCGACCGCTTTGACCTGATCAATCGCTATGAGGCGGATCTGCGGGATGATGCGCGCAAGGCCTTACAGGCCACCGCCCGCGCGAGCAGCGGCAGCAAGGACGGTCTGATCACAGTGGAAGTGGACGACAAGGACCCCAAATTCGCCGCCCAGCTGGCCAATGCCCATGTGGAGGAATTGCAAAAGCTGCTGGCCCGGCTGGCGGTCACTGAAGCGCAGCAGCGCCGGGTTTTTTTTGAGAAGCAGTTGCAGTCCGCGAAGGACAACTTGACGCGGGCCGAGCAGGCGCTCAAGGCCAGTGGCGTCAACAGCAGTGCGCTCAAGACCAGCCCGCAGGCGGCGGTGGAGGGGGTGGCGCGGCTGCGTGCTGGCATCACCGCGCAGGAGATCAAGATCGCCAGCATGCGGGGCTTTCTCAGCGAGACCGCGCCTGAATTCCGCCAGGCCTTGACCGAGCTGTCGGCCATGCGCACCCAGCTTGCGCGGGCTGAAGCGCAGGAGCCACAGAGCGCCGGCGGCAGCGATTATGTGGCGCGCTACCGAGACTTCAAATACTACGAGACCCTGTTCGATCTGTTTGCCAAGCAGTATGAAGTGGCGCGGGTCGACGAGAGCCGCGAGGGCGCGGTCATTCAGATCTTGGATGTGGCCCAGCCACCCGAGCGCAAGTCCAAGCCCAAGAAGGCACTGATTGCGGTCATCACCACGCTGGCGGTCGGCTTTGCCCTCTTGCTCTTCGTGTTTGTGCGCCAGGCATTGGCCAATGCCAGCCGCAACCAGGAGTCGGCCGAAAAGCTCAGTCGGCTCAGGGCTGCATTCGGCCGGGCCTTCGGGCGGGGCTGACAGACGCGGGCCGCTCCCGCCAATCGCAGGCGCTGCCCGTCAGCTGATTTTTCCGCCGACTTGCTTGATGTCGACCGGGGTGCTCAGCGCGGTCAGCGCAATGATCCGCAGCGCCTGAACCATCTCGTCCAGGCTGAGGCTGGGTGAGCCCTGCTGCGGCAGCCAAGGCAGATGCACAAAGCCAGCCCTTACCTCTGTGCTGGCACTGTCTTTGGCTGAGCGCTCGGACAGGGCATGCATCAGGCTGTAGAACACATGATTGCAGACATAGGTACCGGCGGTGTTGGAGACCTCGGCAGGAAGATCTGCTTGGGTCAGAGCCTGCACACAGGCCTTCAAGGGCAGACTGCTGAAATAGGCGGCGGGGCCGCCGGCCACGATGGGCTCATCAATAGGCTGACGGCCAGCGTTGTCGGCAATGCGGGCGTCGTCCAGGTTAATCGCCACCCGCTCCAGCCCTATCTTGTCGCGACCGCCCGCCTGCCCCAGGCACAGCACCAGCGCTGGCAGTGGCCCGTTGAGAAGATCAAGCAGCTGGGCGCGGGCCACACCGAATTGTGTAGGCAGGCAGTGGGCTGCGACGGTGCGCCCCGCCAGGACCTGTCCGTCCAGTGTCTGCACGACCAGCGCACTGGGGTTCAGGCTCTGATGCTCGCCGAAAGCGTCAAAGCCGGTGATTAGGATCTGGCCCGCCAGGCTCAGACCAGCCCCCGAATGCGGGCCAGATGGCTGGCCTGCGAGCGGCTCTTGACGTTCATGCGGCGAAACAGGCGCCACAGGTGGACCTTGACGGTGTGCTCGCTGATCTTGAGCTCGTCGGCGATGTCCCGGTTGCTCAGCCCGCGGTCGAGCATGATCAGCAACTGCTTTTGCCGCTTGGACAGCTTTTCTGGCGCCGAGCCTGTCTCCTCGCCGCCTTGTATCAGGAGTGCTTTGAGCTGCTTGGTGATTTCGGCCGCGCCGGCTGATTTGGTCACGAAGGCTTCGGCGCCGGCCTCCATGGCCAGGTCCTCATAGTCCTGGGCTGCTGCGGCAGACAGCACCACCAAAGGCACCTCGGGCAGTTGCTGCTTGAGCTCGCGAACGCCAGAAACGCCGTGGGTGTCGGGCAGCTTGAGATCCAGGCAGATCAGCTCGGGCTGGCCGTGCGCCTGGACCGCAGGCGCTACCGCCGCCAGACGGTCGAGCTCAACCACATTGAATTTGCTGTCCAGACGGCGGATCAGCGTGACCACCGCCTCGCGCAGCAGCGGATGGTCGTCCACAACAAAAATGCTCATGGGAGTCCGTCGGTTCGAAAGGGTTATTGAAAGAGTAAACGGCCTCGGTCAGAACTCGCATTCCACCCTGGAATTTACTTAGATTTCTAGTGAAGCGATGGGGAATGATAAAGCATTTTCACAATTATGTGAACGGCAAATTGAACACTTTCTTCTAGTTCTACTTAGGCTTCTGAGCCAGGTTTAAGGCCTGCAAAGCCTGCTCCAGGGCAGGCTGCAGCGAGGGCTCTAGCGGCTCAAATGCGGCCGCATGGCTTTGTAGAACGGAAATATCGCCCTGTTTGAGCCTGCCCACCAGGGCACCCACCTCTTGCGGCGAGGCCAAACCCAGGCTTTGCAACAGCACATCGCCATCGACCGAGAGGAGCTTGAAATAAAACTTTCCGTCACTCTCGCGATACTGTTTGATGCTTGCTAATGCTTGCGTTGCGGCATTTTCTCGGCCCGCGGCCTGGCCGGTCGAGCGCAGGCTGCGCAAGCCCACCACCTGCCTGAGTTCGGCCATGAAGGGGGTGGCGATTTGCCGCGCCTTGCTGGCACCGGCTTGCAGGATGTCTTCGATCTGGCCGGGCTGGGACATCAGGCGATCGTAGGAGTCACGCATCGGGGCGATTTCCCTGTCTATGCGCTCGAACAGCATCTGCTTGGCGTCGGCCCAGGCGATGCCATCGGCATAAGCCTGACGCAGAGCCTGTGTTTCTTGGGCACTGGCAAACGCGCGGTAGATCTCGAACAGCGCCGAGCCCTCGGTGGCCTTGGGCTCGCCGGGCTTGCGCGAATCCGTCAGCATCGATGCGATCTGCTTGCGCAAGACCTCGCGTCCGGCGAACAGGGCGATGGTGTTGTCATAGCTCTTACTCATCTTGCGACCGTCCAGTCCGGGCAGAGTGGCCACCGACTCTTCAATCGCCGCCTCGGGCAGCACCAGGTGCTTGCCGTAAAGGTGGTTGAAGCTGGCGGCCATGTCGCGCGCCATTTCGATGTGCTGGATCTGATCGCGCCCAACCGGCACCTGATGCGCTTTGAAAATCAGGATGTCGGCGGCCATCAGCACCGGGTACATGAACAGTCCCACCGTCACATCGGAATCTGGATCGCTGCCTGCGCTGGTGTTCTTGTCGACCTGGGCCTTGTAGGCATGAGCCCGGTTGAGCAGGCCCTTGCCCGTCAGGCAGGTGAGGAACCAGGTCAGCTCAGGGATCTCGGGAATATCCGACTGCCGGTAGAAGGTCACCCGTTCGGGGTCGAGCCCAGCAGCCAGCCAGGTCGCCGCTATCTCCAGCGTCGAGCGCTGTATCCGCTCGGGTTCGCCGACCTTGATCAAGGCGTGGTAATCGGCCAGGAAATAAAAGCTCTGCACACCCGGCTCAAGGCTGGCTTTGACGGCCGGGCGTATCGCGCCCACATAGTTGCCCAGGTGGGGCGTGCCCGAGGTGGTGATGCCGGTCAGTACGCGCAAGTTCTTCATGGTGATCCAGGGTTTATTCAGGGTCCGAGCAGCCAGGCCAGGGGCTTGAGCAGCGTGGCTACGGCCTGGTAGCTCAGGTCCATCAGCGGTCGCATCCAGAGCTGGCTGACCACACCGGTCAGCACCAGGGCCATCACGATGAAAAAGCCCCAAGGCTCGATGCGCGAGAGCAGCACCGCCTGGCGCCAAGGCAGCAGGCCAACCAAAATGCGGCCACCATCGAGTGGCGGTAGTGGAAACAGATTGAAGGCGAACATGACCAGGTTGACCAAAACGCCGGCCTTGCACATCTCGAGGAAAAATTTCTCGCTCACGCCTGCGCTGCCCAGCAGGTAAAAAGCTGCACCCCAAGCCAGGGCCTGCAGAAAATTTACCCCCGGCCCTGCAAGCGCGACCCAGATCATGTGTTGCTTGGGTTTGCGCAGCCTGCCGAAATCCACCGGCACCGGTTTGGCATAGCCGAACAAAAAGCTGCCGCTGGTGGCGAAGTAAAGCAGCACTGGCATCAGCACAGTGCCTATGGGGTCGATGTGATGCAGCGGGTTGAGGGTCAAGCGCCCCATCTGCCAGGCGGTGGGATCGCCGAAATAGCGGGCTGCATAGCCGTGGGCGGCCTCGTGCACCGTGATGGCAAACAGCACCGGCAGCGCGTACAGCGCCACCGTCTGCATCAGTTGGGCGAAATCCATGCGGGGATTGTCTCAGAGGCCGGTTGCTGAGCTGCGGCGCAGGCTGCCTAGTGCAGGCCGATGGCAGCCAGGCTGCCCCGTCCCGCCCTGATCAGCTCAGGCTCCAGACCCCGGCCCATGGGCACCAGATCGATGACCGTGGTGGGCTCGAGCGGGCAGGCGCCGGCTTCGACCACCCCGGCCAATTCATGTTCCAAGTGCTGGCGGATCTGGCCCGCATCAGCCAGGGGCTCGCCCTGCCCCGGCAGGATCAGCGTGGTCGACAGCAGCGCCGATCCATGCTCCTCCAGCAAGGCCTGCAGGACGCGGTGCTCGGGAACGCGCAGGCCTATGGTTTTGCGCGAAGGGTGGCTGAGCCGGCGCGGCACCTCCTTGCTCGCATCGAGGATAAAGGTGTAGGGCCCTGGGGTGGCCGCCTTGAGCAGGCGGAACTGGCGGTTGTCGACCCGCGCAAAGCTGGCCAACTCGCTCAGGTTGCGGCACAGCAGGGTCAGGTGATGACGCTCGTCGACGCCCCGTACGCGCCGCAGCTTGTCGGCTGCCGGCTTGTCGTCGAGGTGGCAGACCAAGGCGTAACTCGAGTCGGTGGGCACGGCCAGCACACCGCCAGTGGCCAGCAACTCACAGGCCCGCTTGAGCAGGCGCCGCTGCGGGTTTTCCGGGTGGATGTCAAACAACTGGGCCATGATCTGGGCGCGGGCGGGGCGCTTGTGGACAAGCGTCTCAGGCCGGCTCAAGAACGGCTTGCCGCGCCGACCGCGTCTGCCGCAGTGTCAGCCAGGCACCGCTCGCACCGCAAGCGGCGATCACGCACATGCCCAGCAGCGACCAACCATCGGGCGTGTGGGAAAACACCAGCCAGCCCCCCAACACCGCAAAGGCAATCTGTGCATACATGTAAGGGGCCATGGTGGCGACCGCAGTGCGCTCAAAAGCCAGGATGAGCAGGAAATGGCCGATCGAGGCGCACAGACCCATTAGCACCATCAGCCCCCATTGCTGAGCACTCAGCTCGGTCCAGACCCAGGGCAGCGCCACCGAGGACACCAAGGTGCCGACCCAGCCGGTATACAGGTGCATGGTCAGCGGATCTTCGCTGCGCACCATGCGACTGGTCAGCAATTGGAAACAGGAATTGAGCACCAATACGCCCAGTGGCAGCAGGGCCACCCCGGTAAAGGTTTCGGCGCCGGGACGAATGATGATCAAGGCGCCGGAAAATCCGCCCACCACCAGCAGCCAGCGCATGGGCGAGACCGCCTCTTTGAAGATGAGCGCTGCCAGCACTGTGATCAGCAAGGGCACCAGCGAGACGATGGCGGTGAATTCGGCGACCGCAATATGCTGCAGGGCCACAAAGGCGGCCAGACTGCTGGTCACCAGCAGCAGCCCCCGCAGCAGTTGTAACCAGGGGCTGGCGGTGCGCCAGATTGACAGCCCGCGCCGTGGCACCAGCACGGCGGTGGTAAACAGGGCCTGGAAAAAATAGCGGAACCATAAGGCCATGAGCATGGGGACTGTGCCCAGCACCAGCTTGGTAACGGTGTCGAGCGTGGCGAACAGGGCCACTGCGCCCAGCGTCAGCCCTATCCCTGCCAGGGCCGAGGGCGAGACGGCGGACGCCCTCACTGGATGCGCTCTTGCAGCAACTCCCAGACCGGTATCAAGCCGCCGGGCAGGTAAGGCAGGGTGCCGAGGTCGGTGTGGCTCTCGTCGGGGCTGTGAAAGTCACTGCCGCGTGAGGCTGCCAAGGAAAATTCTTTGGCCATGTCTGCATATTTGAGGGCCTCTTGCGCGCTGTGGCTGCCGGTGACCACCTCAACCGCCCGCCCACCATGCAACTTAAATTCGGTGAACAGGGCGTATTCCTCATTGGGGGTGAATTTGTAGCGCGCCGGATGGGCAATCACTGCCACCCCGCCGGCCTCGGTGATCCAGCCCACCGCATTTTTGAGCGTGGCCCAGCGGTGCGGCACAAAACCGGGCTTGCCCTCGGTCAGGTATTTGCGAAACACCTCGTTGGTGTCCTTGCACACCCCCACCTCCACCAGAAAGCGGGCAAAGTGCGTGCGCGATACCAGATCGGGGTTGCCGACAAACTTGAGCGCGCCTTCGTAAGCGCCAGAAATGCCAACCTTGGCCAGGCCATCGGCCATCTCCTGCGCCCGCTGCGCCCGCCCGCCACGGGTGGCTTGCAGGCCGAGCCGCAAGGACTCGTTGTCGGGATCAAAGCCCAGCCCGACGATGTGTACCGTCTCGCCAGCAAAGGTCACCGAGATTTCGGTGCCGCTCAGGTAGCCCATGCCCTGGCTGCTAGCGGCCGCCGCTGCGCGCTTTTGACCGCCAATCTCATCATGGTCGGTCAGGGCCCACAGTTCCACCCCGCCGCGGCTTGCTCGTTCGGCCAATGCTTCGGGTGTCAAGGTCCCGTCAGAGACGACCGAGTGGCAGTGCAGATCGGCATTGAGGATGTTGCGGGCATTCATCACGCAGTGGATTTTAAGTCGCTCTCGCCTGGCCAGCGCGCCGGCCCGGGTCCGCTGTGCGACTGAGAAGGTCTTTCGCCTCCTTTAGGCTTCAGCCGCCTCGACGATGAAGCGCACCCGCCGAACGCCCTGCCACTCGTCCGCGTCCAGGCGGAAGGCCAGCTTGACGCGCTGGGGCAGTGCTTCAGTGCGGCCGAACCAGATGCCGTCCACGTCCTGCCCCTGGTGCTTGAGCTTGAGCATCAAATGCTTGTCACTGACCAGCCGCTGCGACAGCACCTGTAACTCTTCACTGAAGGTTGGCGCCGCAAAGCCCTGGCCCCAGACCTGCTGTTGCAAGGCGTCAACCACATCGGCACGCCGGTATTCGGGCGCCAGCGGCCCGTCGGTTTCCAGCCTGCGGGTCAGGGTGGCTGCGTCCAGCCATTCACGGGCCACCTGTTCCAGGGCGGATTGGAAGGTGTCGAACTGATCGCGCGCGACGGTACAGCCAGCCGCCATAGCGTGGCCGCCGAAGCGCAGCAGCACCCCCGGGTGGCGCTTGGCTACGAGGTCGAGCGCGTCGCGCAGATGAAAGCCAGCGATCGAGCGGCCCGAGCCTTTGAGCTCATGCGATTTACCCTCGGCGCCGCTGGCGGCAAACACAAAGCTGGGCCGGTGCAGCTTGTCTTTGAGGCGCGAGGCCACGATGCCCACCACGCCTTCGTGAAAGTCCGGGTGAAAAATCACCACTGCTGGCGGCGTCTGGTCCGATTCCAGGGCCATGGCGTCGGCGGCCAGCATGGCCTGCTCGCGCATATGGCCCTCGATGTCGCGTCGCTCACGGTTGATGCGGTCGAGCTCGCCGGCCAGTGCTGCGGCGCGCACTGCATCGTCAGTGAGCAAGCATTCAATGCCCAGCGTCATATCGGACAGGCGGCCGGCGGCGTTGATGCGCGGGCCCAGCGCAAAGCCGAAATCCATGCTGCTGGCGCTGGCCGTTTTGCGACCGGCCACCTGCAGCAGCGCGTTCAGGCCCGCAGGCATCTGACCGGCCCGGATGCGCTTGAGACCTTGGGCCACCAGGCGCCGGTTGTTGGCATCGAGCTTGACCACATCGGCCACCGTGCCCAGGGCCACCAGCGGCAGCAAGCTGTCGAGCCGGGGCTGACCGCCGCTAAAGACGCCTCGCTCGCGCAGCAGGGCGCGCAGGGCCAGCAGCACATAGAACATCACCCCAACGCCAGCCATGGACTTGCTCGGGAACGGACAGCCGGGCTGGTTGGGGTTGACGATCACATCGGCCTCGGGCAGTCGGATCTGGCCGTCGATCAGCGCCGGCAGATGATGGTCGGTGACCAGCACCTGCAGGCCGAGCGCACGTGCTCTGGCCACGCCTTCGATGCTGGCGATCCCGTTGTCTACCGTTACCAGCACATCGGCGCCGCTGGCTTTGACCCGCTCGGCGATGCTGGCCGTCAGGCCGTAGCCGTCAACCACCCGGTCGGGCACCAGATAGCTCACGCGATTGAAGCCCAGGGCCTGGCCCAGCAGACGCAGACCGCGAACAGCCACCGCACAGGCGGTGGCGCCGTCGCAGTCGTAGTCAGCGACGATGCATATCGCGCGACCGGCCTGCATCGCATCGGCCAATAACTGGGCGGCGGCATCGGCCTGCAGCAGCTGTGTGGGCTCGATCAGCAGGGCCAGGCCGTCGTCGAGCTCGGCCGGGTTGTGCACGCCCCGGGCCGCATAGAGCTGGGCCAGCAGCGGATGCACGCCCGCTTGCTGCAAAGCCCAGACGCTGCGCGGCGGCGCGTCCCTGACAGTGATTTTCATAGTTCTTCCTTGAGGGGCCAGGGATGGGGCCGCAAGAGCTTGGTCAGCCAGCTCATCAGTCCTGCGCCTGCCGATTGCAGCGTGACAAAGCCCCGTTCGCCGCACAGCGTCAGCGTGATCGACTGGCCGGCTTGCTGGCGGGCCAGCAGCGGTCGCAGCACCGTCTCGTCCAGCTGCGCCCAAGCCTGAGCATAGGCGGCCCAGTCGCCGGCCATGGCAGCCGGGGCGAGTAGGCGGCTCAGGTGTACCGCCTGCGGCGCGCGCATGGCCGCTGGCAGGCAGCCGGTACCGCTGAACCACAGGGAGTTGATGGGCAGTTGTCTGCGCGCGGCCCTGGCCTCGTTGATCGGGTGGGTGTAGAGCAGCATCTGCATTTCGTTTTGCAAGCGGCGCAGCAAGCGCGCCGACGCGCCGCTGGGCAGCCAGGGATCGACATCTCGGCTTATTACCCGGTCCAGCGAGGCGGTGGGGATGTCCATGGATGAGCCCTGTACCAGCCAAAGCCCAGGTGAGTGGTGGTGCAGTTGCAGACCATCGGCGGCGAAAAAGGGAGCCATATCCTCCATCAGTGCAAGCGACTCCTCGGCACGGATGGGCAGCAGATCCGGCTCGCTCAGGCTGGCCTGCTCCCGGCCCATGGCCCAATGGCACAGCCTGAGCTGACCCCAGGGTCCTTGCGTCTTCAGGCCCAGCGCGGCCGCTTGCGCTGCGGCCCAGGGCAAGAGCCCGTCGGCCAGCTCTGGCCAGCCCAGGGCCAGGGCCAAAGCCCGCTCGTGCGGCGGACTCAGGCTGTCGGCCTCACCCCGGAAAATCACGCTGCGGTCCATGCCTGCCAGCAATTGCCGCACAGCGCCGGTGTGGCTGGCAGGCAGGTCTTTGATGAGCGCTGCCCCTTGCGGGTCCTGGCAGGCGGCAAAGGCAATGATCAGGTGCTCTGCCTCGTGCACGCTGACCTGATGGGGTCCAAGAACATTTGATTCATCAAGAGCCATGGCTGTATTGTCCCGATTCCGGCGAGGCTGGGCCCCGGTCGGCCGGTGCCACAATGTCGGGATGGCTATTCCTTATGAGCTGATGCTGGGTTGGCGCTACACCCGCTCGGGTCGTGCCTCGCGGCGCAACGGCTTTATTTCCTTTATCTCTGGGGTGTCCATGCTGGGCATCGCCCTGGGCGTGGCCGCCCTCATCATCGTGCTGAGCGTGATGAATGGCTTCCAAAAGGAGGTGCGCGACCGCATGCTCGGCGTGATTTCGCATATCGAGGTGCAGGCGGCCGATGGGGGCGCCATCAAGGACTTGAACGGCACGCTCGAAGCCTTGCGTCGGCACCCGGCCGTGGTGGGCGCGGCGCCTTTTGTTTCGGCCCAGGCCTTGCTGGCCCGCGGCGAAGAGATGAAGGGTGCTTTGCTGCGCGGCATAGACCCCAGCCTGGAAGGGCAGGTCAGCGAGTTGGCGGGCCAGCAAAAACTGCTCGATCAACTGCGCCCGGGCGAATTCGGCATCGTCCTCGGTATTGAATTGAGTCGTTCCATGGGCCTGCGCGTGGGCGATGCCGTCACTTTGATCGTGCCGGGCGGGCAGGTCACTCCAGCCGGTGTGGTGCCGCGCCTCAAGCAGATGCGGGTGACGGGTTTTTTTGAATCGGGCCATTTTGAATTCGACTCGGGTCTGGCGCTCTTGCACCAGGAAGACGTGCAGCGACTGATGCGGCTTGAAGGCCCGGGCGGCATTCGGGTCAAGTTGCGCGACCTGCACCAGGCCCGCAGCGTCGGCCAGCAACTGGCCGCGATGTTGCCCCCCGACCTGGTGGTGCGCGACTGGACCAGCCACAACCGCATCTGGTTTGCCGCGGTTCAGCTGGAAAAGCGCATGATGTTCATCATCTTGACCCTGATCGTGGCGGTGGCTGCGTTTAACCTGGTCAGCACGCTGGTGATGACGGTGACTGACAAGCGGGCCGACATTGCCATCTTGCGCACGCTGGGCGCCAGCCCGCGCAGCATCATGGGGATTTTTATGGTCCAAGGGGCGATGGTGGGTGTGGTGGGCACAGGTGCAGGCTTGGCGCTGGGCCTGCTGATTGCCTTCAATATCGATGTCATCGTGCCAGCGCTCGAACGCCTGCTCAGCGCCAGCTTTTTGCCGCGCGAAATTTATCTGATCAGCCGCATGCCCAGTGACCCACAGGCGGCCGACATTCTGCCGATTGCCTTGATCGCGCTGGTGCTGGCCTTCCTGGCCACCCTCTATCCGAGCTGGCGCGCCAGCCGGGTTAACCCAGCCCAGGCCCTGCGCTATGAGTGAGTCCTCCACGCCCCAGAGCGCTGCGGTGCAGGCCCCGGTGCTGCAGGCCCAAGGCCTGGGCAAGCGCTTTGTCGAAGGGCCGCTGGATGTGCAGGTGCTCAGCGGCGTGGACCTGCAGGTTTCGGCCGGCCAAACCCTGGCCATCGTCGGCGCCTCCGGCTCGGGCAAGAGCACCTTGCTGCACTTGCTCGGAGGGCTTGATGCGCCCAGCGCCGGACGGGTGCTTTTGCTGGGGCAGGAGCTGGCCCATCTATCGGCCAGCGAGCAAGGTCGACTGCGCAACCGGCATTTGGGTTTTGTGTACCAGTTTCACCATTTGCTGCTCGAATTGAGCGCGCTGGAAAACGTCGCCATGCCACTCTTGATAGCCCGTCAGCCTAAAGCGGCTGCGCTGCGCGCTGCCGCGGCCACCTTGGAGGCAGTGGGCCTGGGGCACCGGCTGCAGCACCGCCCGGCAGAGCTGTCCGGCGGCGAGCGTCAGCGGGTGGCGATCGCCCGCGCTCTGGTCACCCGGCCAGATTGTGTGCTGGCCGACGAGCCCACTGGCAATCTGGATCGCGGCACGGCCGCGATGGTGTTTGAGTTGATGCTGCAGCTCGCCCGAGAGCAGGGCACCGCCTTTGTCGTGGTGACGCATGACGAGGCTCTGGCTGGCCGCTGTCAGCAGCGCCTGCGCCTGCTTCAGGG
>JBILDR010000084.1:0-14027 GCA_044352515.1 Polaromonas sp.
CAACCAGGGCCGCTATGGGCTGGGCGGCATCGTGGCCAAAGCCCGCGGCGCCACACAGGTGCAGATCGCGCCGGCCAAGTCTGGCCAGGCCCTGGGCCAGCGCCTGGAAATCTACGCCCAGAAAAGCCGGCGGCCCGAGGTGCTGCGACTGCAGATCAATGGCGCAGCGGCAGCGCCAAGGCGCATCGAGCATGGGCAATTTGACCAATGGGTGGTCGACAGCGAGGCGGACATCGTCTCGACCGCGCTGCAGGTGCAGGAAAACGGGCTGGAGGTCTACGGCCTGGTGCTCGAAGCCCAGAGCGGCATCACCTGGGAGACCACCGCGGTGGTAGGTATCGCCAGCGGCTCGATCCGTCAATTCAATGCCGATCATCTGGCCGAACAAACACGGGCTCGGCGGCCCGATCTGATTGTGGTGATGCTCGGCGGCAACGATACGGGCAACGGCAACATTCTGGTCGGCGACGGCAAGCTTTACCGCGAGGGCTTCATCAAAGCGGTGCAGGTGCTGCGCCAGGGCGCGCCGCAAGCGGCTTGTCTGATCATGAGTCCGCTCGATCAAGGCACGCTGGGCGATGATGGCCGGATTTATTCCAAGCGGACTCTGGCTCGCATGGTGGCCTTGCAGCGCCAAGCCAGTCAGGACATGGGCTGCGCCTTCTGGAACAGCTGGGAGTTCATGGGGGGCCCAAACTCCTTTGCCCGCTGGCTCGATCAAGGTCTGGCGTGGACCGACCTGATGCACCTGACCGAAAGGGGCCTGAACCGGATTGGCCAGGGTCTGTCGGACGCACTCTTGCAGGGCTATGAGCAACACCGGAGGGGCCCATGAATTTTGCCCGACGCGCGCTGCTGTGGCTGACGCTGGCCTGCGCGGCCCCGCTGGCCTGCGCCGAGGAGGGCGCAGCCAGCATCGCGGCGCCCACCACCAGCGCCGCACTGCCGCCTTTGCACTTCGCAGCGACCGTGCCCGGCGGTGCCCATATGCAGCCCCTGCGCTGCGCCACGCCCACGCGCACCGCACAAACACCGCCGCGCCCTGTCGAGGGCGGCACGCCACCGGCCGGCTCCGATGAAGAGGAATTGCCGCTGACCCAGCAGCAGGAGCAGGAGTTGCGCAAAGAGGCCCTGCCCGCGCCTACGCTGGACGACCTGAGCAAGGCCCTGCCGCACGAAGAATGGCTCAAGGTCATGCACCAGCGCATCCGCGATGTGGCCAGCAGCCGGGTAGCGCGCATCGGTGTCTGGGGCGGCAGCCACATGGCGGCCGAATATTTTGTCGGCGAGTTGCGACGCCAGTGGCAAGGCCGCTATGGCGCGGGCGGGCCTGGCCATGTCAACTTACTTTACGGCCTGCCAGGCATCCGTTTGCCGGTCAATGCCATGTGTCGTCAGGGCCGCTGGCAGCATGAGTTGGCGCCCCGCGCCGTAGGCGCGGCCGCGCTCAGTGCCGGGCTGGGCCTGTTCATGGTCAACAGCCGTGAGGCCGGCGCCTTCATAGAAATCGATCCGGGCAATGCCAGCGCAGCGGCGGTGCGCACCATCACCCTGCACTTCCTGCGTCAAGCCGAGGGCGGCATGCTGACGCTGGTGGTCGACGACGTTCCCGTGGGACAAATCGATACCAAGGGCCCGCTGGCGCTCGGCTCAGTACAGATCAAGGGCATGGCCGCGCTCAGCCGCATCAAGCTGGTGGCACAGGGACGCGAGCCGGTGGGCCTTTTGGGCGTCTACGCCGAGGCCGACCAGGGCGTGGTCCTCGACAACTTCGGCATCGCCGGTGCCTCGGGCGCCTTCTGGACCACGGTCCATTCCGAGTTGATGCAGCAGGCCACAGCCCAAAGACCCTATGAGTTGGTGATGCTGGCCTATGGCACCAACGATGTGACCGGCGCGCACTGGGATCCACAGGACTACCGGCGCCGCTTCGAAACCACGGTGGAGGCGATGCGTCAGGTCATGCCGCAGGCCCTGTGCGTCTTGATCGCCCCCGGCGATAGGGTCACCACCAGCAAGGTTCGCAGCGTGGTCCGCGACCGCAATGGGCGCACGCGCAAGGTGGTGCAGACCCGCTATGACCTCAAGACCTTTCCGCAAAGACATATGGAAGCGGCCCGCATACAGCGCGAGGTCGGCCAGCGCCACCAGTGCATGACCTGGGACTTCTCGCTGGAGATGCGCAAGGCCGGCGGCGCCTATGACTTGATGAAGAAACAACCGCCCTGGATGGCGCGCGATCTGATCCACCTCACACCGCTGGGCTACCAGGAAATGGCCAAGGTCTATGCCAAATGGCTGGGACTGTGAGCTGGAGCCCCGGGACCCGCTAAGGCAGGCGGCTCAAAAACTGACGCAAGCCGGCATTGAAGGCCGGCGCGCTGTCAACGAACAAGGCGTGGCCCGCATCGTCGAAGACCGTCACCGTTGCAGCAGCGCGCGTCTGCAGAAGTTCTTCTGCCTGGGCCTGATAGCGGGGCGTGATGGCATACCAAAGCGGCACACTGCTGGCCAGCACCGCCTGCCGGTAATAGTCGCGCGCATGGGGCTTGTCGAGCAGGCGCCAGGCCACGGGCGGTGGCAGCAACCGGGCCGACTGCTCGACCGCTTGCAATAAGCCGTCCTCAGGCACGCGCTTGAAGATGGCGCGTGAGAACTCCTTCACATACCGGTCAAAGGGTTCGCGCCCCATGGGCCGCTGTCTGCGCGCGCCCGAGGCAACAGGTGCCGGCCCCATGCCGATCGAGTTGTCAATCAGCACCAGGCCCTGCAGGCCGGGCATGGGGTGGCGGGTCAAGGTTTCGAGCATCTCCATGACGCCCAGCGACCAGCCTATGAGCACATAGTTGCTGAGCTTGAGGTGTTGCACCAGTTCATGGATATCGCGCGCGCGGCGGGCGGCAGACATGTCCTTGGCCTGAACCTGAGACCGCCCCTGTCCACGGGGGTCGAGCACGACCACCCGGTGGTCCTCGGCCAGATCGCGCCACTGGAGCTTAAAGACTTCGGCCGGCATCAGCCAGCCGGGAATAAAGACCAGGGCACGCTCGCCTTGACCGACATTTTTATAATGCAAAGTCGCGCGATCGGATGTCTTGAAAGAGTGTTCGGTTTCGAGCGTGCTCGCCAAACAGGGGGGCGCCAAAGTCATCACAAGAAATACAAGAATTGCGATCATCGCCCACCGAACAGGATTTCATGCATTCTAGTGATGGGCCTCGGCCCACCCTCTCTACCTTTGACGCCGTCTGCCTGATTTTGGGCACCGTCATTGGTGCAGGTATTTTCAAAGCCCC
Organism: Polaromonas sp.; assembly: GCA_044352515.1. GTDB lineage: Bacteria > Pseudomonadota > Gammaproteobacteria > Burkholderiales > Burkholderiaceae_C > Polaromonas. The sequence continues at coordinate 3,297 of JBILDR010000084.1, forward strand.
TTCGGTCGTAGCCGGCCATGTCGGCGGGGTGTCCGATTTCCTGCTCGTCTGGATCCTCGGGGGCCTGATCTCCATCGGCGGGGCCTTGTGCTATGCCGAGCTGGCCAGCAGCCACCCGAGTGCCGGCGGTGAATACCACTTTCTCTCCCGCGCATTTGGCAAACACCTGGCGTTCTTCTATGCCTGGGCGCGCAGCACGGTGATCATTACCGGCTCCATCGCCATTCTGGCCATCACCCTGGGCGACTATATGTCGACCATCTTGTCACTGGGCCCCTACTCCAGCTATCTGTGGGCCCTGATGGCGATTGCCGCGGTCAGTGCCCTGAACCTGCTGGGCATACGCGAGAGCACAAGGGTACACAACGCGATGACGGTGCTGGAGGTCCTGGGCATTGTCGCCATCGTCTACGCGGGCTTTTCGGTCAATGGCATCAACTCCATGGAAGAACTGCTTGCACGCCAAAGTCGGCCTACCGAATATGGGCTGGCCATGGTGTTTGTGCTGCTGACCTTCGGCGGCTGGAACGAGGTGTCTTACCTGTCGGCCGAGATGCGCGACAAGCGCAGGGGCATCAGCCGGGCCTTGTTGTGGGGCCTGGGCGGCGTGACGCTGCTCTACCTGATGGCCAATCTGGCTTATTTGCATGCGCTGGGCCTAACTGGCATGGCGCAATCGAACGCGGTAGCCTCCGACGTATTTACCCTGGCTTTTGGCAAGGGCTCGGCCATGGTCTTTAGTGTGATCGTGATCCTGTCCTGCCTCAATTCACTCAACGCCACCATGATCTTCGGTGCGCGTAGCGCCTTTGCCGTGGGGCAGGACTTTCGCAGCTTCGCCTGGCTGGGCCGCTGGCACAGCTCAGGCCACCCACGCAACAGCCTGTTGGTGCAGGCGGCTGTAGCGCTGGCGGTGGTGGGACTGGCCACGGTCACCCGTCAGGGCTTTGAAACGGTGGTCGAATTCACCGCGCCGGTGTTTTGGAGCTTCATTTTGTTGGTCGGGGTGGCCTTGATCGTGCTGCGGCGCCGGCACCCGGGCCTGCACCGCCCCTTCAAGGTGCCGCTCTACCCGTGGCTGCCCCTGGGATTTATCGCGGTGACGGGCTGGATGCTGTGGTCCAGCCTGGTCTATACCGGCCTGGGTGCGCTGGTCGGCGTGGCCGTGCTGTGCCTGGGCCTGATCCCGCTGGGCTGGGACGCTCTGGGCCAGCGGTCTGGCCGCATAGAAACTCAAGGCATCAAGGGCAGGTCCAGCGAAGCGTAGGCGCGTTGGCGGGCCACGCGCGCCACATTGCTCGCCTCTGCGCTGGCCGCCATCGGGCTGATCGGGTTAAAGCGCAGCTGCAGCACCTGAGCCGCAGGCGGCATAGAGGGTTCTGCCGCTTGCGCAAGCACTGTCGCCGCTTGGTTGGGCGGTCGCAGCGCCGCCTGCACCTGGGGGACTGAACCCTGCAGCCGATGTGTGGTCTCAATCACCGATGCCAGAGCGCTGGCATAGCGCGGACCGGTGGCATAGCCGGAGCGTTGCATGGCCGAAGCAAAAGCGTTCGGGTCGCCCAGGTTTTGCATGACCTGCGCATAGCGAGGCTGCTGGCTGATCAGCCGCGCATAGTCGGCAAAAGACTCTTCATAACTGGAATAGGCGCGGAACTGGCCGACCATGCGCTGGGTCGAACCATTGATGTGTTCGGTGGTCCAAACCTGTACCGTGGGGCCCTGCCAGTTGCTGCCAGCGCGGATACCAAATAGATTGAAGGAGTTGCGCCCATCGGGCGCGCGGATTTCCTGCCGCCCCCAGCCGGTTTCAAGGGCCGCTTGCGACAGCATATAGGTGGCCGGAATGCCGCTGGCCGCCTGCACCCGCTGAGCCGCTTCGGCATGGCGGACCAAAAACGCGCTGGCGCTGCCCGCAGCAATGGCGGGCAGTACGGCGACCGCCTGCGGCTTGACGAGCGCCTGAGCAACCGGTGCAGCCATCGGGGCGCTGGCCTGGCTTGCGCTGTGGGCACGCCCGTAAGGCTGTACCGCAGCTTGGCGTACAGATCCTGGCGCTGCGTCCAGCGACGACACATCGATCACCTGGCCGGGCAGGATCAGGTTTGGATCGGCGATACCGTTGTCACGGGCCACGCCGACCGCCATTTGATAGAGCTGCGTCGGACTGGTGCTGCGCCCGGGCTGGGTGAGTTGCAAATGACGGGCGACGATGCCTGACAAGGTATCGCCCGGCCGGACCTCGGCCTCACTGAGGGCGCTGCTACCGGGCTGGGCTGACTGCACTTGGGCCAGGGTCTGGGCAAATCCGGCCGGCTGCACGCGGTCCGCGCGCGCTGCCGCAGCCACCGGCCGCTTCAAGGGCTCGGTCGCTTGGGCTGACGGCGATAGGACGGGCGAGACTGGCATGGCAAAAACAGGGCCACCTCAGGCGCCATGGGGCGGCGCTGGGGTGAACGGAAATTCGACAGATCCTTCCTGCAGCAAGATCCGTTCCATGTCGAGCCGCCTTTACTGCTTGGGAAAGCGATTCCCCGGATAAAAGTAGGCGCATGCTAACTTTATGAGTCGTCCGCCTGCCGAGAGCGCTGCTGGCGGCGGCGCTTGGCCTTGTTGTGCGAGGCCGGCGCCTGCCGCTCGCGCTCAGCAGCTGCCGAGCGCATTTGCGCAAGCGCCTCCTGGTTGCGCTGGAAGCGACGGCGGTTCATGAAGCGCCGCAGCCAGGCGCCAACGAAAAAACTCAGCAGGCCGGAGATGACCAGGATGATCCAGGCGTCAGACGTCATGGGCTTAGGGCTCGTTCAAAAACAGGGCTTGCAGGTCGTTGAGGAAATCAAAGCCGCGCGCGGTGGGCCTGATCTGCTGCAAATCGGCCTCCAGCCAGCCGCGCGCACGCCCCTGCGCCAGCGCCTCCTGCAGAACCGAAGGCGGCAGGCCCGTGCGATCGTTGAAGCTTTGCAGCGCAAAACCCTCGGGCAGGCGCAGGGCATTGAGCATGAACTCAAAGGGCAACTCAGCGCGGCTGACCTCCTGCTCCTGGGCCAGCGGCTGACCCAAAGCGGCGCGCTCCATGTACAGGCGCGGCTCGCGCAAGCGCACCTGGCGCACCACCCGGTGGGCAAAGCTGAGCTTGGAATGTGCGCCCGCGCCTATGCCCAGGTAGTCACCGAACTGCCAGTAGTTGAGGTTGTGCCAGCAGCGGTGGCCTGGCCGTGCGTAGGCCGATACCTCGTAGCGCTGCAAACCGGCCAAGGCGGTGCGCTCGCTGATGCGGTCAAGCATCTCGTAGGCCAGGTCCTCCTCCGGCAGGGCCGGCGGGTATTTGGCGAAGAAGGTGTTGGGCTCGACCGTCAGGTGGTAGATCGACAGGTGCGGCGGCTGCAAGGCCAGAGCCTGATCAATGTCTGCATCGAGCCTGGCCATGTCCTGCCCCGGCCAGGCATACATCAGGTCGAGGTTGAAGGTCTCGAAACACTGCGCAGCCTCGGAGGCGGCGGCCAGGGCCTGAGCGCGGTCATGCACCCGCCCCAGGGCCTTGAGGGCCTGATCGTCAAAACTTTGTACGCCCAAAGACAGCCGGGTGACGCCGGCTTGGGCAAATGCGCGAAACCTGTCCTTTTCGAAAGTACCGGGGTTGGCCTCGAGGGTAATTTCGGCGTCGGCGGCCAGGCGCAGGCGAGCGCGCAGCCCGCTCAAAAGCTGATCGATGGCTGCCGGCGAAAACAGGCTGGGCGTACCGCCGCCGATGAAGATGCTGTGCACCGGCCGCCCCCAGATCAGCGGAAGGGCCTGGTCCAAGTCGGCCAAGAGGGCGTCAATATAAGCCTGCTGCGGCGCCTGATCGGCCGCGATCTCGTGCGAATTGAAGTCGCAATAGGGGCACTTGCGGATGCACCAGGGCAGGTGCACATACAGCGACAGCGGCGGCAGCGCCGGCAGCTGCAAGGTGCCCGGCCGCAGGTAATGGGCGAGGTCTTGCACAGGCGCCTTAAGCCAGCCAGCGCTCGCGCATCAAGGCCGCCATCTGGCGGGCGGCCTGACCGCGGTGACTGTTCGCGTTCTTCACCTCCACCGGCAGCTCGGCAAAGGTCTGGCCGAAGGCAGGGATGTACATCACCGGGTCAAAACCAAAGCCATGGCTGCCACGCGGTGCGCGGGTGATCTCGCCGGCAGCGCGGCCGACCGCGATCAACGGCTCTGGATCATCTGGGCTGCGCACCGCCACCAAGGTGCTGACCAGAGCGGCGCGGCGATCGTCGATGTGCTCCATCTGCTCCAGCAAGGCCTTGACGTTGTTGGCATCGCCCTTGTCGTAACCAAACTGGGTCGCGTAGTAAGCGGTATCGACTCCAGGCAGGCCGTCAAAGGCGTTGACACACAGCCCGGCATCATCGGCCAGCGCCGGCAAGCCACTGGCGCGCGAAGCATGGCGGGCCTTGGTCAGCGCATTTTCCACAAAGGTACGAAACGGCTCCTCGGCCTCGCCTATGCCCAGATCGGACTGGCGCACCAATTCCAGCCCCAAGGGCGCGAACATGGCCTGCAGCTCGGCCAGTTTGCCGGCATTGTTGGAAGCCAGGACCAATTTCATCGCAGCGGCTGGGCCAGTGCCGCCTTTTGCAGGCCAATGAGCTCGGCAATGCCGTTTTCGGCCAGCGCCAGCAGCTGATCCATTTCCTTGCGGGTAAAGGCCAGGCCTTCGGCAGTGCCCTGCACCTCGACGAAATGGCCGGCTTCGGTCATGACCACATTCATGTCGGTATCGCAGGCCACATCTTCGACATATTCCAGATCGAGCAGGGGCGTACCCTCCACCAGACCCACGGAAATCGCCGCCACATGGCTGCGCACCGGGCTGCTTTGCAGCTTGCCCTGGGCCAGCAGCAGGCTGACCGCGTCCTGCGCGGCCACAAAGGCGCCGGTGATGGCGGCGGTGCGGGTACCGCCGTCGGCTTGGATCACATCGCAGTCCAGGTGTATGGTGCGCTCGCCCAGCAGGCTCAAATCAAACACAGCGCGCAGGCTGCGGCCGATCAGACGCTGGATTTCCTGGGTACGCCCGCTTTGCTTGCCGCGCGCGGCCTCGCGGTCGCTGCGGGTATGGGTCGAGCGCGGCAGCATGCCGTACTCGGCGGTGAGCCAGCCCTGGCCACTGCCTCTTTGGTGGGGCGGCACCTTTTCCTCGACGGAAGCGGTGCACAAGACCTTGGTGTTGCCAAATTCAATCAGCACCGAACCTTCGGCATGGATGGTGTAGCCACGGGTGATGCGAACCGGGCGCAGTTGGGCGCTCGAACGCTGAGCGGGACGGACAAAAGACATGGGGGTTTCGCGAAAATCGAGCCGGGCCGAATGCCTGACTGCCAAGCGCGCTATGGTAGCGCCTGTAATGCCTGTAACAGCCGGCGGTGGCCGAAGTGGCCTGCGCCGCAGGTCGGCCCGGGCCGGTCTAAGCCCGACCGGGGCCTGTCCACCCGCACCCGCCGACATGGCTATAATGCTCGGTTTGCCGCACAGGCTCTAGCCTTTGCCCAGCAAGAAATCTTCACCGCCCTTGAGCCGGAGCCGCATCCTAGGCCTGATCACATCAGGTCCAGGAGCAGGCGGCACAGCACAGGACAGGGGCGAGGTGCAGCGAAGGCTGCTAACTATTTTTTGGAGTGTCCTCATGGCACGCGTCTGTCAAGTCACGGGCAAGAAGCCCATGGTTGGGAACAATGTCTCCCACGCCAACAACAAAACCAAGCGCCGGTTCATGCCGAACCTGCAATACCGCCGTTTCTGGGTCGAGAGCGAAAACCGCTGGGTGCGTCTGCGCATCACCAACGCGGGTCTGCGTCTGATCGACAAAAACGGCATTGATGCGGTGCTGGCCGATCTGCGTGCCCGCGGTGAAATCTAAGGAGCACGAACATGGCAAAAGGCGCACGCGAAAAAATCAAGCTCGAGTCCACCGCCGGCACGGGCCACTTCTACACCACCAGCAAGAACAAGAAAACCACACCGGAAAAAATGCTGATCATGAAGTTTGACCCCAAGGCTCGAAAACACGTCGAGTACAAGGAAGTCAAGCTAAAGTAAATCCAGCGGCCAGCCGCTCGATGAGCCCGCCCACGCAAGTCGGCGGGCTTTTTTGATCGTCGCCCTTGGGGGCCGACACCCATCAGCGCCGCTTAGCGCGACAATCGAATCTCATTTTTCCATTCCACTGCATCATGAACATCAGCAAAGACTGCGCAGTGACCTTGCGACTGAAGGTCAGCGACGCCCAAGGACAGGTGATCGAAAACGGCAAGGAGCCGGTTTCCTATTTGCACGGCGGCTACGGCAACCTGATCCCCAAGGTCGAAGAAGCTCTGGAGGGTCAGGCTGTGGGCTTTAAGGGCAGCTGGACACTCAGCCCGGCCGATGGCTTTGGCGAGCGCGACGAATCGCTGGTGCAGACAATCGCCAAGACCGACTTTCCCCCGGGCGTGAAGGTCGGTGGCCAGCTCGAAGGCCGGGGACCGGACGGCAGCCAAATGGTGCTGACCGTGGTCAAGATCAAAGGTCCGCAGGTCATCCTAGACGGTAACCACCCGCTGGCGGGCAAAACCCTTCAGATCAGCGCACAGGTGCTGGAAGTGCGGGCCGCCTCCGGCGAGGAAATCGCCCACGGCCATGTGCACGGAGCCCACGGCCACCAGCACTGAGCCTTGCTCTGCGCTACGGTGGGGGCCGGCGGGCAGCGGCCAGCAGGCCCCAGGCGGCCATGAACATGGCCGCGATCACCGGGCCGAGAACAAAGCCGTGCAGGCCAAACAGCGAGATGCCGCCCAGGGTGGACAACAGCACCAGATAGTCGGGCATCTTGATGTCCTTGCCCACCAGCACCGGGCGCAGCAGGTTGTCGACCAGGCCAATCACCAGGACCCCAAAAGCCGCCAGCACCAGGCCCTGTGTTGTCTGACCGCTGATCAGCAGGTAGACCGCCATCGGCAGCCAGACCACCGCAGCGCCAACGGCCGGCAGCAGCGACAAAAACGCCATCACCACACCCCAGAGGACCGGCGCGTTCAGGCCGAGCGCCCAGAAGATGAAGCCACCCAAGGCGCCCTGCACCATGGCCACCACGATATTGCCCTTGACGGTAGCGCTGATCACGGTGGCGAACTTGCCGGCCAGATCGCGCTTGATTTCCTGGCGCAGAGGCAGCAGGTGATTGAGCCGCTGCACCAGAGCCTGGCCATCGCGCAGGAAGAAAAACAGCAGGTAGAGCATGACGAAAAAGCTCACCACCAGATTGACCGCGTCTTGCCCGATGTTGACCGCCTGACCCGCCAAATACTGCGAGCCCTGGGTCAAGGCCCGCGTCAATCTTTCCAGCAGCAAACCCGAGCTGCCCAGGCCGAAGCGGTCGAGCAAGGCTGTGATGGATGCTGGCAAGGCGGCATAGATCTGCTGCAGGTAAAGACTGAAGTTGATATCGCCGGTCTGGATGCGGCGGTAGACCTGCGCCCCTTCCTGCACCAGCATGGTGGTGATCCAAATCAGCGGCAAGAGCACCAACAGCACGATGAGCGAAAGGCAAACCAGCGCGGCCAGGTTCTGTCGCTCGGGCCAGGACCGCAGCAGGCGAGTCTGCAGGGGCGCAAACAAAATCGCCAAAGCTGCCGCCCAAAAAACAGCAGAGAAATAGGGCAGCAGGAGCCAGGCAAAAGCCAGGCTCACCAAGACGATCAGCGCCAGAAAGGCTTTGTCTTCGAGCGAGGAATAAGGTTCAGGCAGCTTGTTGTTCATGAGGCTTCTCCGCAGGACACTGGATCCATCAGGCCAACCCACATGGTAGCGGCCTGGCACTGCACTACCATGGCAGGCCCATGAGCAGCCCCGCACCCGCAACACAAGCAGCGCCCGTGCCCTATGCCGTGGCGGTGCGCGAGCTGTGCGAGTTCACCGCACGCCGGGGCGACCTGGACCTGCGCTTTGGCGGCGCTCCCAGCGCCCAGGAAGGTATGGCCGGACACGCCCTGGTGGCCAGCCGGCGCGGCCCCGACTACCAGCGCGAGCTCAGCCTGAGCGCCCCGTGGGGCCGGCTGAGGGTGCGTGGCCGTGCTGACGGCTACGACAGCGCGCTCAATCGGCTCGAGGAAGTCAAGACCTATCGCGGCCGCTTTGGCTCGATCACACCCGAGCAGCAGGACTTGCATTGGGCCCAGGCCCAAATCTACGGCCACCTGCTGTGCCAGTTGCAGGGCTTGGCTGAGATTGAGCTGGCCCTGGTCTACCTCAACCTGGACGATCAACAAGAGACGGTGTTCCTGCGCGCCAGCAGTGCCGCGTCCTTGCAGGAATTCTTCGAACAGCAATGCGCCATTTTTTCGGCCTGGGCCGAGCAGGAGCTGACCCACCTGAACGAGCGGGAGCAGGCCCTCAAAGCAATGGCTTTTCCGCTGGCGGCGATGCGCGCCGGCCAGCGCAGTCTGGCCGTGTCGGTATGGCGTGCAGCGCGTCAAGGTCGCTGCCTGCTGGCGCAGGCGCCAACCGGCATTGGCAAGACCCTGGGCACCTTGTTTCCTATGCTCAAGGCCATGGGGGCTACCGGGCCTAAGGGCCCGGACAAGCTGTTTTACCTGTCGGCCAAGAGTTCGGGGCGCGACCTGGCCTTGCGCGCCCTCGATACGCTCAGTCTAGACCCCCAACACAGCGGCCGCCGCCACAGCCTGCGGGTGCTCGAGCTGCTGGCCAGGGACAAGGCCTGCGAGCATCCCGACAAGGCCTGCCACGGCCAGTCCTGCCCGCTGGCACGCGGCTACCACGACAAGCTGCCAGCGGCACGTGCTGCAGCGGTGCAGGCGCGCTGGCTCGACGGCCAGGCGCTGCGCAAACTGGCCACAGAGCATGACTTGTGCCCCTACCACCTCGGCCAAGACATGATCGTCTGGGCCGATGTGGTGGTCGGCGACTACAACCACTGGTTCGACAGCCACGCAAGCCTGTACGCGCTGAGCCTGGCACGCGACTGGCGCGCAGCCGTGCTGGTCGATGAGGCGCACAACCTGATCGAGCGTGGCCGTCAGATGTACAGCATCACCCTGGATGAGGCGGCGCTCGGCGTGGCGCGCAAGAATGCGCCAGCCGAGTTGAAAAGAGACCTGGATCGGCTAAGGCGCCACTGGCGCGCACTGCGCCAGGGCCGCGCTGAATACAGCGTACTGCAGCAACTACCCCAGCCGCTGCTGCTGGCCATGCAGCAGCTGAGCGCGCGCATCGCCGCCTGGCAGGCCGAGCACCCGGCGCAGCCGCTCGGCCCTTTGCACAGGCTGTGGTTCGACCTGAGCCAGTTCCTGCAAAGGGCTGCCCAACTGGGCAGCGACAGCCTGATCGATCTGAGCCTGCTGGCCATCGGCAGCCGCGATGAGCGCTCGCTCTTGACCATCCGCAATGTGCTGCCCGCGCCGTTTCTAAGGCCGCGCTTTACCGCAGCCCAGTGCTGCGTTCTGTTTTCAGCCACGCTCAGCCCCAGCGATCACTACCAGCGCATGCTGGGCCTGCCTAACGACGCCGTTACCCTGGCGCTGCCCTCGCCCTTTGAGGCCAGGCAGCTGCAGGTGCGGGTGCTGCAGGGCGTGTCGACCCGCTGGCAGGACAGGACGCAGAGCCTGCCAGCGCTCATCGAGGTGATGGCCCGCCAGTGGCAGGCCAGGCCGGGCAAATACCTGGCGTTTTTCAGCAGCTTTGACTACCTGCGCCAGGCCAGCGAGGCTCTGCGAGCGGGCTACCCGCTGCTGCCCCAGTGGCAGCAGAGCGCGCGCATGGACGAGCTGCAACAACGGGCTTTTGTGGAGCGCTTTCGCTCGGGCGAAGCCGGCATAGGCTTTGCCGTGCTCGGCGGCTCCTTTGGCGAAGGCATAGATCTGCCCGGCCAACAGCTGATCGGCGCCTTCATCGCCACATTGGGCCTGCCGCAGTTCAACCCAGTCAACGAGGAAATGCGCCGCCGGCTGCAGGCGCTCCTCGGTCACGGCCACGAGCACACCTACCTCTACCCAGGCCTGCGCAAGGTGCTGCAGGCCGCCGGTCGGGTGATCCGCAGCGAATCTGACCAGGGGGTGCTGTGGCTGATGGACGAGCGCTATGCCCAGGCACGGGTGCTGGCCCTGCTACCGCCCTGGTGGCAGCCGCGCCTCATTGCAGACCCCGGTGACCCGTCAATGGCGGCAGACCCGCCGGCTCCTGCCAGCGCCTGAGCTCCTGGCTAAAACCATCCAGGTCCTGCGCGCCCGCTTCCTGCTCGGCCTCATCCTGGACCAGCTGATCCGCATCGGCCGAGGTATCGAGCAGGTCGGGGCTGTCTAAGGCGCAACCAGCGACATCGACGGCAAGTTCGGTCTGCTCGCTCCATTCCTCGTCGAGCCAGGCCTCACGGATCTCATCGTCGTTTTCCAGATCTGGGCCCTGAGAGACCAGATGATCGGGCAGGATATCGGCGCCATCGGCCAAGGGCTGACCCGATGCGCTCGGGCCCTCGCCGGTTCCGGCGGCGTCGGTATCAGAGGCCAGCATCTGGCGATCACGCGTGCCCAGGCTGTCGCTGCCGCTGTCACTGCTGTCGCTCGGGCCCAGGCTGGCCAAGTCATGGCCTGCGGGCCTGTGCGGCGCCTGAGCGCCGGAGGTAAAACGGGTCATGGCTGTTACTCCCCATCGGGCCGAGCCCAGCGCCCTGCCCCTACAGCAAACTGTGCGCCGGGCCGG
>JBILDR010000271.1:0-4229 GCA_044352515.1 Polaromonas sp.
CACCCCCCCCCGCCCCCCCCCCCCCCCCCCGCCGCGCGGGGGGGGGGGGGGGGGGGGCCCCCAAGCCTAGCCACACCAGCGCAGCTGCAACACCATGCCCTCACCCCTGCCCTCTCCCAGAGGGAGAGGGAGAAAGAAAGGTATCCCCGATCCTCTCCTGACAGGGTGAAAGGAGAAACTCCTCGCCCCATTGAGGAGAGGGAGCAAGAAAAACTCCCTCTCCCCTCTGGGGAGAGGGTTGGGGTGAGGGGCAACGCATGAGCCTGGCTGTGCGCGCCTTTGAACTGCTGCTGGGCTGGAGCCTACTGCTACAGACCCTTGAGTACTTGCGCTTGCCCAGGCTCGACCGCGTCAGCCACTGGCCTAGCCAGCGCAGCGAACTGCCCTTGCGTCCCACCTGGCTGCGGCCCCTGCTCGACAAGCTGCTCGCCCCCGGTACCTACCGAGGCCTGCTCCTACTGCGCGGGGCGCTGGCGCTCGCGCTCATGGCCGGATGGCTGCGTGGCCCTGCTGGCCTGGCCGGCGCCCTGCTGCTTTTTGCCATCGCGCTGGTGCTGCTGTTTCGCTGGCGCGGCGCCTTCAATGGCGGCAGCGACTTTATGACCCTGGTGGGCCTGACCGGCCTGCTGATCGCCCATGCCGTGGCCGCTGCGGGCGATGCCACCTTGGGCTGGCGGGCGGGCCTGTGGTACGTGGCACTGCAGTCCATCACCTCATACTTCGTCTCGGGCTGGGTCAAGCTCTTAAGGCCCGAATGGCGCAACGGCCGCGCCCTGCCGGTCTTCCTGGACAGCGGCGTCTACGGGCCCATCCCACAGACCAGCCTCTACCGATCGCCTGCCATCGCCCGCGGCGTGGCCTGGGGCTTCACCGTGTGGGAGGGGCTGTTCCCCCTGGCCCTGCTCGATCTGCGGCTGGCGCTGTTCTTTTGCGCCAGCGGCGCGGTGTTTCACTTCCTGGTGTTCTGGTACTTTGGCCTGAACCGGTTTTTCTGGGCCTGGCTGGCCACCTTTCCAGCCATCCTGTATTGCGCGCTGGGCTAAGGGCGTGTGAGAGCCGTGCCTTCGGGGCGATGCGGCGCTGGATCGACCGCCGCATCGGGCCGAGGGCGGCCCTCCTACAAAATTTTCATAGTCTCAGGCTGGGGTGTGGGAGCTGCGCCCTCGCAGCGATTGGGCCTTCGCTCAAGCGCTGATCCTGTCTGACGGCCGCATCGGGCCAAGGGCGGCCCTCCTACAAAATTTTCATAGTCTCAGGCTAGGGTGTGGGAGCCGCGCCCTCGCGGCGATGCGGCGCTGGATCGACGGCTGCATCGGGCCGAGGGCGGCCCTCCTACAAATCATTCGCAGCTGGCTAGGGCCGGGAGTGTGGGAGCCGCGCCCTCGCGGCGATGCGGCGCTCGGTCAACAAACGCCCCAGCCTCAGGGCGCTAAACTTACGCCATGACCCCAATGCTTATGACCCCCCACGCACAGTTTTCCAGGGCGCAAGCCGTGGCCCACCGTTTACGCATCTGGCTGTTGCTGCTGGCCGGCCTGACCCTGGGCCTGCCCGCCCTGGCACAGGCGCCCTACCCGAGTCGACCCATCAAGTGGATCGTGCCCTTCGCGCCGGGCGGCTCGGGTGACCTGATCGCCCGGGTGATGGCCGAGCGCATGAGCCAGGCTTTGGGCCAGCCGGTGCTCATCGACAACCGGGGCGGCAATGGCTCCGTCCTGGGCACCGAGATGGGCGCCCGCGCCGTGCCCGACGGCTATACCTGGGTGCTGAGCAATGGCGCAGCCATCACCACCGGGCCTTTGATGGGACAAAACATCAGCTACAAGCCGCTGGAGGACTTTGTCCACATCGCCCTGATTGGCAGCTTTGCCAATGCGCTGATCGTGCGCCACGACCATCCCGCCAAGTCGGTGCAGGACCTGCTGGCGCTGGCGCGCGACAAGCCGGGCAAGCTCAGCTACGGTTCAGCGGGCGTGGGCTCGGCGGGCCACCTGACGGGGGAGTTGCTCAAGCAACTGAGCAAAATCCAGATGGTGCACGTACCATACAAGGGGTCGGGGCCTGCGCTCAACGACCTGCTGGGCGGTCAGATCGATTTGATGTTCAACGCCCTCATCGCCTCGGCGCCGCACATACGCGCCGGCCGGGTCCGCGCCCTGGCTCTGACCGGCGCAGAGCGCGATCGGGACTTCCCGCAGGTGCCGACCCTGGCCGAAGCCGTGCCCGGCGCCGTGGGTGATGCCTGGTTCGGCCTGTCGGTGCCAGCGCGCACGCCGCCGGCGGTGATCGAGCGTCTGCGCACCGAAATGGCCCGGGTACTCAACGCACCCGAGACGCGCAACAAGCTCGCGGAGATGGGCATGAACACCCTGAACCTGGGCCCCAAGGAGTTCCAGGACTTTTTGGGCCAGGAAATTCGCAAGTGGGGGCCGGTGATCCGCTCGGCACAGATCAAGGTGGAGTGAGCCAGGGGCCTGGCCGCTAAACTCGCGGCCATGCCCGTCACAAGCACCACACCCATCGCCAGCTCGGGGCGGCCCCCAGCTCGGGTACCGGTATGAAAATCCTCGTCACCGGTGCCGCCGGATTTATCGGCATGCACACCGCGCAGGCCCTGCTCAGCCAGGGTCATGAGGTCGTGGGCCTGGACAACCTCAACGACTACTACGATGTCAGTCTCAAGCGGGCGCGCTTGGCCGAATTGGCCGGTCACTCGGGGTTTGAATTTCATGAGCTCGGCATCGAGCATGGCGCCGAGCTGCTAGCCCTGTTTGCACAAGCCAAGCCGCAGCGGGTGGTGCACCTGGCAGCCCAAGCGGGCGTGCGCTACTCGCTGAGCAACCCCCAGGCCTATGCTGACTCTAATTTGCAGGGCTTCGTCAATATGCTCGAGGCCTGCCGCCACCATGCGGTCGAGCACCTGGTCTATGCCAGCAGCTCCAGCGTCTACGGCGGCAACACCGAGCTGCCTTTTTCTGAGAGCCAATCGGTCGATCAGCCCATCAGCTTGTACGCAGCCACCAAAAAGGCCAACGAGCTGATGGCTCATTCCTACAGCCACCTGTTCGGCCTGCCCTGCACCGGGGTGCGGCTGTTTACCGTCTACGGGCCCTGGGGCCGGCCCGACATGGCGCCGTACAAATTCGCCCAGGCCATCTGCGCCGGCCAGAGCATCGAGGTCTACAACCAGGGCGAGAGCCTGCGTGACTTCACTTATGTGGACGATGCGGTCGAATCCATCGTGCGCCTGCTGGCCAAGTTACCCACCGCCGGCGCCGGGCCGGGCCTGGGCAGCAGCAGCGCGCCCTACCGAGTCTTCAATGTGGGCAATGGACAGCCGGTGGTGCTGCATCAATTCATCAGCGCGCTGGAGGCCGCCCTGGGCCGCAGCGCCCACAAGATCATGCGCCCAGCCCAGCCCGGTGACATGAGCGCCACCGCCTGCGACAGCAGCGCCCTGGACGCCTGGATAGGCTTTAGGCCGGCCACGCCCTTGGCGGTGGGTGTGAAGAAGTTTGCGGACTGGTTTGAGCGCTACGCGCACGCTTGAACCACGGTCTGCCCCCGATCGGGCCCCGCCCTCCGATACAAAAACAGGCGAAGTCATAAATCTTTAACCGTAGCAGTCCACACTGCAAGGGTGAAAAATTTAAGCCTGTCCCCCGAGCCGCGCTCAGATCAAGCGGTGCAGCTGCAGAGCATCAGCAAGCACTTCGTGCCTACCAAGCCGGTGCTGCACGAAGTCTCACTCGATGTGGCCAGTGGGGAATTTGTCGCACTCCTCGGTCCGTCTGGCTGCGGCAAGTCAACCTTGCTGCGTATTCTGGCCGGGCTGATGGCGCAAGACAGCGGCACAGTCTGCATAGGCGGGCGCAATGTGGACGCGCAATCGCCAAGCCAGCGCAATGTGGCCATGGTGTTCCAGAACTATGCGCTGTATCCGCACATGACCGTGCGGGAGAACATCGCACTGCCACTGGTCATGGCTCGCATGGGTCTGCTGCAGCGCCAGCCCATTGTGGGCGCTCTGTTTCCTGGACGGCGCACGGCGATGGCGGCCATCGCCCAGGAGGTGCAGGCGCTGGCCAGCAGCTTGCAGCTTGACGGACTGCTAGATCGACGGCCAGCTCAGCTCTCAGGTGGTCAACGGCAAAGGGTGGCGCTGGCCCGCGCCATGATCCGAAAGCCCGCCGCCTTCCTGATGGACGAGCCCTTGTCCAACCTCGACG
>JBILDR010000085.1:0-13982 GCA_044352515.1 Polaromonas sp.
CGCCATCAAAACTGAGCGCATGGAGCTTGACATTGGCGTGGCCGGCTCATTCGGGGCACGGTCTGATGAAATAGACGAGCGCCAAGGCATGCCCAGGCTGGGTACGCTGATTGAATTTGGCCCCCGCTTGAAATGGAAGCTGGGCCAAGAACAAGCTGGCGCAGGCTGGCGCGTGGAGCTGCCGCTGCGCGGCGTGTTTGACCTGAGCGACGGGGCCGCCCACCGCGGCATGGCCTTTGAGCCCAAACTGGTGTACCAGCGCCGGGCCAGCGCAGGGTGGTTTTACGCCGCCAGCGTGAGCGCCATCGTGGCCGACAAACGCCTGGCCCAAACCTTCTACGGGGTAGCCCCCCAATATGCCTTGCCCAGCCGCCCGAGCTACGAGGCACAAAGCGGCCTGGTGGCCTGGCGGCTCAACGCGACCGTGGGGCACCAGCTGTCGCGCGACTGGCGTGTCTTTGGCTTTGGCCGCATCGACAGCGTGGCCGGCGCCGCCAACGAAAACAGCCCCTTGGTCAAAAAGACCAATGGCGCATCTCTGGGGCTGGGCCTGACCTACACCTGGCTGCGCTCGGAGCGCAGCGCAGTGGACTGAGGGTGGCTGTCCTGATCGCAGCTGTCGGCCCGCGCTGACAACATCTACCGAAGTCGATACCCGCAGCGAACACCCGGAGCCTCGCACACTGAGTGCACAGGAGGCCACCCGATGCCGCATACCCCCCAACGCTTTCAGGTCGCAGCAGCGCTGCTCGTTGCACTGACCGCCCCGCCCACAGCCTACGCCCAGAATGCAGCGTCCAGTGCTGCCAGTCGGCCGGGCACTGTCCTGAGTCCGCGCGATATCGGCAGCCGAGACTTCGGCAGGCGCTGGTGCGGTCGCGCATTCTGAGCCTGCTGGAGTACATCAACCGCCTGCAAGTGCGTTGAGGTCTTAGCGCTTATGGCTCGCTCTAGCTTGAGGGGCACGTTTGAGTGCTGTGCGCCCCGTAAATGGGGTAGGCCCCTGAGCCCGCGAGGGCCCCAAGCCCAGACCTGTGACTGCCCTTGAGACTCGAGGCGGAGGCGGCGAAACCAACACTCAGACATCCGGGAAAACCCGCCATGTGTCAACTCTGGTTGACAACTACCTGTGTCCAGGTTACAAAAGGTGCATGGCGCGCCCTGCCCTTTCTGCAGTCACCGAACTGTTCAAGCCCATCACCTGGTTTCCCCCCATGTGGGCCTTCGCCTGCGGCGTGGTGGCATCGGGCCTGCCCATGGACGGACGCTGGGGCCTGGCCCTGATCGGGGTGGCCCTGGCCGGACCGCTGGTTTGCGCGACCAGTCAGGCGGTCAACGACTGGTTCGACCGTCACGTCGATGCGATCAACGAGCCGCATAGGCCCATCCCCTCCGGGCGCATCCCCGGCCGCTGGGGCCTGTACCTGGCCATCGCTTGGACCGGGGTGTCGCTGTTGGTGGCTACGGCCCTGGGCCCCTGGGGCTTTGGCGCAGCGATGTTGGGCCTGCTGCTGGCCTGGGCCTATAGCGCGCCGCCGCTGCGCCTGAAGGAAAACGGCTGGTGGGGCAATGCGGCCTGCGGCATCAGCTACGAGGGCATTGCCTGGATCACCGGCGCGGCGGTCATGGCCGGCGGCGCCATGCCGGGCGGACAGTCGCTGATCCTGGCTGCGCTCTACAGCGCCAGCACCCACGGCATCATGACGCTCAATGATTTCAAGGCCATCGAGGGCGACAAGCAGATGGGCGTGCGCTCGCTGCCAGTACAGCTCGGGGTCGATCGCGCCGCACGGGTGGCCTGCTGGTTCATGGCCCTGCCTCAGGTGGCAGTGATTGCCCTGCTGATCAGTTGGGAGCGCAGCGGCCACGCCTTGGCGGTGGCGGCCCTGCTGGCGGCTCAGGCCTTGATGATGCGCCGCTTCTTGCGCGAGCCCATCGCCAAGGCCCTGTGGTACAGCGGCTTTGGCGTACCGCTGTTTGTCGCGGGCATGATGGTCAGCGCATTCGCACTGCGCGGCCTGGGAGGCACAGCATGACACAGGACATCGGGTGGACCGGCGTGGCCAGGCTGGGCCTGGTGCAGGCCTGTATGGGCGCGGTGGTGGTGCTGTGCACCTCTACGCTCAACCGGGTGATGGTGGTCGAGCTTGGCCTGGCGGCGGTGCTGCCCGGCCTGATGGTGGCCCTGCATTACCTGGTACAAATTTCCCGCCCGCGCATGGGCCATGGCTCGGACACGGGCGGACGCCGCACCCCCTGGATCATCGGTGGCATGGTGGTATTGGCCCTGGGCGGCATGACCGCCACGCTGGGTACCGTTTGGGCGCAGACAGACCGAGCGGCCGGCCTGAGCCTGGCGGTGCTGGGCTTTGTATTGATTGGCACCGGCGTCAGCGCCTGCGGCACCAACGTGCTGGTGACGCTGGCCAAGTCGGTGCCTGACCAACGGCGCGGCCCGGCAGCCACGCTGGTCTGGATCATGATGATCGCTGGCTTCGCCCTGACCGCCGGTCTGGCCGGTCACTGGCTCGATCCTTATTCGCCCGAACGGCTGCTGCAGGTGGCTGCCAGCATCTGCGGCCTGACGGTGCTGATTACCATCGCAGCGGTGCTGGGCATCGAGCGCGAGCCGGCCGACCGGACAAGCAGCACCGCAGCGACGGACACCAAAGTGGGGTTTCGGCAGGCGCTCGATCAAGTCTGGCGCGAGCCAGCCGCGCGGCGCTTCACCATTTTTGTCTTCGTCTCCATGCTCGCCTACAGCGCGCAGGACCTGATCCTTGAGCCCTTTGCCGGCAGTGTGTTTGGCTACACGCCAGGCTCCTCGACCAAGCTGTCGGGTGTGCAACACGGCGGCGTTTTACTGGGCATGCTGATGGTGGCCGGTGCTGGCTTGCTGGCGGCGCGTAACGCCGGCAAAGCCTGGGCCACGCGCATAGGCTCACTGCGGGCCTGGACCGTGGGCGGTTGCATCGCATCGGCGCTGGCCATGGCCGCCCTCGCCCTGGCCGGCCTGGTCGGGCCAGGCTGGCCGCTCAAAGCCAATGTGTTCTTGCTGGGCGTGGCCAATGGCGCGTTTTCAATCGGCGCCATCGGCTCCATGATGCGCATGGCCGGACAGGGCCAGGGCGGTCGCGAAGGCGTGCGCATGGGCCTGTGGGGCGCGGCCCAGGCCCTGGCCTTCGGCATTGGCGGCCTGCTGGGCACGGTGGCCAGCGACATTGCCCACTGGCTGATGACCTCAGACGGCTCGGCCTACAGCAGCGTTTTTGCCTTAGAGGGCCTCATGTTCTTGGTCTCTGCCGCCCTGGCCTGGAAGATTCGGGTCAACACGGTCGTCCACAGCAGCCGCGACCCGGCGCCTGCGCCTCGAGCAGCGGCGCTGCAAGTGGCCCATGAAACTTAAACCCGCAACACCGACAACACTGAAAGGCAGCCCATGAACTCCCAGGACATCTACGAGGCGGTGATCGTCGGCGGCGGCCCCGCCGGTGCTACAGCCGCGCAAGAGCTGGCACGGCGCGGCCACCGCGTGCTGCTGCTCGACCGCGCCGGCCGCATCAAGCCCTGCGGGGGCGCCATCCCGCCGCGCCTGATTCGCGACTTCGACATCCCCGATGAGCTGCTGGTGGCCAAGGCCAAATGCGCCCGCATGATCGCGCCGTCCAACCACAGGGTCGACATTCCGATCGACAACGGCTTTGTCGGCATGGTCAACCGCGACGAATTCGACGAATGGCTGCGCCAACGCGCGGCCAGTGCCGGTGCCGAGCGTCGCACCGGCACTTTCTCGCACATCAGCCGCGAGCCTGACGGCACGGCGGTGGTCCACTACCTTGCACGCCCGCCCCAGACCAAGGGCGAGGGCACGCCAGAGACGGTGCGGGCCCGCTGCATCATCGGCGCCGACGGTGCCAATTCCGAGGTGGCTAAGCAGGAAGTCCCAGGGGCTCACAAAGGCAAATTCGTCTTCGCTTACCACGAGATCGTGCGCGCGCCCGAGTACAAACCAGCCGGTTACGACGCCACCCGCTGCGATGTGTTCTACCAGCGCCAAGTCTCGCCCGATTTTTATGGCTGGGTGTTCCCGCACGGCGATACGCTCAGCATAGGCACGGGCAGCGCCGACAAGGGTTTTTCACTCAAGGGTGCCACCGCCTTGCTGCGCCGCATGAGCGGTCTCGACCGGGCTGAAACGCTGCGCCGTGAAGGCGCGCCGCTGCCGCTCAAGCCCCTGCCCCGCTGGGACAACGGCCGCGATGTGGTGCTGGCCGGCGACGCCGCCGGGGTGGTGGCCCCAGCTTCAGGCGAAGGCATTTACTACGCCATGCTCGGCGGCCAACTGGCCGCTGAAGCTGCGCACGAGATGCTGGCCACCGGTCAGGGCGCCGCCCTCAAACTCGCCCGCAAACGCTTCATGAAAGAGCACGGCACCGTGTTCTGGGTGCTGGGCATGATGCAGTGGTTCTGGTACACCACCGACCGCCGCCGCGAACGCTTCGTCAAGATCTGCGAAGACAAAGACGTGCAGACCCTGACCTTTGAGTCCTACATGAACAAGAAGCTCACCCGCAAAAAGCCCATGGCCCATGTGCGCATCTTTTTCAAAGACGTGGCCCACTTGTTGGGACTGGCGCGGGTCTGAGCAGGCCTGAGCACCTGCACGACTTAGGCGACCGGCATCGGCGGCAGATCGGTTTATTTCCCCCGCCATGCCGACCGCACTGCAAGACATGCTGGGGCTGGAACTGCCCATCATCCAGGCCCCCATGGCCGGGGCCCAAGGCAGCGCGCTCGCGATTGCTGTCTGCGGGGCCGGCGCGCTGGGTTCGCTGCCCTGTGCGATGTTAGGACTGGACGCCATAAGGCAGGAACTCAAGGCCATACAGGCGGCCACCGACCGACCCTATAACGTCAACTTCTTCTGCCACACCCAGCCCCCGCCCTGCGATGATGCGCAGGCCCTCTGGCGACAAACGCTCGCACCCTACCATGCCGAACTGGGCATCGATCCGCCAGATCCGGGTGCGGGGCCCAGCCGCAAGCCTTTTGATGCTGAGGCGGCGTCGGTCCTGGAGGCCTTCAAGCCACCGGTGGTGAGCTTTCATTTCGGGCTGCCTGCGCCCGGGCTGCTCGAGCGACTGCGGCGCTGGGGCGCAAGGGTATTGTCCTCAGCCACCACCGTCGAAGAGGCCCAGTGGCTGCAAGAGCGCGGCGTCGATGCCATCATCGCGCAAGGCTTGGAGGCCGGGGGCCACCGTGGCATGTTTCTCACCAAAGACCTGCACAGCCAGATGGGCACCTTTGCCCTGTTGCCGCAGATCGTCAAGGCCGTCAAAGTCCCGGTGATCGCCGCGGGCGGTATCGCTGATGCACAAACAGTGGCTGCCGCACTGAGCCTGGGTGCGGCAGGGGTGCAAATCGGCACCGCCTACCTGCTGTGCACGGAAGCCGGCACCAGCGCGGTCCACAGAGCGGCCCTACAGAGCCCAGCTGCCCGCCTGAGCGCGCTGACCAACGTCTACAGCGGACGCCCCGCGCGCGGCATCGTCAATCGCCTGATGCACGAGCTCGGACCGATGAACCCGCTCGCCCCGCCCTTTCCGCTGGCCACGGCTGCGCTCAGCGCCTTGCGCAGCAAGGCCGAGAGCCAGGGCAGTAGCGATTTCTCACCCCTGTGGGCCGGCCAAAATGTGAGTGGCTGCCGAGAGATCTCGGCCACACTGCTGACGCGGCAGCTGGCAGCCACCTGCACATGATGGCACAGGCTTGAGCACACCCATACCCGCCTGCACGAACAAGATCGCCGAATGAAAAACGCCCCACTGAGGGGGCGTTTTTCAGGAATCAGCGGCGCGAGCCGGCGACGCTCAGCCCAGCGCCTTGGTCACAGCGCGCTGAGTCTGCACGCTGATCAGGTTGGCCCGGTAGGCGGCCGTGCCGTGGATGTCTTGATTGAGCCCGCTGGCGTCGATCTTGACGCCGGCGGCTGCCTGCGGCGTGAAGTTGGCTGACAGGGCCTGCTCCAGACCGGCGTGGCGGAAGACGCCGTCGCTGGACGCACCGGTCACAGCCACCCGCACCCCATTGGAAAACTGGGCCAGGAACACACCGACCATGGCAAAGCGCGAGGCCGACTGCTTGAACTTCATGTAGGCCGCCCGCTTGGGGATGGGAAAGCTGATAGCGGTGATCAACTCGCCGTCCTGGAGAGCGGTGCTGAACATGCCTTTGAAGTAGTCGTCAGCGGCGATCTTGCGGGTGTTGGTGTGGATGGTCGCGCCCAGCGCCAGCACCGCGCTGGGGTAGCAGGCAGCCGGGTCGTTGTTGGCCACTGAACCGCCCAGGGTGCCCATGGCACGCACCTGCCGGTCGCCAATATTGCCGGCCAGATCGGCCAGGGCCGGGATCAGGGCCTTGACCTCGGCATTGCTGGCCACGTCGGCATGCCGGGTCATGGCGCCGATGACCAGGGCGTCACCATCACGGCAGATACCGGTCAGGTCTTTGATACCGGCCAGGTCGACCAGCTGGTCGGCACTGGTCAGGCGCAGCTTCATGGAAGCCAGCAGGGTTTGACCACCGGCCAGGGGACGGCCACCGGCGGTGGCCAGCTTGACTGCGTCGGCGGTGGAGGTCGGGCGTTCGAGGGTAAAGGGATACATCTTGGTTTTCTCCTGATCTTGTCGCGTTCAGTGCTTGGCTTGGGCAATCGCTTGCCAGACCCGGGCGGGCGTGGCCGGCATGTCCAGATCCTTGACGCCCAGGGGGCGCAGGGCATCGAGCACCGCATTCATCACCGCCGGCGGCGAGCCGATGGCGCCCGCCTCACCGCAGCCCTTGGCACCCAAAGGATTATGCGTGCAAGGGGTGGTCAGAGTGTCGAGCTTGAAATGGGGCATATCGCCGGCGCGCGGCATGGCGTAATCCATGAAGGAGCCGGTCAGCAACTGGCCCGACTCGGGGTCGTAAATGCAGTTTTCGAGCAGGGCTTGTCCTATGCCTTGAGCCAGCCCGCCGTGCACCTGTCCTTCCACAATCATGGGGTTGATGATATTGCCAAAATCGTCGACCGCAGTGAAACGGTCCAGACGCACCACGCCGGTGGCCGCATCGATCTCGACTTCGCAAATGTAAGTGCCTGCCGGGAAGGTGAAGTTGGTCGGGTCGTAAAAGGCCGTCTCGTTCAGCCCGGGCTCGAGCTTGTCGAGCGGGTAGTTGTGCGGGACATAGGCGGTCAGCGCCACCTGACCAAAGGGAATTTTCTTATCGGTGCCGCGCACCACAAACTCGCCACCGACAAAGTCGATGTCGGCGTCGCTGGCCTCCATCAGGTGGGCAGCGATCTTCTTGGCCTTGGCCTCGATCTTGTCGAGCGCCTTCATGATGGCGGTGCCACCGACTGCCAAGGAGCGCGAGCCATAGGTACCCATGCCGAAGGGCACCCGACCGGTATCGCCGTGCACCACATCGACCTGATCGGGCGATATGCCCAGGCGAGCGGCCACCACCTGCGCGAAGGTGGTCTCATGGCCCTGGCCATGGCTGTGCGAACCGGTAAAGACGGTCACGCTGCCGGTGGGGTGCACGCGGATCTCGCCGCATTCAAACAGGCCCGCCCGCGCGCCCAGAGCGCCGGCAATGTTGGAAGGCGCAATGCCGCAAGCCTCAATGTAGGACGAGTAGCCTATGCCGCGCAGCAGGCCTTTGGCTTCAGAGGCCGCCTTGCGCTGGGCAAAGCCGGACACTTCAGCCAGCTCGTTGCTGCGCTTGAGCAGGGCCGGAAAGTCACCGGTGTCGTACTGCAAGGCCACCGGCGTCTGGTAAGGAAAGCTGGTGATCATGTTACGGTGGCGGATTTCATCCTGGCCCAGACCCATTTCCCAGGCTGCCCGGGTGACCAGGCGCTCAAGAAGATAGGTAGCCTCGGGCCGACCAGCGCCACGATAGGCATCGACCGGCGCGGTATTGGTGAACCAGGCATCGACCTCGACATAAACCTGCGGCGTCGCGTACTGGCCGGCCAGCAAGGTGGCGTACAGGATGGTCGGCACTGCGGTGGCGAAGGTGGACAGGTAAGCGCCCATGTTCGCGTCAGTGTGCACACGCAGGGCGAGGAATTTGCCGTCCTTGTCCATCGCCATCTCGGCGTGGCTGACATGGTCACGGCCGTGGGCGTCGCTCACAAAAGACTCGCTGCGCTCGGCGGTCCACTTGATGTTGCGGTTGAGCTTTTTAGCCGCCCAGGTCAGGCATACGTCTTCGGCGTAGAGGTAAATCTTGGAGCCAAAGCCACCGCCCACATCAGGCGCAATCACCCTGACCTTGTGCTCGGGCAGTCCCATCACAAAAGCGGTCATCAAGAGACGCTCGACGTGCGGGTTTTGATTGGAAACGTAGAGGGTGTACTCATCGTTGGCGCGGCTGTAGCTGCCGATGGCCGCGCGCGGCTCCATGGCATTGGGAATCAGGCGGTTATTGACCAGATCGAGCTTGGTGACATGCGCCGCATTGGCAAATGCAGCATCGACCTGGGCCTTGTCGCCAATGGCCCACTTGTAGCAATGGTTGTTGGGTGCCTGCTCGTGCAGCGCTGGTGCCTTGGCTGCATCGGTCACCCGCACCGCGCTGCCGAGCACCTCATAGTCGACCTCCACCAGCTCGGCCGCATTCTTGGCCTGTTCCTGCGTCTGCGCCACCACCATGGCCACATGGTCGCCCACATAGCGCACCTTGCCTTGGGCCAAGATGGGATGCGGCGGCTCCTTCATGGGCTGGCCGTCGGTATCGGTGATCAGCCAGCCGCAAGGCAGGCCGCCGATTTTGTCGGCCGCCACATGCTCGCCGGTATAAACCTCGATAACACCCGGCGCAGCTTTGGCGGCGGCGGTGTTGATCGACTTGACCAGAGCGTGCGCATGCGGGGAACGCACAAACACCGCGTGGCACTGAGCCGCCAGGGTGATGTCGTCGGTGTACTGACCACCACCGGTCAGGTAACGGTAGTCTTCCTTGCGCTTGAGCGACTCGCCGATGTGCGGCAACTTGGTGAAATCAGATGCACCCATGTCTGTACTCCAAAAATTAAGGGTTTCGGACCGGTCTGTGCGATGTCAGGAGTCCGAAAAACAAGCAACGCTCAGGCCGCAGCCTTCATGGCCTGGCCGCCCTGCTGGACGGCCTTGACGATGTTCTGGTAGCCGGTGCAGCGGCAGATATTGCCCTCGAGCAATTCGCGGATCTCGCCTTCGCTCGCGCCGGGGTGTTTGTTGCACAGGTCGACCGCGCTCATGACCATGCCGGTGGTGCAAAAGCCGCACTGCAGGCCATGGCAATCCTTGAAGGCCGCCTGCATCGGGTGCATGGTGCCGTCGGCCGCGGCCAAGCCTTCGATGGTGGTGATCTCAGCGCCCTGGGCCTGCGCGGCCAGCACGTTGCAGGACTTGACCGCATGGCCATTCATCATGACGGTACAGGCGCCGCACTGGGCGGTGTCACAGCCCACATGGGTGCCGGTCAGCAGCAGCTTTTCGCGCAAAAGTTGAACCAACAAAGTGTGCGCTGGGACGTCAAGTTGCTGGCTTTTTCCGTTTATTTTGAGTTCGACTTGCATGCGGGTGCTCTCCTGTCCTGCCTCGGTGGATTAAAAATGTGACCAACCTTGCCACCCCTTGAAACAAAGGGGACGACCGTCGGAACGATTGAACCATTGTTCGGCGCCTGAGCTCAGGCGCCTCTAGGTGAAACCCTAGTCAGACTTATTCATCAACAAAGTCAGGACAAAAAGCTGCAGGGGCGGCTGAACTTTGAGCACAACAAGCCCGCGCCCCAGATCAGCCAGGGCCTGCCGGCCTTCAGTGGCCCTTGTGATTGCCATGCCCGCCGCCCCCCTGTGCGGCTCCGCCCGGCGCGGCCAGCAAGACCGGCAGGCTCAGCTGCACCTGGCTGGGCTTGCCCTGTGCGTCCTGGAAGCGCAGCGTCACCGGGATCTGGCTGTCCTTGACCAGCGCCTGCTTGAGGTCCATCAGCATCAGGTGGTAGCCGCCTGGGCGCAATGCAACAGCCTGCCCAGCTGGCAGCTCGAGTGCGGGGATGGCGCGCATGCGCATCACATCGCCCTCCATCTTCATCTCGTGGATCTCGCTGACGCCGGCCACCGGCGACTGCACACCCACCAGGCGCAAGCCCTGGGCAGCGGTCAGGGTCATAAACGCGCCGGTGCCTTTTTGGCCAGGCACGGTCACCCGTGCCCAGGCCGATTCGACCTTGACTGCAGGGGTTTGGGCCTGGACTGGGCTGGCGAGCGCAATCGCAGCCGCCAGCGCAGCGGTAATGAGTGAAAAACGGGACATGGTGAACTCCTTTTAAAACAATATAGACCTCAGCGGAAGGGGGCGAGCTTCAGTGTGAATGCCCGCCAGAGGCCGGCAGCAGATCCAGCAAGGCTGCCGGCGCCTTCAGCTGACGCAGGCTTTGGCCTGAACCTGGCACTTCGCTCCAGTCAATGCGGCCTTGCGCGCAGATCTGACTGACTGACCAATACAGCGGGCCGGCCTGCTCGGGCAGCTTGGCGTGCAGGGCGAACTCGTCGTAATGCGTGTTGGGCAACTCATCGGCCGCCGTTTTGGCACTCCAGCTGATGCGCACCACGTCCTGGGTGACCCAACGGCCATGGTCCTGATAAGGCTTGGGCAGAGCGGCCCGCTCGATCAAGAGATCCCAGCCCGGCTTGCGCATAGGCTTGGCCCCCTGCACCCCGGCCGGGATGTGGACCACGATTTGGCGTATCGGCGACTCGCCGCAGCCGTGACCGACTTTGAAGTTGGCTTTGTAATAACTGCCCGCATGGGCGGCTTGATGTTCCAGGGTGATGTGAGCTGCAGCCGGCGCAGCCCAGGCCAGTGCGGCCATAGTCACTGCAATCGATAGGTTTTTCATGGGAACGTTCTTCAAGGCAGGCGCAATGCAGCACCTGCAGGACCAAACCAGCCGGGCCGACGCCAAGCCGACAAGGCCAGCATCGACAAGCACGGCAAAGGAAAAGGCGCGAGGCCCGACCGCCAGGGGTCAGGCGCTGAAGAAGGTCGGCGGGCCGCGAATAAAAGGCCCGGCTGAGCGCGCCGTCGGCCCGGCTGCGCTGGCCGAAGCCTGGGGGGCCGAAAGCGGGGCTGATAGCAAGCCCAGTTGCTGCGCACCCGCAGGCAAAGCCGGCCCGGGCAGGAGGCAAAGGTCGCAGTGCCCGTCATCCTGGCCGTGGCTGTCCTGAGCCGGTGCGGCGCCGCCAGCGCCGCACAGTACTTGCCACTTGCCCGCGCTCAAGCCCTGAGCCAGCACCGAAGCCGGCGCCAACAAGGCCGAGCACAAAGCCAGCACGCTGAGCATCAAAGCCCAGTAGCGGCGGCGAACAGAAAAAACGCTAAGCGAGATCACCGGCGAATTTTAGATGCTCAACATCAAGGTCAGCGCGAGGGCCCGCCAGAGTCCCCAGCATTGGGGAAAAACAAGGGCAAGCCAGCCACCTTGAAACTAGCAATGGCCGCCTGCCCCGCAGGCCCGGTCAGCCAGTCGGCCAGTTGCTGCGCCGGCAGGTGCTTGACATGCGGATGCCGGGCGGGGTTGACCACCAAGACCCCATAGGGGTTGAACATCCGAGGGTCCCCTTCGACCAGCAGCCTCAGGCCACCTCGATTGCCAAAAGCCAGCCAGGTCCCCCGATCGGCCAGCAGGTAAGCATCGAGGCCGGCGGCCATGTTCAAGGCCTGCCCCATGCCGCAGCCGCAGGCGCGGTAGTTGCGCAAGGCGGCCGGCTCAAGCCGGGCCGCCTGCCAAAAGCGCAGCTCGGCCGCATGCGTGCCACTGCGGTCACCGCGCGAGACGAACACCGCACCCTGCTCGCCCACCTGACGCAAAGCCTGCACCACATCACGGCCGCGGGCGCGGGCCGGGTCGGTGGCAGGGCCGATCAGCACGAAATCGTTGTACATGACCGGCAGGCGCTTGAGCACATGGCCTTCGGCCACCAGGGCCTCCTCGGCGGCACGATCGTGCGCCAGCAGCACATCAGCATCACCGCGCCGCACCAGATCCATCGCTTGCCCGGAGCCCACCGCCACCACCTTGACCGTCACCCCCGTGGCCCGCTGAAACTGGGGCAGCAAATGGGCCAGCAGCCCCGACTGCTCGGTAGAGGTTGTGGAGGCCAGCACGATGGCCGGTGCTGTAGAGCCCGCCGCCGGCGCCTGCGCCTGCACGCCAGCGCCACCCAAGGCCCAGAACAAACCCAGGAATCCCGGCCAGAACCCCCTGCCCAACAGGCCCCTACGAATAGCTGCAAACCCGTGCTTCACATCAAATCTCCCCGCAAAAAAGCCGCCGCCGGCCCTGGCCGCTGCGGATCAAAAAACCGATCCGTCGGCGCGTCGTCGAGCAAGCGCCCCTGCTCCACATACAGCACCCGGTCGGCCAGGCGCTTGACCTGGCCCAGATTGTGCGTGGCAAAGATCAGCGTCATGCCGCCAGCGGCAAATTCGCCCATCAATTGCTCGACCTCGCGCTTACCCGCAGGGTCCAGGCTGGCGGTAGGCTCGTCCAGGAGCAGCACCTGAGCTTGCAGCGCCCAGGCACGGGCCAGAGCCAAACGCTGCTGCTGTCCGCCCGACAGGGCCAGACCAGAGCGTTCGGCCAGCTCCCCCAAGCCCACCCGTTCCAAGGCCTCGCGGGCCCTGAGCCGCGCCTGGCCCCAGGCCATGCCACGCAGCCACAGCCCCAGAGCCACATTGCTGAGCGCGCTGGCGCGCAGCATCCAGGGGCGCTGAAACACCATGGCCTGCGGCACCGATGCGCGCAGCACACGGCCACGGCTGGGCTCGATCAGACCATGCAGGCAGCGCAGCAAGCTGCTTTTGCCGCCGCCGTTGGAACCGACCAGAGCCACCCGCTCGCCAGACTGGATGCGCAAGTCACACGCCTTCAAGGCGTGTACCGCGCCCAGGTGCAGATCGACCGCCTGCAACTCGAACAAGATGGCCGCGCTCATCCCGGCCCCGCCTGTATCCACAAGGGCTCCTGAGACGCAGCCCGCCCGTCTCGCCGAGCGCGCCAGCGCACCAGCAAGCCCAGGCAGAGGTTGAGCGACAAGACGAGCAGCAAAAGCACTAGGCCCAGGGCCAGCGCCAAGGGCAGATCCCCCTTGCTGGTCTCCAGGGCGATGGCGGTGGTCATCACCCGGGTAAAGCCCTCGATATTGCCGCCCACCACCATGACCGCGCCGACCTCCGAAATCGCCCGACCAAACGCGGCAATCACCAGCGTCACCAGCGCATGCCGCTCGTCCCAGAGCAAGATCGCAGCGCGCCAGCGCGGGCCTGCTCCCATCGATGCCAGTTGCTCGCCATGGCTGCGGTCGGCCTGCTCGATGACCTGGCGCGTCAACGCCACCACCACCGGAAGCACCAACACGGTCTGGGCGAGCACCATGGCCTGAAAGGAGAACAACCAGCCCAGAAAGCCCAATGGGCCGGAGCGTGACAGCAGCAGGTAGACCAGCAGCCCGACCACCACCGAGGGCAAGGCCAGCAAGGTATTGAGGCAGGCCAGCACCGCACCGCGCCCCGAAAACCGCAGCACCGCCAGCAAGCCGCCCAGCGGCAGACCCATCACGCAAGCCAGCAGGCAGGCCAAGCCGCTGACGGCCAGCGAACGCAGCGCGATCGATACCAGCTGCGGATCGAAGGCTGCCATCAGGCCCAGGGCGGCCAGCACGCTGTCGTAGAGGGTATTCATGGTTCAACACCGGCGCGGATACAGCCGACCGGGACCAAGAGTCTAGCGGTGTGTCACAAGGCGCAGGATCGAAAGCCGCAAAACAGCGCGTCGGCCTCAGGCGGCGCAAAGTTCCTAAAGCGCGGCGACTTCAGCCGCGCTGGGCTCGCCCGCGAGCCGCCGCGCAGCACCTTGGTGCGCCCGAAGCCGCTTTGCGAATA
>JBILDR010000272.1:0-4207 GCA_044352515.1 Polaromonas sp.
ACGGCAGCCTGCACAGCTGGTAGCGCCGAGCGCCGGTCGGTCCCGACCCTCGCCCTTGAACACAGGCGACGGCTCGACTTGACAGCCAGGCGCAGCGGCGCTTAAATTCACCAAAATCGTTTATATCGAATTCGGTGTTTTTAATCGGGCGGTGTTCACCCACCCGTTTCCCGAATCATTTTCAGAGGGCCAGGCATGTTTCCACACGGTTTGCAAAAAGCGCGGGTGATCGATTTCCATGCCCATATGGTGCTGCAGGAAACCATGGGCGCGGCCGGCGACTTCGGGCCCTGGCTGGGCAAGGAAGACGATGGCTCGCCCTTCTTCCAGATAGGTACCACCTATCGCCTGCGCGGCGTTCGCTATGTGGACAGCCCCTTCATGCGGGTCGACCTGCGGCTGGCCCGCATGAAGGAGGCCGGCATCGACTTTCAGGTGCTGTCGCCCAACCCGCTGACCTACTTCCACTTTATTCCGGCCAAAGAAGCGCGGCTGTTTTGCCGGACCCACAATCAGGCCATGGCCAGCGCAATTGCGCCGCACCCTGAGCACCTGGCCGGCCTGGCCGCCCTGCCCTTGCAGGACCCACAGGCAGCGGCCGAAGAGCTCGAGCGCTCGGTCAAGGAATTGGGGCTGCTTGGCGCAGCCTTTGGCACCGACGCACCCATACGGCTGGATGACCCCAGCCTGGATGTGCTGTATGCCAAGGCGGTGGAACTCGATGTGCCGCTGTACATACACCCCGGACCGGCCGGCATCGACGGGCCCGCAGGCGATCCGGCCCTGCGCCGCTACGACCTGGACATCATTTCTGGCTTCGCCGCGCAGGAGACTCTGGCGGTGGCCACGCTGATCTACGGCGGCGTGCTCGATCGGCATCCCAAACTTGACCTGTGCATCAGCCACGGCGGCGGCGCCACCGCCCTGATGATGGGCCGCATGGCGCGCGGCGCCCGCAAGCGCCCCTGGGCGCGGGAAGAACTGCGGCCCGACGGCGCCTTCGAAGAGCGGCTGCAGCGCCTGTGGTTTGACACCCATGTGGAGCATCCCCAGGTCATAGAGCTGCTGACCGCCGCTGTCGGCTCCAGCCATTTGGTCTACGGAACCAACTTCGCCGGCTGGGATGCGCCTGAGGCCAACGGCGGGCCCAGCCGCTACCATGTAGAACTCGACCATGCCCTGCTGGCTGACAACGCCCGTCGCCTGCTAAGGGCACACCGGGCTTAAAGCCTAAGCGACAACAGCCGACCGGCCTGTACCCCATCCGCACGGCAAGACGCAAAACATGAGCACCAGCCGAGCCAAGGAAGCACAGGACATCAACAGCCTGCAAGAGCGGCTGACCTTTTTGATCCATACGGTCAGCAACCGCATCGGCCTGTTCGGCCAGCACCTGCACCGCGAGCACGGCATCAACCATTTCACCGCCCGCATTTTGGTGCTGCTGCTCGAATTTGACGAGCTACGCATCAGCGATCTGGTCGAGCTGCTGGTCCTGCCCCAATCGACCCTGTCCAGCCATCTGCAGGTGCTGCAAAAAAAGGGCCTGATCCGCAAGCGCCGCTCGCGCAAGGACAGCCGCTCGGTCTACCTCTCGCTCTCGCCCACCGGCCTGGAGCTGGCGCATGCCTGCAACGACATGAGCCAAAAGGCCAATGCTGGCATGCTCGAGGGCATAGACCCTGCCGAGCGCGAGGTGGCCATAGGCTTTCTGCGCAAAATCAGCCAACGCCTGCCGGTGCTGCTCGAACAACTGAGCGAGCAGCAAAACGCACGGCCAGAGTCCAAGGACTGATCGAGCGGCGGGGTGTTTCTTCGGCACAGACGGGGCGGCCTGCCTGGCACGGGCACTTCGTCCACCGCATCCGGCCGAAGGGTCTGCACCGGCGGGTTGGAGCGACCGATCAGCTTCCTTGAAAGTTGGGACGGCTCAGCATGCGGCCGAAGTTGCCGCGGGAGCCTCTTGCCCCTGTAAGCTGAAGATGATGAAGGCTCCAGCGGGCAAATTGGTATTTGGTACCAAGTTTCCCGGCAAATCTATCGTAGAGTAGAGACGCACTGGCGAGGTACCGCCCCAGTCACTGACCGGCTTGGCAGCAGCCCCGCGCCAATCAGCACTTTTTATGCGGATGATGATACGGGGCAGGCCTGGGTCAGAAGCTGAATCTGGGTTCCAAGCAGAACACTACCGGAGAAAGATTGCCATGACTACGCTAGAAGTAAAGCTCGACCTACCGGATCGACTGGCACGCCAAGCCCAGGCCGCTGGTCTGTTGACGCCCAAGGCCTTGTCGCAACTGCTTAAGGATGCGATACGCCGGCGTGCCGGCCAAAACTTGCTGGCCGGTGCTGCACGCGCCACCAAGAGTGGCAGCAAGCCGCTGTCGACAAAAGACATTCAGGCCGAGGTCAACTCGGTGCGCAAGGCAAGTGCAAAGGCGGCTTCCGGCGCATGAGCCGACCGCGCTTGGTACTCGACACCAACGTGCTGGTGTCGGCTTTTCTGTGGCAAGGCACGCCAGGACGGCTGATAGAGCTGGCCAGTGAGCAGGACGTCCAGTTATTCACCAGTCGGGCTTTACTCCAAGAACTGGCCGCGACGCTGGACAAGCGCAAGCTGTCCAAGTACGTTCTGGCCACCGGCCTGACGGCCGAGCAGATGCTGATCAACTATAGGGGCCTGGCGGCAGTCGTGGTCACACGCCAGCTCGATGCCCGCGTGTCCCGCGATGCCGACGACGACGCGGTGCTGGCCTGCGCTCGCGCGGCGCGAGCCGATTTGATCGTCAGCGGCGACGATGACCTGCTCTCGTTACGCTATTTCCAGGGTATTTCTATCGTCACCATCGCACAAGCCGTTCGCCGCTGCACACCGTGAGAACGGCTGCACAAAGGCCAACCGGACCCTGAAGTGATTTGGACATCTGGACATGACACCATCTGACCTGATTAATTCTGACCCCGATTTATTCCTTAGCCTGGAGTACCATCATGCTTGACCTACCCGCTCACCTGCAACGTCAGTCCTATGCTGATGGGCACCACCACTGAAATCGCACTGGCCGTGTTTATCAAGGATGGGGTGTTGTTCAAGGCCTGCGCCAAGTGCGGCACGGTGCCGGCACTGGCTCGGCGCATGGGGCGCATGAGCGCGCTGCCCGAGATTCAGCACAGGTTTGTGATGCAGATGATCGAGACCGTGCCCCCCGAAGCAGGGACACAGAGCATCGAAAGGGGAATGCAATGACAGCAATTGAGCTTCAGTTGATCGAGCGGCTTAAGAAGCTGCCGCCCAGTCGCGTCGCCGAGGTGGTGGATTTCGTGGAGTTCCTCAGCCAGCGCGAGGAACGAGCCGCAGCAGCCCAGCGGCTCACCGAAGGGTTGGCTAAGCTGGATGCACTGAAGCTGACCGAGATCACCGAAGATGAAGTCGAGGTCGAGGTTGCAGCGGCACGGCAGGAGCGGCGCAGCAGGCACGGTGCCTGATCGTCGTGCGCTTCGTTCTCGACACGAATCTTCTCGTCTCGGGCGTCATCGCCACCGGGCTGCCGCGCCGGCTGGTCGATGGCGCCAAGGCCGGCGAGTTCGATCTGTTCACGAGCGAGGTGCTGCTGGTCGAATTGCTCGACGTGCTCTCGCGCAGTAAGTTCGCGGCACGACTCGAACAGGCCGGGCTCACGCCGCAGGGCATCGTCGACGATCTGCGGCGTATTGCCGTCGTCGTGAAGCCGGCCGATACGCCGCGCGTAGTGCTTACCGATCCCGATGACGATCACGTCATAGCCGCAGCCGTCATTGGCCAGGCTGATCTCATCGCCTCGGGCGATCAGCGTGACCTATTGCCCATGAGCAGCTTCCGGGGCATCCCCATCGTCACCGCGCGCGAGGCCGTCGAGCGACTAGAGGCGCGACGCAGCCCTTCATCTTCAGGCTGATGCAGCGTCATTCAGGCACCAGGTTATTGGCCTAAGCTGATGGCGTCAGCATCTCTGCGGCCCGCTCCATGTTGGATCTGGTCACTGCGCGCACGATCAATAGGTTCGGTGTGGCAAATGCCACACCCTCCGGCGCGCGGGGCGCACCCACAAAAAAACGCGGCCGAAGCCGCGTTTTTTATGAGCATGAAGCTAACTCAAGGCTGCACGAACTTGCCGTCCTTGATGGTCAGCACCGCAGCGCCAAACGAGGGAATGCGGTCGGCGTCCAA
>JBILDR010000273.1:0-4200 GCA_044352515.1 Polaromonas sp.
TGGCGCAGCTGATTGCCCTGGCTAAGTCCAAGCCCCTGAGCTTTGCCAGCGCCAGCCACGCCGGCCTGGTCGCCGGCTCCAGCTTCGCGCGCATGGCCGGCGTCGAGATGCAGCATGTGCCCTACAAGACCGCCGCTGCCGCCCTGACCGATCTGGTCGGCGGACAGGTATCGATGATGTTCATGGACGTGGCCATCGGCCTGCCCATGGCCAAGGCTGGCAAGATCCGGGTGCTGGGCGTGACCACCGCTGCGCGCACCCCTTTGCTGCCGGATGTGCCTGCCATCTCCGAGGCCTTGCCCAATTACGAGGTCGTGGCCTGGACCGCCATGACCGCGCCAGCGGGCACACCGGCGGCGATCATCCGGCGGCTCAACACTGAGCTGATCAACGCGCTGGCCCAGCCCGAATTGCGCGCTGAATTTGGCAAGCTCGGCCTGGACATCAAGACCCGCAGTCCCGAGCAAACAGCGGCCTTCCTGGCGGCCGAAACCGAGGCCTGGGCCCGGCACGTGAAGGCGGCAGGGATCGCAGCGGAGTAGCTGCACAAATTTTGGAGTACATCGCCATGAATCTGATCAATCGCCGCCACCTCAGCCTGGCCCTGGCCGCCGGCGCATGGGCTGACCCTACTTGGGCGCAGAGCGCGTCAGACTTTCCCACCAAGCCGATCAAAATCGTCTCCGGCTTTGGCCCGGGGGTGGGCATCGAGGTCAGCACCCGCATCCTGGCCGAGCTGCTGTCCAAGGAGTTGGGGCAGACGGTGCTGGTGGAAAACAAGCCCGGCGCAGCCACCATGATTGCCGCCAATCAGGTGGCGCAAGCCCCCAAAGACGGCTACAGCCTGCTGCTGCTCAACATCCAGCAGTACAACAACCCGCTGCTGTTTCGCAGCGTGAGCTACAAGCCCAACGACTTCATCCCGATCGCCGCCGGCGGTTCGCTCTCATTGGTCATGGCCACCAGCAAAACACTGCCGGTCAAGACGGCGCGCGAGTTCATCGATCTGGCGCGGGCCAACCCCGGCAAGTTCAACTATGGCTATTGGGGCGCCGGCGGCAGCCCGCACCTGCTGGTCACCCGCATACAGGCGGTGACTGGCATCAAGATGGAAGGCATCGCCTACAAAGACCCGGCGCAGGCCACCACCGATCTGGCCAGTGGCCGCATCCACCTGTTCGTCACTTCGGCCACCCATGGTCTGTCGCTGCAGCAGGCCGGACAGGCCAACATCGTTGCGGTGGGTACCGCGCGTCGTCTGGCCAAGCTGCCCGAGGTCCCGACCTTTGCCGAGTCGGGCATCGAGGGCCTGCCCAGCCCCTGGTGGGGCTATGGCGCGCCGGCAGGAACGCCACCAGAGGTGATCGCCAAACTTGAACGAGCGTTTCGCGCGGCCATGGCCACGCCGCGTTACAAGCAGATGCTGGCCGATACCGCATCAGAGGCCCTGCCCTTTGAAACGCCGGCCCAGTTCAAGGAATTTATTGACGCTCAGACCGAGCTGTGGGCGACCGCCATCCGGCCTCTCAAGCTGGCTCTGGAGTAATGGCCACTGCTGCGTCCCGACAGGTATGAGCGGCTCCCCCCTGGGCAGGGTCGGTCTATCCTGTGGGGACGCCAGGGTATGCGGGTATGCCTGCTGGAGGCCCGGCCCACAAAGCCCGACCCGTGTTCAACATTCACCAGGAGTTGTTCCCCATGATGAATCGCCGTCACGCTGCAGTCGTCGCTGCTGCCTCTCTAACCCTGCCATGGATAGCGCCTGCGGCGCGGGCGCAGACCTGGCCCACACAGCCTGTCAAGCTGGTGGTGACCTTCCCACCGGGCGGCGCCAGCGATATCGTGGCGCGCCTGATCGGCCCACCACTGGCCGAGCGGATCGGCCAGTCGGTGGTGGTCGACAACCGGCCAGGCGGCGCGGCCACCATTGGCGCCGCTGCCGTGGCACGGGCGCAGCCCGATGGGTACACCCTGCTGATGTCCAATTCAGCCCCGCTGTCGATCTCGCCGGCGCTGATGGAAAAACCGCTCTATGACCCCATAAGCAGCTTCCGGCATTTGGTCTATGTGGGCGATGTGCCGACGGTGCTGGTGGTGCATCCCTCGCTGCCGGTGACCGACTTTGCCGGCTTCCTGGCTTGGGCGCGGGCGCAAAAAGAACCGATCGCCTTTGGCAGCGGCGGACAGGCTTCGGTCGGCCACATCGTGGGCGAGTTGCTGGCACAAAGAACGGGCTTGAAAATGACGCATGTGCCCTACAAGGGGGCGGGGCCGATGCGCA
Organism: Polaromonas sp.; assembly: GCA_044352515.1. Lineage (GTDB taxonomy): Bacteria > Pseudomonadota > Gammaproteobacteria > Burkholderiales > Burkholderiaceae_C > Polaromonas. The sequence goes on from JBILDR010000273.1 coordinate 2,282, forward strand.
GCGATCTGCTGGGCGGCCAGATCAAGGTGGCCATCGACGCACTGCCGCAGAATCTGAGCTTCCGAAGCAGCGGGCAGCTGCGGCTGCTGGCCGTCACGGCGGCCCGTCGGGTCGCCCAGGCGGCCGACATTCCGACGGTGGTGGAGCTCGGGCACCGTGAGCTGGTGGCCGAGAACTTTGTCGGCATCTCGGCGCCTGCTGGTCTGCCGGCGGCCATCGAGCAATCGCTGCTCAAAGCACTGAGCCAGGTGCTGGCCCTGCCCGATGTCCGCTCCAAGCTTCAGGCCCAAGGTTTTGAGCTGGAACAGCGCAGCCCCGAGGCCTTTGTCGCCTTCATCAAGGAACAGGCCGAGCGCTGGGCGCCCGTCGTGCGGGCCAGTGGAGCGCGCCTGTGAGGCCGCGGATCGCCGTGGCCCTGTTTGGGCCGCAAGGACAGGGGAGCTTTAACGAGTCGGGTCTGCAAGGCGCCATGCGGGCGCAGGCGGCCGGCCATGAGGTGGCGGTGCATTGGATCGCGTCGCCAGAGCCCTCGGCCCGAGCCCAAGCCTTGCGTCACCTGTGCCAGCAGGGCCTTGACCTTTTAGTGGCGCACGGCGGCCAGGGCGATGCGCCGGTGGCTGCGGTTTGCGATGAATTTGCAGGCACCCGCTTTGCCATCACCCAGGGCAGCCACCTGTCGGCCAACACCGCCTGCTATGAAGTCTTGCAGGAGCATTCGGCCTTCCTGGCCGGCATCTTGGCTGGCTTGGCCTCCAAGACCCGCGTGGTCGGGCATCTGTCTGGCGAGAAGGTGCGTCCGGGCCTCAAGGGCCGGGCGGCCTTTGCGCACGGCCTGCGCACCGCCGCCCCCGACTGCCGCTTCGTGACCATTTTTTGCGGCTACCAACACGACCCGCAACTGGCCTACCGCGCCGCGCGCGCGTTGCAGCAGGAGGGCGCAGACCTGGTGTTTGCCATGATCGACGGGGGGCGCGACGGGGTAAGCCAGGTCTGCCGCGAAACTGAGCTGCGGCAAATCGGCAATGTGCTTGACTGGGTCGAGCGAGATCCGGCGGTCTTCGTGGCCTCTGCCCTTGCAGATTCCGGCCTGGGCGTGGTCCAGGCCATACAGGATTTCCAAGACGGCCGATTCGCGCCAGGCAGCAAAAAAACCTACGGCCTGGAGTTTGAGCAGAGCGTGAGCCTGGTGATGTCGCCACCGCTGAGCGTCGCCCACGGCCAGGAGATCGCGCAGTGGCGCAGCCAGCTGATCAGCGGTCAGCTGCACCCCGACGAGACCTATGAGGGCCCTGAACTGAGCCTGGCGGCCTGAAGGCGAGGTCTTGATCGACGGCTCAGGCCGGCCCTACCGGCGCGCGCACGAGCTGGCCGGGCTTGCGGCCGGTGGGCTCGCCCTCGCGGTAAGTGGGTACACCTGAGCAGATGGTGGCCACATAGCCGCGGGCTTTTTGCATCAGGCGACGCCCGCCGGCGGGCAGGTCATCAACCGGATAAGGCATTTGCACCGCCAGGCGGGCGAAGTCGATCACATTGAGGTCGGCTTTCATGCCGACGCGCAGCAGGCCGCGGTCCAGCAGGCCCACAGTGGCGGCCGGATCGCTGGTATAGCGGCGAACCAGCTCCTCCAGGGGCAGGCGGCCATGCGGGCGGTCGCGACCCCAGTGGGTCAATAGCCAGGTGGTGAAGCTCGCATCGGTGATGAAGCCCACATGCGCGCCCGCATCGCCTAGGCCGACCATGGCATTGGGATGCTTGAGCGTTTCCTCCACAGAGGCCAAGGTGTAGCCGTCGAAACTGGTGAAGGCCACATACAGAAAGTTGCGGCCTTCGTCCGAAAGCATCATGTCATAGGCGACTTCGGGGCCGCTGCAGCCCTGGCGCCGGGCCTGGCTGGCCACCGAGTCCTCACGCGAGGGCTC
>JBILDR010000274.1:0-4160 GCA_044352515.1 Polaromonas sp.
CTGAGCGCATTGATTTGCTGGGCCGTCAGCTGCGCCGCCTGCGCCTGAGTCAGCGCAGCCAACTGCTCGTCGTCCAGGCTTTGCAGGGCCTGGGCGCTCAGGCCAGCGATGGCCTGCGGCCGCATGGCCGCCAGTTGCTGCGGGCTCAGTGCATCGATCTGCGCGCCACTGAGCTGCGCGCTTTGCTGCGCGGTCAGCGCGGCCATCTGCCCCTTATCCAGGCTGCCCAGTGCTTGATCGTTCAGCCCGCCAACGAGCGAGGGCTTGAGCGCACCGACAGCCGCAGGACTGAGGGTGTCGATGTCGACAGCGCCCAGTTGATCGGCCAAAGCTGCGTCTATGGCCTGGGCCGCCTGAATCTGACTCAGCGCCTGAACCTGCACCACGCTCATGTCCGGGCGCAGCGCGCTCAGTTGTGCGGCGCTGAGCTGGCCGAACGCCGTGACAGGGATGCTGGAAACTTGCGCCGCAGTCAGGGCGCTCAGCTGCGCTGCGCTCAGGGCAGCCAGTTGCTCGGCACTCAAGGCAGCCATCTGCGCCGCGTCCAAACTGGCCAGGGCGGCGGGGTTGAGAGACTTTAGCGCCTGCGGGCTGATGCCGGCGATCTGCGCCGGACTGAGCGCGTCGACCTGCGCCGACGTCAACTGCTGCAGCGACAGCGCGGCCAGTTGCGCCGGCTCAAAGCTGGCCAGAGCCGCCCCACTGAAGCTAGCGACCTGTGCCGGCGAAAGCACTGCCAAGCTGGCCACCGGAATTTTTGAACCATCGACGATGCCGGCAATTTGCTGCGGCGACAACAGCACCGCAACGGCGGGCTCCAGATTACTCAAGGACGGGGATCGGGTGGCGTCAAAGACGGCTGCGCCACTGGGCGCGGCAGGACTGATTTCAACGGCCAGGCCGGCAGGCCCCACGTCGGCCTGCGCAGCCCCTGCTAGAAGCTGAGACTGAGCCAGCATGTCCCAGCGCGTCGAGCCGTCCGACATCAGGCGATCGGCCAGGCCGTGCACCGTGGCCGCCATATTCCCCGCATTCATCTCGTCCACGCCGGACAAGGCAGCCAGGAATTGGCCGTAGGCATTGGCCGATGGGTTGGCGCTGCCATCGACATTGATCGTGGCTATGGCTGACGAACGAGTCGGTGTGCCGCTCAAGCTGGCCGCCTGAGCCACCATACCGTTGGCAAGCCCGATCATGGCCAGCTTTTCAGCCGTGTTGGTGCCGGCAATGCTGCCGCTGCCGTCGTAGGCACTCAAGCCTGCCTTGACGGCAGCCAACGTGGTGGCGCTGTTGATGTTCAGGACGATGACCGTATTGGTGGTGGTCACCACATCAACAGCCATGAAAACAAAGGACGACCCCACGCTCTTGGGAGCGGCGGTGGCCTCATCGAAATAGTCGCTGGCGACGTTGGCATCGCGCAGCTTGGCAATGATGCCGCCGGTGTAGTTGCCCAGGCTGACGGTGAAGGTGCCGCCGTCGCTGACTTTGGCCCTGCCCAATTCATGACCGTCCAGGTCGTAAATCACCACAGTCAGGCCATTGCCGGGCATGGCGGGACCGCCAAGGAAGGTGCCGGTGACTACCGTGCCGCTGACCGGCGCACCAGAGGGTGGCGCACTGCTTGCGCCACCACCGCCGCCGCCACCGCCACCGCCCAAGGCCGCCAGGCCCAGGCCGGCCAGCACCATGGGCCCTGCGCCACCACTGGAAGCACCAGCGCCGGCAGCACCCGTGCTTGAGGCTGTGCTCGCGCCGGAATCGCTGCCTGATCCACTGTACGGTACATAGGTATCGAGCGGGGCTTCAGGGACCGCAGCCTGAGCCAGGCCCGACGCGCCGCCCTCGATCCAGCGACCACCATCGCCTATAGCTTCGAACAGGTACTGGGCGGCAGCCTGGCCTTCAGGAGGCGTTTCATAAAAGCCGTCCAACTCTAGAACCCGTCGGTTGTTCAGGTAGACATGCAAGCTCTTGCCACGCCTGAGCATGCGCTGGCCATCCACCAGGACGCCGCTGTCCTGGCTCACCATCTCGTAGCGCAGACCGGGCTCGGCCTTGAGCTTGAGCGCCGACCCAGAGCCAGGCAGCTTCCAACCCGAACTCAGCATTTGACGCGAAGCACCCGCCCCCGTTGACCCCAACTCAGAGTGCTTAACCGCAAGCAACACGATAGCCATTGCAACTTCTCCCAATTCCTTTATGGGTCGGCCCCGCTTGGGCGAAGCCGCTCCTCAAACCAACAAAAAACTTGCGACTCTTTAAGGACCCACGGGCAGGAGGAAGGTCTTACATCTAAGGAAGTACACAAGCCAAAAATCTAAAGCTACCCAATCTTTAATTGAGTGACAAATATTAGATCATTATTTAACTATTCGTTAATAAATGTCAAATTTACTACTTACAAAATACTGGCAAAAACTGTCAAAATATGTCTTCCGACGGCATTCATAAGGTTTCAGACTCTTGAGTACTTTTTGACGATTAACACGAGTGGCTTTGAGCGCAGGGACAATGAGTCGGGACACATCAGCGCGCCGAGCGAGCATCCCCAGGAACAGTCGCTGCTGAAAGGAAAAAAACGCACAGCAGGGCCATGAACCGCTGCTCATCACCTGATGACAGAAGGCTGCCGGCCCGCCCCTATCCCGGTCAGCCCTGTAGAATCGCGCCGCCTTTAGGGGCAAGGTCTTTCACCATCAACCCGTCGCCAGGGGCGTCCCGAAAGGGGCTGAGACTGCGTTTGACTCAACGCTGACCCTGGAACCTGATCCGGCTCATACCGGCGGAGGAAGCGCGACATGCTGTACGCCACAGTGGCGGCCCTGGCCGTCTGTTTTTTCTTTTTCATCTGGATCGCCCTGCGCGAGCGCACACCGGTCGCCAGCCTGGACGACTACCTGACCGCCCGCGGCTCACAGAGCGCCACCACCCTGGGGCTGTCCTTCCTGGCCTCCGGCCTGGGCGGCTGGATCCTTTTCGCACCGCCCGAGATCGGCGCCTTTGTCGGCCCGGTGGCCCTGGCCGGCTACGCCCTGGGCGCAGCCTTCCCGTTTTTCCTGCTGGCCTGGTGCGGGCCTGCGATACGCCGGCGCATGCCGGGCGGGCGCACCATCGCCGAATACGCCCAAGAGCGCTTTGGTGCCGGCTTGCGCCTGTGGGTGAGCGCGCTGTCGGTGCTCTATATGTTGTGCTTTATCACCGCAGAGCTGACGGCCATCGGCGGCATTACCGCCATGCTTTCTGAGCTGCCCGGCGCCGGCGTCATCGTCGCGGTGGCGGTGACCACCTTGATCTACACCACCTTAGGCGGCCTGCGCGCCAGCCTGATCACCGACCGCTGGCAGGCTTGGCTGCTGATAGCCTTGCTGCTCTTGGTGGTGGTGGTCTTGCTGATCAACCTGCCCACTGGCGCCATCACCCGGCCCTGGCCGAGCGCACCGATGGAGGTGTCTTTGAGTGTGGCGCTGACGCTGGTGATTGCGGTGACGGCGGCCAACATCTTTCACCAAGGCTATTGGCAGCGGGTCTGGTCGGCGCGCAACGACCGCGAGCTGCAGCGCGGCGCCTTGCTGGGCGGCCTGCTGAGCATGCCGGTGATTGTGGTGCTGGGCGCTTTGGGCATGCTGTGCATGGCCATGGGCAAGAACCCAGGCAGTCCCCCTATCCCGTTTTTCGCCCTGCTGAGCGACGCGCCGGCTTGGCTGGCCCTGCCGACATTGCTGCTGGCTGTTGCCCTGGTGGCTTCCTCCGTGGACACGCTGCAAAGCGCGATTGCTTCGCTGGTGGTCACCGCCCGTCCCGGCGTATCGCTGAGCGCTGCCCGCTGGGTCACGGTGCTGCTGATGGTGCCAGTGGTGCTGCTGTCCTTGCAGGGCCTGTCGGTGCTGCGCCTGTTTCTGATTGCCGATCTGCTGTGTACGACCGCGGTGGTGCCAGTGCTGCTGGGCTTGTGGCAGCGGATGACGCCGGCTGCGGCGGTGGCGGGCGCTGTCGCTGGTCTGCTGGGCGCGGTGATACCGGGATGGCTCAGCGGCGGCAGCTTGCAGGCCGGTCTGCTGGCCGCGAGCTTTCCGACCAGCGTGCCCACGCTGGCGCCCTTTGTCGGCGCCTTGCTCGCATCGAGCGTGGTGAGCCTGCTGATGGTCTGGATGCGACCG
>JBILDR010000086.1:0-13760 GCA_044352515.1 Polaromonas sp.
TCGACCGCCTTGGCGCGGGGCTGAGATTCCGGGGAGGGGTCTGAATGAACCATGGGTCTGGGACAAAGGGGGGAAAAGAGGGTCGCAGCGCCGCAAGCCAGCAGCAGACCGGCGACCGCAAAGGGGGAAGGAGAAAACCGGCTATTTTGACCGCAATTGCCCGCCGCTTTTAAATGGCCGCTGCGAAGTGGGCCTGATCGGGCCGCTGCTAACGCTGGAGGAGCCCGCCACGACCCGTCAGAAGCGCTCCAGTATTTCATATTAAGAAAAATTCGCGCAGATTCTGGAGCGTTGACCGAGTGTTTGGATTGCTCCTAAAATTCGGAACAGCAAAAAACCAGGGTCAACCCCAGGTCAGCAGGACCGGCACCAGGAGGCCGGCCAGGCCCAGAGCCCTCGCCTGACCCGGCCACCCGGCGCCTCCAGACGGACGGCGCAAGAACCATAAAGGAAAGCCATGACAGCGCCTACCAGCGCCCCAGTCCGCACAAGACTGCAGCGCATCCGCCTGAGTGTGGCCCATGTGGGCCAGGACATCGCCCAGGGATTTTTCGACGTCACCCACAACAGTTTCGCCATGCTGGGACTGGCTGTGGCCTTCGTGGTCATCACCCTGACGGCCCGCACCGACCTGCGCGAGGCGGCGGAAGTACAACTGATGGCCCTGCTGGTCGAGCGCCAAGAGGCCAATCTGAGCCTGGGCGAGCCGGCCGCCGCCGGCCGGGCCACCGCCCTGAACCCCAGCGATCTGCCCAAACCGCAGGCGGACTTGGCCCATTGGCTCAGCCGCAAATACGGGGTAGCGCCCGAACCGGTGGCCGCTCTGGTGGCCGCTGCCCATGACATCGGCAGCAAGGTCGCCCTCGATCCGACCTTGATCCTGGCCATCATGGCGGTGGAGTCGGGCTTCAACCCCTTCGCCCAAAGCCCGGTGGGCGCGCAAGGCCTGATGCAGGTCATGACCAGCGTCCATCACCAAAAATATTCACCGTTTGGCGGCAAGCTCGCGGCGTTTGACCCGGTGACCAATTTGCGGGTGGGTGTGCGGGTGCTGCTGGCCTGCATCGAGCGGGCGGGCTCGGTCGAAGGCGGGCTCAAGTTCTATGTCGGCGCAGCCAACCTGGAGGATGACAACGGCTACGCCACCAAGGTGCTGGCAGAACAAGAACGGCTCAAGCTGGTGGCCGAAGGCAAGACCGTGCCCACCAGTGGCCAGACCGCCTGGGCGGTGCCGGTACTGCAGCCAGCCAGCGCACAGATGCCTGACGCACCGGTCAGCGGCGGACAGCGCTCCTGAAACCAGCCAGTCAAGCTCCTCAGGAGCTGCCGGCCTGGGCTACACTGCGCCCCGTGCGCAACTGGCGATAGGCTTGCAGGTCTGAGAAGGCTGTGCGGCTGACGTGGGACACCACTGGGGAGCGCACGGTCTGCGCCGCGGGCACCGGCCTTCGAGCCGTTCGCCTGGGCAGCCCTTGCCAACTCCGCAGGGACCATGTCTTTAAGGACTGCCATGTACAACCGTGAACATCTGGTCGCTCAAACCGACCCCGAGCTGTGGGCTGCCATCGAGGCAGAAAACGCCCGCCAGGAACACCACATCGAGCTGATCGCCAGCGAGAACTACGCCTCGCCAGCGGTGATGGCCGCACAAGGCTCGCAACTGACGAACAAATACGCCGAGGGCTATCCCGGCAAGCGCTACTACGGCGGCTGCGAGTACGTCGATGTGGCCGAGCAACTGGCCATCGACCGCGTCAAACAATTGTTCGGCGCCGATGCCGCCAATGTGCAGCCCCATTGCGGCGCCTCTGCCAATGAAGCGGTGTTTCTGGCCTTTCTCAAGCCGGGCGACACCATCATGGGCATGAGCTTGGCCGAAGGTGGCCACCTGACCCATGGCATGGCGCTCAATATGTCGGGCAAATGGTTTAACGTGGTCTCCTACGGCCTGAACAGCCAGGAAGAGATCGACTACGACGCGATGGAGAAAAAGGCCCACGAAACCCGGCCCAAGCTCATCATCGCCGGCGCCTCGGCCTACAGCCTGCAGATCGACTGGGCACGCTTTGCCAAAGTCGCCAAGGACGTGGGCGCGATCTTCCTGGTCGACATGGCCCACTATGCTGGCCTGATCGCCGCTGGCGTCTACCCCAACCCGGTGCCCCATGCCGATGTGGTCACCTCGACCACGCACAAGAGCCTGCGTGGCCCACGCGGCGGCATCATCCTGATGAAGTCCGCCCATGAGAAGGCGATCAACAGCGCCATCTTCCCGGGTCTGCAGGGCGGGCCCCTGATGCATGTGATCGCGGCCAAGGCGGTGGCCTTCAAGGAGGCACTGGCGCCCGAGTTCAAGGCCTACCAGCAGCAGGTGATCAAGAATGCGCAAATCGTGGCCCAGACCCTGACCGAGCGCGGCCTGCGCATCATCAGCGGCCGCACCGAGAGCCATGTGATGTTGGTCGACCTGCGCGCCAAGGGCATCACCGGCAAGCTGGCCGAAGCGGTGCTGGGCCAGGCCCATATGACGATCAACAAGAACGCCATCCCCAATGACCCGGAAAAGCCCATGGTCACCAGCGGCGTGCGCATCGGCACCCCGGCCATGACGACCCGCGGCTTCAAGGACGAGGAAGCCCGACTGACGGCCAACCTGATCGCCGACGTGCTCGACCAGCCGCACGACGAGGCCAATATCGCTGCGGTGCGCGCCAAGGTCAACGCCCTGACCGCCCGCTTTCCGGTCTACCGATGAAATGCCCCTTCTGCGGCCATCTTGAAACCCAGGTGGTAGAGACCCGGGTTTCGGAGGACGCGGACGTGGTGCGCAGGCGCCGCCAATGCGGCGCCTGCGAAAAGCGCTTTACCACCTACGAGCGGCCCGATGTCAACTTGCCGGCCATCGTCAAGAAGGACGGCCGGCGCATCGAATACAAGCGCAGCAAGATCGTCGAGTCGATGAGCCTGGCCTTGCGCAAGCGGCCAGTGAGCACCGAGCAGGTCGATGCAGCGATCGAGCGCATCGAAGAAAAGCTGCTCAACCTGGGCGTGCGCGAAGTGCCCTCGACCCGGCTCGGCGAATGGGTGATGCGTGAGCTTAAAAAACTCGACAAGGTCGCCTATGTGCGCTTTGCCAGTGTCTACCGCAGCTTCGAAGACCTGGACGACTTCAAGAATCTGGTCGACGAGGTCCGGCGCTGAGCCGCCGGCTTGAGCCCACAGCTAGCGCCAGCATTCCTGCACCGTGGCCGCGGAGCCGCTGCGGCCCTTCAGGCCGGTGTGGCTCAGGGTGAGCGCGGCGCAGGTATCGCTAGCCATCGCACCCTGCGGCTCGGCCCGCAGTTGATAGCTCACCGCATCGACCTGCTCGATCTGCACCGCGTAGAGCATCTGACCATCGACGACCACCGATTGCAGCGCCGCCGGCAGGCTGGGCTTTTGCCCTGCAGCGCCGAGGTAGCTGCCTTGCACGCTGTAGTAGCGCTCCATGAACTGCTGGGCCTGCAGCAAGGCCACCGCCGCCTGGGCCCGGTGGCTGCGCTGCAGCTGGCTGCGATAAGAAGGCCAGGCCAGCGCGGCAAGCAGACCGACGATGAGCAGCACGGTGAGCAGCTCGATCAGGCTCATGCCCTGCCGGGCATGGTGGCGCTGTGCGCGCTGCGGCAGCGGCCTTGTCGATGGGTATGGGCAGGGATTCGTCATGGATCACCTCAAGGGCGGGTTGAGAATGCGCCGCCACAGACGCGCGCGCACCTGGGTGTTTTCAATCAGCAGCGTGCTTTGCAGCCAGACCGCCGTGCCGGCCGTGGTCGCGCCCGAGACGGTATCGCTGCGGTGGTCGGGGCTAAAGCCGCGCGCGTTAACCAGGTAGACCATCGAGCCCGCTGCCTGCTCAGGCAGGGTCTGAGTCTCGACCAGGCAGACCGGCGGCTTGCCGGCGGACGCGGCGGTAGCCACAGGCACCGTCGCTAAAGCTGTACCCGCTTGCCACAGTGCGGCCGAGGTCCAGGCCGGCTGCGCCACCGAGCTGAGGGTCAGCGCGCTTTGCGCCAGTGCCGGCACCCGCGCAGCGCTGGGCAGCAGCAGCTGGGCCTCGCAATAGAGCAGACCCGCCTGCGCCTGCTCATGCGCAATGGAGCGCATCAGCTGGGCACGGGCCAGCTGGGTCGAGCCAGCGCTGCGGCGCAGCGCCGCCGCCGAGCCCAGTGCGATAGCGCCCAGCAGCACCAACACCACCAAGAGGCTGAAGCCGCGCTCAGCAGGTACAGCCCTGCACGCAATGGGAGCGCCCGGCCGCACGGCTATCTGCTCCAGTTGCGCAAGGCCACGGTCGACCAAAAGGCCCGCCGCAGCCGGCCGTCGCCGGAAGTGAGGGCATTGCCCGCGCAGTCTGTGTAACTGCGCACATCATCCTGGCCTAGGACAGCATCGCTGCTGCGCAGCAAGAGGCACAGCCGCACCGCCCTCACCTGCCGGAAGTCACCCACCTGGGCTGCGCTCAAAAAGCGCAGCGCCGTGCCTTCGACGGCATCGACCGGCAGGCCCCAGCTGAGCACAAGGCGCTCAACGTTGTCGACCACAGGCTGTGGCCCACTGCTGCCCCGCCCACCACAACGCAGCTCGCTGCGCGCTCCGGTGCTGACTTGCCAGCGGTTGTAGGCGATGTACACCCGGCTGCCGTCGGCGGCCGTACTGGCGTCCAGGCTGTTGCCCAGGCAGTCGGTCGGTCGGCCGTCGCTGCCCAGGACCGTGCTGTAGCCGTCGGCCTCATAGGCGATCTCTACCGCCGATGAGCCCGGGCTGCCCGGGGCAGGCGCAGCGGCACAAACCGGCTGCGCGTTGCTGGGCGGACTGGCAAAGCCATGGTCGCAAGCCCACAGGGGCGCTGCCTCAAGAGCGGTCTGCCAGGATGCCGGCACGCCAGGGCTGGAGCGCGAGCGCAGCGGCCGGCCGTAGCCGGCCATCATCAAGTCGGCCCGCAGCAGCTCAATGGCGATCTGTGCGTCTTCAATCATCAGCGCCTGCGCCGCTTGCAGGCGCTGGCTGCGCCGGGCCGACACCGTCTGCACCAGGGCCGCCGCAATCAGCGACCAGGCGATGAAGGACGCGACCAGCCATTCCAGCAGGCTCAATCCCGCCGCTCGGCGCCCTGGCCAGCCCGACCGGCCCGCCCTCACCACGCCAGCCCCAGACTCATGCAGCGCCAGCCGGCGGCCGGATCAGAAAAATCAACAGGGCAGCGCCAATAGGCTGGCGCTGCCAGACCCAAGTCCTGCGCGCCCGGCTCGCGCCAGACCAGGGTAAGCAAGCCGCTGCGGCCGCCTGTATCGATCTGCAACTGCGCCGAGCCCTGAGGCAAGGCCTGCTGCAGGCCAGCTCGCCACTGCGCCGCGTCGGCCGAGGCCCAGGCAGGTGCATCGCACTGCCCCAGACTGCAAGCCGCGCCGCTGGCGGCTACCGTCAGTGCCAGTTGCGCAGCCACGGCCTGCGCCTGGCCGGGGCTGGCCCGCAGCCGCTCGGCCAGATCAGCGGCCAGCACCTGGGCCTGGACGGTGTGCTGATTGAGCCGACTCTGACGCAAGGCGCCAGCCTGGGCACTCAGCCAGGCGCTTGCGCCCAGACTGAGCAGCAACAAGCTGATCAGCACCTCGATGAGCATGAAACCGCCGCCATCGGGCTTGTTCATGAACATTGGGTCTGCCCCTCAGGCCGCAGCGCCGCCCGGCCCTGCATCGAAATGCACACCAGGCGCAGCGCCGAGCCGGCCAGCAGGCGCAGGCTCTGCCCAGCCGCCCGGGCCGCGCCGGTGGGCTGGTAGCTCAGACCGGCCCGCAAGGCGCTGGCATTGCTGGTGATGGCCTGCACCGATGCGCTGGGCTGGTGCCGGCGCAACACCAGCTTGCCGGCACCGGGCACGCGGTTGGCTTGCGCATCGAGAAAGACCATCCAGCCACGGCCCCAGTCGCCATGGCCGGCGCAGGCCAGGCCATCAAGCGTGGGACAGATTGAGACCGCCTGGCCCCGAACAATGGCCTGGGTGCGGGCATAGCGCAGGTCATCGAGCAGGATCTGCGCCTCGGTCTCCAAGGTCCAGCGCAGCAACAGACCTCGCAAGGACGGCTGGGCCAGGGTGGCCAGGGCCAGCGTCAAGCCGAGCACCACCATCAACTCGAGCAAGGTAAACCCCGAGTTGCGCGCAAACGAAGGCAGGCCTGGCCGGTCCATGACCCATCCTAAGAACGCCCTGCGTGGACGGGTGTTAATTGTTATTTCGGCAGGTACCCATGAGGACTGGCTTAGGATGCAGCCGGCACCCGAAGCAGGCTGCGCTGCGCCTTACACTGCCCGAAGAAAACCCAAGACAAGACCGCAAGGCCTCAAAAAGCCGAGTCACACACGCCCACCATGATCGAACGCGCCCTAGAACTGGCCGCCCAGGCCCGCCTGCTGGCCCCGCCCAACCCGGCGGTGGGCTGTGTGCTGGTCGATGCCCAAGGCCAAGTGATCGGCGAGGGGCATACCCAGGCCACCGGCCAGGCCCATGGCGAGATCATGGCCTTGCGCGATGCGGCCACACGCGGCCATTCGGTGCGCGGGGCCACCGCTTATGTGACGCTTGAGCCTTGCGCCCACCATGGCCGTACCGGCCCCTGCTGCGATGCGCTGATCGAAGCCGGCGTGGCCAAGGTGGTGGCGAGCCTCACCGACCCCAACCCGCTGGTGGCTGGCCGCGGTCTGGACCGGCTGCGCGCGGCCGGTGTGCAGGTCGAGGTCGGCCCCGGCGCGCAGCAAGCGCGCGAGCTCAACATCGGGTTTTTCAGCCGCATGCAGCGCGGCCGGCCCTGGCTGCGCCTGAAAGTGGCGGCCTCGATCGACGGCACCACCGCCCTGGGTGACGGCCAGAGCCAGTGGATCACCTCGCCCGCGGCGCGCGCCGACGGCCACGCCTGGCGCGCGCGCGCCTGCGCAGTGCTCACCGGCATAGGCACGGTGCTGGCCGACGACCCCACGCTCAATGTGCGCGGGCTCAGCACACCGCGCCAGCCGGTGCGGGTGATCGTCGACAGCCATCTGCAAACGCCGCTGAAAGCGCGCATCTTGCAAGGCGGTGGGCCGGTCTGGATCTACACCGCAGTGCGCGATGCCGGCCGCGAGGCCGAACTGAGTGCACTGGGCGCGCACATCACCTGCCTGCCCGATGCGCAAGGCAAGGTCGACCTGGCCGCAATGGTGCAGGACCTGGCGCGGCGCGAGATCAATGAAGTGCATGTGGAAGCGGGCAGCAAACTCAATGGCTCGCTGATGCGCGCCGGCCTGATCGATGAGCTGCTGATCTACCTGGCCCCGCTGCTGCTGGGTCCCGGCCAGGGCCTGTTGGCGCTGCCTGCGCTCAAGCAACTGTCGGACGGCATCCCCCTGCAATTTACCGATTTCCAGCGCATCGGGCCCGACCTGCGGGTCATGGCGCGGCGGGTCGGATCCGAGGCTTTTTAGGGTCGAAGCAGCGCTGGCCGGCCGGCAGCCCAATTCCCTGCGAAAATACGCTCATGTTTACCGGCATCATCACCGGCGTGGGGCGCATCGTCGCCATCCACCCTCTCGGCAGCTCCTTGGCCCACGGCAAACGCCTGACCATTGAGACCCCCCCTGGCTATCTGGATGATGTCGCGCTGGGCGACAGCATCGCGCTCAACGGCGCCTGCATGACCGCCACCCAGATCGAACTCAGCACCCAGCGCTTTAGCGTCGACGTGTCGGCCGAGTCGCTGGCGCGCACCAGCGGGTTGGGCCAGACCGGCCCGATCAACCTGGAAAAAGCACTGCGTGCGCATGACCGCCTGGGCGGGCATATCGTCAGCGGCCATGTCGACGGCATAGGACAAGTCACGCACTTTGCGCAAGTGGGCGAAAGCTGGGAGTTGCGCATTGCGGTGCCGGCCCAGCTGGCCCGTTTTCTGGCCTACAAAGGCTCGATCACCGTCAATGGGGTGAGCCTGACCGTCAATCAGGTGCAAGACCCGGCCGCGCTCGAAGGCGGCTGTGAGATCAGCATCAACCTGATTCCGCACACCGTAACGCATACCGCGCTGGGCAGCCTGCAAGCGGGCGCGTCCGTCAACCTCGAGATCGACCTGATCGCACGCTATGTCGAGCGCATGCTGCAGGACCAAAGAAAGCCCCTCACTTCATGAATGCAGCCGCCCCCCTCACACCACCGGTGACGATCTCGCCGGTCCAGGACATCGTGGCCGAAATGGCCGCCGGCCGCATGGTCATCCTGATCGACGAGGAAGACCGCGAGAACGAGGGCGACTTGGTGCTGGCCGCTGACCATGTCAGCGCCGATGCGATCAATTTCATGGCCCGCTATGGCCGTGGCCTGATCTGCCTGACCCTCAGCCGCGAGCGCTGCGAACTGCTACAACTGCCGCCCATGGTCAGCCGCAACGGCACCAAGCATTCCACCGCCTTTACCGTCTCTATCGAGGCGGCCGAAGGCGTGACCACCGGCATCTCGGCCGCCGACCGCGCCCGCACGGTGCAAGCCGCCGTGGCACCCAAGGCCCAGGCCAGCGACCTGGTGCAGCCCGGCCACATCTTTCCGCTGCAAGCCGTTGACGGCGGCGTGCTGATGCGCGCCGGCCATACCGAAGCGGGCTGCGACCTGGCGGCCATGGCTGGCTGCTCGCCCTCGGCGGTGATCTGCGAAATCATGAAGGACGACGGCACCATGGCGCGGCTGCCCGACCTGCTGGAATTCGCCGCGGTCCATGGCCTGAAAATCGGCACCATCGCCGACCTGATCGAGCACCGCAGCCGCCATGAGTCGCTGGTCGAGCGTGTTGGCAGCCGCAGCATGCAGACCCATTGGGGGGAATTCACCGCCCACGCCTGGCGCGACAAGCCCAGCGGCAGCCTGCACCTGGCCCTGGTCAAGGGCAGCTGGCAGCCGGGCGAGCCGGTGGCCGCGCGGGTGCATGAGCCGCTGTCGCTGTTCGATGTGCTCGAGACCGGCCGCACCATGCATTCATGGAGCTTGGACGAGAGCCTGCGCTTTATCGCCCAGGAAGGCCGTGGCGTCGCCGTGCTGCTCAACTGCGGCGAGAGTGCCGAGCAATGGCTGGCTCAGTTCGAAGGCCTGGCCCAACCCAGCCACGGGCCCAGCCGGGGCCGCATGGACCTGCGCACCTACGGCATCGGCACCCAAATCCTGCTGCAGTGCGGCGTGCGCAAGATGCGCCTGATGGGTAACCCGCGCCGCATGCCCAGCATGGCCGGCTATGGCCTGGAAATCGTGGGCTACCTGAGCAAAGACGATATCAAGGCCTGAAAGACACCCATGCAAACCACAGACAAAGGCCAGACTTCGGTGCCCAGCGACGGGCGCGGCCTGAGCATCGGCATCGTGCAGGCGCGCTTCAATGAGGGCGTGACCCAGGCCCTGGCCCAGGCCTGCCTGAGCGAGCTCAAGGCCGCCGGCGTCGAGCAGATCACCCATGTGCAGGTGCCCGGCGCGCTTGAAGTGGCCACCGCCTTGCAGGCGCTGGCCGAGCGCGGCGGCTTTGACGCCCTCATTGCACTGGGCTGCGTCATTCGCGGCGAGACCTATCACTTCGAACTGGTGGCCAATGAAAGCGGTGCGGCCGTCACCCGAGTGGCGCTCGACTACCGCCTGCCGATCGCCAACGCCATCTTGACCACCGAAGACCTGCCGCAAGCCCTGGCCCGGCAAGACGAAAAAGGCCGCGATGCGGCCAAGGTGGCCATCGAAATGGCCCGTCTGCTGCAAAGCCTGGCCCCATGAACTCACCTGTCGACATCGATCAGCCCGGCGCTGCGGCCCCCAGAGCACCTACGCCGCGCAAGGCTGGCGACAAATCGGCCCGTACCCGTGCCCGCGAGTTTGCCCTGCAGGCCCTGTATCAGCACCTGGTGGGGCGCAACCCGGCCGAAGACATCGACAGCTTCACCCGCGACCTGATCGGCTTTCACAAGGCCGACGCGGCCCATTTCGACGCCCTGCTGCACGGCTGCATCCGCGAGGGCGAGCAGCTCGACGCGCTCATCACTCCCCACATCGACCGCAAGCTCACCGAGGTCTCGCCCATCGAGCATGGCGTGCTGTGGATCGGGGCTTATGAGCTGCGCCATTGCATGGACGTGCCCTGGCGGGTGGTCATCAATGAGTGCATAGAGCTGGCCAAGGGCTTTGGCGGCACTGACGGCTACAAATGGGTCAATGGCGTGCTCAACCAACTCGCACCGCAGCTGCGCGCCCAGGAGGTGGGCCGGCGCCTATGATCCGTATTACCGAGCGCGCGCAGCGCATCGACCCCTTCTATGTGATGGAAGTGGCCAAGGCCGCCCATCAGCTCGAACAGCAGGGGCCCGCTGGAGCGCCGCCGATGATCTACCTCAACATCGGCGAGCCCGACTTCACCGCGCCGCCGCTGGTGCAAATGGCCGCCGAGCGGGCCCTGCGAGACGGGCAGACCCAGTACACGCCCGCGCTCGGGCTGACGGCCTTGCGCGAGCGCATCAGCCAGTGGTATGCCCAGCGCTTTGCCGCTCAGGTGCCAGCCTCGCGCATCGTGATCACCGCCGGCGCCTCAGCCGCGCTGCAACTGGCCTGTTTGGCCCTGGTCGAAGCGGGCGACGAGATCCTCATGCCCGACCCGAGCTACCCCTGCAACCGACACTTCGTCAGCAGCGCCGGGGGGCAGGCGGTGCTGCTGCCCACCACCGCGGCCCAGCGGTTTTCACTGTCCCTGGCCAGCGTACAAGAGGCCTGGCGGCCGGCCACCCGCGGCGTACTGCTGGCCTCGCCCTCCAACCCCACCGGCACCTCGATTGCGCCCGACGAATTTAAGCGCCTGCATGAATTCGTGCTGGGGCGCGGCAGCATCTCGATGATTGACGAGATCTACCTGGGCCTGAGCTACGAAGAACAGTTCGGGCGCAGCGCACTGGCCCTGCCGGGCGAGCTGGGCGAGTCGGTGATCAGCATCAACAGCTTCTCGAAATACTTCAGCATGACCGGCTGGCGCCTGGGCTGGCTGGTGCTGCCACCGGCACTGGTGCCGGTGGTCGAACGGCTCGCGCAGAACCTGTTCATCTGCGCCAGCGCGCTGGCCCAGCACGCGGCGCTGGCCTGCTTCGAGCCCGACAGCCTGGCCGAATATGAAGCTCGGCGCGCCCAGTTCAAAGCCCGCAGGGACTATTTCTTGCCCGAACTCGAGCGCCTGGGCCTGCATGTGCCGGTGCGGCCCGACGGCGCCTTCTATGCCTATGCCGATGCCAGCTCGGCCATTGAAAAATTAGCGCTGAGCGCAGGCCGGCCCGACGGCACCGGCGGCAGCTGGGATCTGGCTTTTGCGCTGATGCAGCAGGCGCGGGTGGTGGTCACCCCCGGGCGCGACTTTGGCCAGGCCGACCCTCACCGCTACCTGCGCTTTTCCACCGCCAGCAGCATGGACCAACTACAGCAGGCCGTCGCCCGCCTGGAGGCGGTACTTGGCTGAGGCCCACCGCGCCGCCTTTGAATGGCCGGTCAGGGTGTACTGGGAAGACACCGACGCCGGCGGCATCGTCTTTTATGCCAACTACCTCAAATACTTCGAACGCGCCCGCACCGAATGGCTGCGCTCGCTGGGCATTTCGCAGCAGGCCTTGCGCCAAAGCAGCGGCGGCATGTTCGTGGTCAGCCAAACCGAGGTACGCTACCTCCGGCCGGCCCGGCTCGACGACGAGCTGCGGGTCAGCGCCGCCCTGACCCAGTTGGGCCGCGGCAGTCTGCACCTGCAACAGCAGGCCCGGCTCATCGGCGATCAAAGCGTGCTGTGTGAGGCGACAATACGCCTGGGCTGGGTCGAAGCGCTCAGCCTCAAGCCCAGCCGCATCCCTGCCCTGGTTCTACAACAACTCCAAGCCAGCCCATGAACCACGAACTGTCCATCATCCCGCTCCTGCTCAACGCCAGTTGGGTGGTCAAGGCCGTGGTGCTGATCCTCATCGGCATGTCTCTGGCCAGTTGGACCACCATCTTCAGCAAGCTGCTGCGGATCAAACGGGTCAAAAGTCAGAACGATGCCTTCGACAAAGAGTTCTGGTCGGGCACCAGCCTGAACGACCTGTATGCCGCCGCCTTGCGCAATGCCAAAGAGACCGGGCCGATGGAGCGCATCTTTGCCAGCGGCATGCGCGAATTTCAAAAGCTGCGCGAGCGCCGCGTCAACGACGCGCCCACCTTGCTCGACGGCGCGCGCCGCGCCATGCGGGCGAGCTACCAGCGAGAACTCGACGCGGTCGAGGCCAATCTGTCCTTTCTGGGCACAGTCGGCTCGGTCGCGCCCTATGTGGGTCTGTTTGGCACCGTCTGGGGCATCATGCACGCCTTCACCGGGCTGGCTGCGCTGGAGCAGGTAACCCTGGCCACCGTGGCCCCCGGCATCGCAGAGGCCCTGGTGGCCACCGCCATCGGCCTGTTCGCAGCGATTCCGGCCGTCATCGGCTACAACCGCTTTGCCCACGACATCGACCGGGTGGCCAATCGGCTGGAGACCTTCATCGAAGAGTTCTCCAACATCCTGCAGCGCAATCTGGGCGCCCAGTCGGCGTCCGGTCACTAAAAGCCATGGCCAGCGTACAGGGACGAGGCCGAGGCCGGGGTCGGCGCACCATCAACGAGATCAATATGGTGCCCTTCATCGACGTGATGCTGGTGCTGCTCATCATCTTCATGGTCACTGCCCCCTTGATCACCCCCAGCATGATCGCCCTGCCCCGCGTGGGCAAAGCCGCGGCGCAGCCGGTCAAGCCCATACAGGTGCAGATCGCCAAAAACGAGAGCCTGGAAATCAAGCACAGCGGCAGCAGTCAGCCCAGCACCCTGGGCGATGTGGGGCAGGCGGTCAAGCGCCTGCAGCCGGCGGTCCCAGAAGGTGAGCAGGCCACGCCGGTGCTGATCAGCGCCGACAAGTCGGTGCGCTACGAGGTGGTGGTCAAGGTGATGGACGCCCTGAACAAGGCCGGCGTCAGCCGCATTGCGCTGTCGGTGCAAACCGGAAATTGAGCAGCGCGCAGGCCATGAACGCAGCGCCCGCCCAAGACCTTAACCCGCCTGCGGCAGCCAGCTCCGGGCCGGCGCTGGCACTGTCCCTGCTCGCCCACGCCCTGCTGGTGCTGGCCCTGGCCTGGGGTGTGAACTGGTCGCGCACCGATCCGACGGTGGCCTTTAGCGCCGAGATCTGGGCGCCGGTGGCTGAGCGAGCTGCGCCTGCCGCCACCGCGCCAGAGGCAAGCCCCAAGCCCACACCGCCGCCCCCGCAGGAGCAGCCTGCGCCACCGCCACCACCGCCACCGGCGCGTGTCCAGCAGGAAGCGCGCGACGCCGATCTGGCGCTGGAAAAGCGCCGCAAGGAAAAGCAAAAAGCAGAGGAAAAAGCGGAAAAGCAGGCCAAGGAAAAAGCCCAGAAGGACAAGGCTGAAAAAGAAAGAGTCGAGAAAGACCGCAAGGAAAAAGAAGACAAGCAGCGCGAAAAGGCCAAGGAAGAAGCACGCAAGGAACAAGACCGCAAGGAAGCGGCCGAATCAGAAAAACGCAGGCAAGAGCAACTGCGCCGTATCCAGGGCCAGGCGAGTTCCACCACCGCAACCGGCACGCCTGGCGCGACCGGCGCGCCCGAGTCCAAAGGCACAGCACAACGCTCAGCCGCGCCGTCGTCGAGCTACGGCGGCAAGATCGTTCAGCTGATCAAGGA
>JBILDR010000275.1:0-4113 GCA_044352515.1 Polaromonas sp.
GACAACGACTACGGCCTGGCCAGCGGTATCTGGACGCGCGACTACAAGAGCGCTTGGCGCATAGGCCGGGCCCTGCACACCGGCACGGTTTGGGTCAACACCTACAAGCTGTTTTCCATCAGCACGCCCTTTGGCGGCGTCAAGCTCAGTGGCACCGGCCGCGAGAAGGGCCGCCAAGGCATTTTGGAATACACCAGCCAGAAGAGTTTTTACTGGGGCATGAACGAGAGCCCCTTGCCCTGGGCCCAGCCCTGATGGCGACGCCCCGAGGAGATCAGCCATGAGATTTCGCCCCCTGAGTGTTCACCTCAAAGCCGGCCTGCTGGCCCTGACGGTGGGCTTGCTCGGACCGGCCGCCTGGGCGCAAGAGCGCTGGCTGCTGGTCTCGCCCTTTCCGCCCGGCGGGCCGGTCGACACCCTCTCGCGCATCTTGGCCGAGGGCTTGCAAAAGAAGTCCGGCCTGCCTGCGCTGGTGGAGAACCTGCCGGGGGCGGCTGGCAATCTGGGCATCGACAAGGTGCGCAAGGCCAAGCCCGACGGCCGAACGCTGTTGGTGGTGCCGGCCGGCAACCTGACCATCAACCCGACCTTGATGCCCAACTTCCCCTTCAACATTGAGCGTGAATTCGCGCCGGTGACCATGCTGGCCAAGGCGCCCAATGTGCTGGTGGCCAGCAGCGCTGCACGCATCAACAGCCCGCGTGAGCTGGTGGCGCAGGCCAAGGCCAGGCCGGGCACACTCTCCTATGCCTCGCCGGGCATAGGCAGCGGCCTGCATCTGGCCGGTGAGCTCTTCAAGCAGCAGACCGATGTGGACCTGCTGCATGTGCCCTACAAGGGCACCGGGCCGGCCCTCAACGACGTGCTGGGCGGCACCGTGCCGCTGATGTTCAGCAACCTGCCGGCCACGCTCGGGCATATTCGCAGCGGCAAGCTGGTGGCTCTGGGCCTGACCGACAGCGCCCGCAGCCCGGCTGCGCCCGATATTCCCACCCTGGCCGAGCAGGGCATTGCCGGCGTGGTGGTCACCTCCTGGTACGGCCTGCTGGCGCCAGCCGGCACGCCCGATGCGCTGGTCGAGCAGCTGGCCCGCGACGCGGCCGAGATTCTGGAGCAGCCGGCGGTGCGTGAGCAGCTGCGCGCTCAGGGCCTGAGCCAAGCCACCCAAAAGCCGGCCGAGTTTGCCGCCCATATCCGCGCCGAGACCCAGACCTGGGCGCGCATCATCCGTGCGCGCGGCATCACCGCGCAATAAGGTCGCCGCCATGAGCACTGCCCAAGCTTCGCCCCCCGCTACTGCCGAGCCGGTGCTGATCACCCTCATCCTCAAGCACCATGCCGGACTGGTGCTCGACGACATACAGTCGCGCCTCAAAGCCAGCCAGTGGTGGGAGCGTTTTCCGATTGAAGGCACGCGGGTGGTCTCCTGGACGGTGGCCATGGGGCTGGGCCAGATCGTGACCCTGGAAGTGCCGCCCCATCTGCTGGGGCAGGTCAATCTGGAGCTTGAGCGCTCGGCCTGGGGCGTGTTCAAGGTCGAGGTCTACCCCAGTTACGACTTTGTTCCTGTGCGCGAGCGCATCAAGGAACGCGTGCGCCAAGGAGGCCAGTGATGGATTTGGGCATTGCGGGCAAGAAAGCCCTGGTATGCGGTGCCAGCGCCGGCCTAGGCTATGCCTGTGCCCAGGCCCTGGTGAGCGAAGGCGTCGACGTGCTCATCGTCGCTCGCACCGAGGCACCGCTACAGGCGGCGGCTGAGCAACTGCGCGCACTCGGTGGCGGCCAGGTGCAGGCGCTGGCGGCCGATGTGACCAGCGCCGAAGGGCGCGAGCGCATCTTCGCCCACAGCCGCGACTTTGACATCCTCATCACCAATGCGGGCGGTCCGCCGCCCGGCGATTTTCGGCAGTGGCAAAGGCAGGACTGGCTGGCCGCCATCGACGCCAATATGCTGGCGCCGATCGAGCTGATCAAAGCCACGGTCGAGGGCATGCGCTCGCGTGGCTTTGGCCGCATCGTCAACATCACATCGAGCGCGGTCAAGTCGCCCATCGACCAGCTGGGCCTGTCCAACGGCGCGCGCGCCGGGCTGACCGGCTTTGTCGCCGGCCTGGCCCGCTCAACAGTGGCCGACGGCGTGACCATCAACAACTTGCTGCCCGGTACTTTTGAGACCGCCCGTCTGGCGAGCAACTTCGAGGCGGCCGCAAAGCGCCAGGGCATGGATGCCCCGCAACTGATCGCGCAGCGCCTGGCCCGCCATCCGGCCCACCGCTTCGGCCGGCCCGATGAACTGGGCCGCACCTGCGCCTTCCTGTGCAGCGTGCATGCCGGCTACATCAACGGCCAGAACATCCTGATGGATGGCGGCTCCTTTCCCGGCACCTTCTGAAAGCGCCCAACACATGGCAGCACTGGACATTGCAATTGCAGGCGGCGGCATCGGCGGCATGGCGGCGGCCATCGCTTTGATGCGCCAGGGCCACCGGGTCACGGTCTACGAGCAAGCCTCGGGCTGGGGCCGGGTGGGGGCCGATGTCAACCTCACGCCCAACGTCGTCAAGGCCTTGGACGGCTTGGGCGGGCTGGTGGGCGCGCAGGTGCGCCGCGATGGTGCGCAGCCGACCTTTCGCATCAGCCGCGACTGGGATACCGGCCTGGAGACCTCGCGCCTGGGCATGGGCCAGACCGCCGAGCAGCAGTATGGCGCGCCGCAGGTGACCATACACCGCGCCGATCTGCTGGCCGCGCTGGCGGCCGAAGTGCCCGAGCGCCAGATCCTGTTGGGCCGGCGCCTGAAGTCGCTGGTGCAGGACGATGCGGGCGTACTGCTGCAGTTCGAAGACGGCAGCTCGGCCCGCCACGAAGTGCTGATCGGCGCCGACGGCATCCATTCCCGGGTACGCAGCGCCCTGTTCGGCGAGGAAAGCCCGCGCTTTACCGGCGTGGTGTCTTACCGCTCGGTGGTGCCGAGCGAGCGCGTGCAGGACGTGCCCGAGATCGATGCCTTCACCAAATGGTGGGGGCCCAACCCGCAGTCGCAGATCGTGACCTTTCCGCTCAACCAGGGCCGCGAGACCTTTGTGTTTGCCACCACCGGTCAAGACAACTGGACCGAGGAGTCCTGGACCAGCGAGGGCGACGTGCAGGAGCTGCGCCAGGTCTATAGCGACTTTCACCCCGACGCCCGCAAGCTGCTCGACGCCTGCGAGCGCGTGCTCAAGAGCGCTCTGTATGAGCGCGAGCCGCTTGCCCAGTGGTCACAAGGCCGCGTCAGTCTGCTCGGCGATGCCTGCCACCCCATGCTGCCCTTCATGGCCCAGGGTGCTGGCATGGCCATCGAAGACGCGGTGGTACTGGGCCGCGCCCTGGCGGGTGTGGCTCTGCCCGGCGTGCCGCAGGCCCTGCAGGCCTATGAGCAGGCGCGCCGCGAGCGCACCGCACGCATCCAGATCGGCTCGCGCGGCAACCAGTGGATGAAAGGCCCGGGCAACGCCGACTGGGTCTATGGCTACGACGCCTGGCGCGTCGCTTTGTAGCCAAGCGGCTTTGTGGCGGCGCTGCCTTGTGGGAGCGTTGTCATGTGGGAGCGTTGTCATGTGGGAGCGCTGTCATGTGGGAGCGCTGTCATGTGGGAGCGCTGTCATGTGGGAGCGCCGCCTCGGCGCGATTGTGCGCATGAGAAGCCCCAGCGCTTGATCGAGCGCTGCATCGCTGCGAGGGCGCAGCTCCCACCCCCCTCCTTGCGCGCCGCTGGAGCTTTGTGGGAGCACCGCCTTGTGGGAGCACCGTCATGTTGGAGCGCTGTCATGTGGGAGCGCCGCCTCGGCGCGAATGTGCGCATGAGAAGCCCCAGCGTTTGATCAAGCGCTGCATCGCTGCGAGGGCGCAGCTCCCACCCTCCTCATTGTGCGCCGCTGAAGCTTTGTGGGAGCACCGCCTTGTGGGAGCGCTGTCTTGTGGGAGCGCTGTCATGTGGGAGCGCTGTCATGCGGAAGCGCTGTCATGTGGGAGCGCCGCCTCGGCGCGATTGTGCGCATGAGAAGCCCCAGCGCTTGATCAAGCGCTGCATCGCTGCGAGGGCGCAGCTCCCACCCTCCTCATTGCGCGCCG
>JBILDR010000276.1:0-4091 GCA_044352515.1 Polaromonas sp.
TGCTGGACAGCGACGTCATCGTTGCGCACAAGGATGAGCTGTTGTTTGTAGCCCTCAATGAAGCACGCGCCATGGCCGCTGGCGGCTGGCGCGCTCCACTGAAGAAGCCTTTTGCGGCCGCCGGTCGTCACGCCCTGGCGACCATCCAGGGCCAGTTGGTGAACATGCGCGACGGCGGCTTCATCAGCGCCCACGACTATCACATCGGCAAGCTGATCGCTCAGGTGGTCTGCGGCGGCGAGGTGGAGCCCGGCACCCTGGTGAGCGAGGAATACCTGATGGCACTAGAGCGCAAGGCCTTTTGCGAACTGGTCGCCCATCCCAAGAGTCAGGAGCGCATCATGGCCATGATGAGTACGGGCAAGCCGTTGAGGAACTGAGTTCGTCCATGACATCCTCATCACCCAGCCCTATCGCGGAAGCGGGAGAGTACGGCGAGCGTTCAGGCTCCCTCTCCCGCGTGCGGGAGAGGGCTGGGGTGAGGGTGGAGCGAGCCAGGCAACTGCGCCATAAGCAGACCGACGCTGAAGTCCTGCTCTGGAAGCACCTGCGTGATCGCCAGCTGCTGGGTTTGAAGTTTCGCCGGCAGCGCCCCATCGGTCCTTACTTCGCAGATTTCGCCTGTCTGGAAGCCGGCGTAGTCATCGAGCTTGACGGAGGACAACACAACGAAGATCACGCTCTTGCTCAAGACCAAGAGCGTGAGGCCTTCATGCGCCAGGCGGGTTTTACCACCTTGCGCTTTTGGAATCACGAGGTGTTGACGCAGACTGAAGCTGTGCTGGAGAAGATTTTGCTGACGCTGCAGACCCTCACCCCAGCCCTCTCCCGCAAGCGGGAGAGGGAGTAAAGAATTGAGTTCACCCATGCCAAGGCCTGAGCCTTCGCTAAGCGATTATTTACCTGACTCCCTCTCCCGCAAGTGCGGGCGGGAGTGAGGAGATCCCATTCGAGGAAAAATTTCATGAAACAACTTCAAGACGCCTACATCGTTGCCGCCACGCGCACGCCCATCGGTCGTTCGGGGCGGGGCTTTTTCCGCAATACTCGGCCTGACGAGTTGTTGGTGCATGCCCTGCGGGCGGCGCTGGCGCAGGCGCCCACGCTCGATCCTGCAGCCATCGAGGATGTGATCGCTGGCTGTGCGATCCCTGAGGGGCCGCAGGGCCTGAATGTGGCGCGTATTGCGGCCGTGCTGGCCGGGCTTCCTACCGGCGTCGGCGGCATTACCGTCAACCGGTTTTGTGCCTCCGGCCTGTCGGCGGTGCAAATGGCTGCTGATCGCATCCGGGTGGGCGAGGCCGATGTGATGATCGCTGGTGGCACCGAGAGCATGAGCATGGTGCCCATGTCGGGCAACACGCCTTCGCTGTCGCCGGCCATGTTTGCCCGCGACGATGATGTCGGCATTGCCTACGGCATGGGCCTGACCGCTGAGAAAGTGGCGCAGCAATGGAAGGTCAGCCGCGAGGCGCAGGACCGCTTTGCCTGCGAGTCACATGCGCGGGCCCTCAAGGCTCAGCAGGCGGGCGAGTTTGCCGATGAGATCGCGCCCATGCAGATCACCGAGCGCCAGCCCGATCTGCAGACCGGGCAGTTACAGCTGCGCGAGCGTACCGTCAGTCTGGACGAGGGCCCACGCGCCGATACCTCCATGCAGGGTCTGGCCAAGCTCAAGCCGGTGTTTGCGGCCCGCGGTTCGGTCACGGCCGGCAATTCCTCGCAGACTTCCGACGGCGCTGGCGCGCTGATCCTGGCCAGCGAGAGGGCCATCAAGACCCATGGCCTTACGCCGCTGGCGCGCTTCGTCAGTTTTGCCAGCAAGGGCGTGCCGCCCCACATCATGGGCATAGGCCCGATCGAGGCCATTCCCGCCGCGCTGCGCCATGCTGGGCTGCAGCAGCATGAGCTGGACTGGATCGAGCTCAACGAGGCTTTTGCCGCGCAATCGCTGGCCGTCATCGATACCCTGGGGCTGGATGCAGCCAAGGTCAACCCCCTGGGCGGCGCGATCGCGCTGGGCCACCCCTTGGGCGCGACCGGCGCCATACGCGCCGCCACGGTGGTGCATGCCCTTCGTCGCCATCAGCTGCGCTACGGCATGGTCACCATGTGCGTGGGCATGGGCCAGGGGGCGGCCGGTATTTTTGAGCGGGTCTGACGGCGCCTGATCGGGCCTGCAACACGCAGGCTCTGTCTGGCCTTGCCGTCGGCGCGCGCCTCGTGCGCGCTGTGTTGACCGATACTGCGGCCTGATGACCTGCCAGCCTTGGCCTGCACGGCCAGCATCCGAAATTTTTCAGGGAGTGATTTCATGAGCGATATCCTGGTCCATACCGAAGGCGGTGTGAGCACCCTCACCATCAACCGTGTGCAGCGCAAGAATTCCTTGACGGCGGACATGTACGGACAGATGGCCGACGCGCTGGCCCAGGCCGCTACCGATGCGCAGGTCCGTGTGGTGGTGATCCAGGGGCATGAGACGGTGTTTTCCGCCGGCAATGACATCGGTGATTTTTTGAATACGCCGCCACGTTCACAGGACGCGCCGGTGTTTCGCTTTCTGCGCGGCATCAGCAGCTTTCCCAAGCCGCTGGTGGCCGCCGTCTGCGGGCCGGCGGTGGGCGTGGGCACCACCTTGCTGCTGCATTGCGACCTGGTCTACGCGGGCGACAACGCTGCTTTCTCGACGCCCTTTGTGAACCTGGGCCTGTGCCCAGAGGCGGCCTCGAGCCTGCTCATGCCGCAGCGCATGGGCCATGCGCGGGCTGCCGAAGCCCTGCTGCTGGGCGAGCCGTTTTCGGCCGAGAGCGCGCTGGAATGGGGCCTCATCAACCGCATTGTTCCGCCCACCGAGGCCAATGCGCTGGCGCAGCAGCAGGCGCGCAAGCTCGCGAGCAAGCCGCTGGCCTCGCTGCTCGAGACCAAGCGCCTGATGAAAATGGGCAGCGCCGCCGAGGTGGCCCAGCGTATGAACCAGGAGTCGGAAATCTTCGGCCGCATGCTCGGCCAAGCGGCTGCCAAAGAGGCCTTCACCGCCTTTATGGACAAGCGCCTGCCCGACTTCAGCAAACTCTGACCAGGCGCTCGCAGGCCTGGCAGTGCTTGCACGACAATGCCCCCATGAGTTCGACCACTGATACCTTGCCGGCGCAGGCTGATCCGCAATTTTCCGACTATCTGCGCACCCTGTTCGAGCGGCAGATTGTTTTTAACCGCCTGCTGGGACTGCGCATGCATTCGTCCGGACCCGACTGGTTCCGGGCAGACCTAGACATGCGGCCTGATCTGGTGGGCAACTTTATCCACGACCGCCTGCACGGCGGCGTGATCAGCGCTGTGCTCGATGTCATCGCTGGCATGGCCTGCATTGCTGCCCTAGGCACGCGCCACCAGGACGAGCCACTGGATCAGCGAATGAGGCATTTCGACAAGCTGGGTACCATCGATCTGCGCGTCGACTACCTGCGCCCTGCCGTCAGCCCGCGTTTTGAGGCGCACGCGCGGGTGATCCGCTTGGGCTCACGCCTGGCCAATACCCAGATGGAATTTTTCGCCGACAACGGCCAGCTGCTGGCCACCGGCGCGGGCGCCTACGTCATCGCCTGAGGCAGTGCAGGGCCGGCCCTCTGAGCCGGCGCTCTCCCGCAGATCACTCAGCCTTATCGGCGCGTGTGGGAGTGCCGCCATCGGCGCGATGCGGCTTCAATTTGAGCACTGTGCTTGTTCAATGGCCCCTTCGCTGCGAGGGCGCAGCTCCTACACCCCAGCCCCAGGCCGAGCGATGTGGCTAGGGGAGGCCGAGCGATGTGGCTAGGGGACCTCTGCCAAGTGGGAGCGCCGCCCTCGGCGCGATGCGGCCTCAAGCTGAGCGCCGTGCTTGTTCAAGGGCCCCTTCGCTGCGAGGGCGCAGCTCCTACACCCCAGCCCCAGGCCGAGCGATGTGGCTAAGGGGCCTCTGCCATGTGGGAGTGCCGCCCTCGGCGCGATGCGGCTTCAAGCTGAGCGCCGTGCTTGTTCAAGGGCCCCTTCGCTGCGAGGGCGCAGCTTATATGGATGCCTCCCGGCTGACAAGCGGTTTTGCTCGATTT
>JBILDR010000087.1:0-13502 GCA_044352515.1 Polaromonas sp.
ACGATCGTCTAATCCTTACCCGCTGCTGCCGAATGGGGCTGTCAACTGCCAGCGTAGGCCTCCAGCCCGAGCAGCACCACGGTGGCAACCTGCGGCCCGACGGCTTGCACGAACTCTGTATGCGCCTGCTCCACCGCCCGCCGAAAAGCCTCCAGCCAGGCCAGGCCGGCATCGGTGAACACCACCTGCCGGGCTCTCCCGTCCTGCGGATCGCTCTGGCGTTGTACCAAGCCCCAGGCCTCGCACTGATCGACCAGATCGCCCATGGCTTGCTTGCTCATGCCCGCACTCAAAGCCAGCTCAGTCAGGCGCGAGCCCCTGACCGACAGGTGCCGGGTGATGTGGATGTGCGCCGCGCTGATCTGCTCACGGGCGGCCAGGTTGGACAAAGCCAGCGGCACCTGCGGATCGCGGGCCATCAACTGCAGCACCCGGGCATCAAAGCGGCGCAGGCTGTGGCCCAGCAGGCGACCCAGGTGAGTCTGCCGCCAAGCCGGATCCTGGGCCTGCCCCGCCGCGCTCACTGGCTCGAAGGAAGGAGTTTTCACCATCGCCAAATAATAAGGCAAACTGACAAAAAATAGAGTTTACTTCGAGATATCTTGCGATAAAGTACTGGTCATGCATCCAGGCTGTGGTTCCATCCACACCTCTTAAGCCTGGTCCAATTTTTTCTGCAAGTTGCTGTATTTAAAGGAGTTTCTCATGAGCGCACCGGTCACACCCCTGAACACCGAGAAAGCCAAAGCCCTGCAGGCGGCCCTGGCGCAGATTGAAAAGCAGTTCGGCAAAGGCACCATCATGAGCCTGGGTGCAGGCGAGACCGCCGAAGACATCCAGGTGGTGTCGACCGGATCGCTGGGCCTGGACATCGCGCTGGGCGTGGGCGGTCTGCCACGCGGCCGGGTGATCGAAATCTACGGTCCGGAGTCCTCGGGCAAGACCACGCTGACCCTGCAGGTCATTGCCCAAATGCAGCGCCTGGGCGGCACCTGCGCCTTTGTCGACGCCGAACATGCCCTAGACATCCAGTACGCCCAAAAGCTGGGCGTGAACCTGCACGACCTGCTAATTTCGCAGCCCGACACCGGCGAGCAGGCGCTGGAGATCGTCGACGCGCTGACCCGCTCTGGCGCGGTCGACCTGATCGTGATCGACTCGGTCGCCGCTCTCACACCCAAGGCCGAACTCGAAGGTGAAATGGGCGACTCACTGCCCGGCCTGCAGGCACGCCTGATGAGCCAGGCCCTGCGCAAGCTGACGGCCACCATCAAAAAGGCCAACTGCACCGTCATCTTCATCAACCAGATCCGCATGAAGATCGGGGTGATGTTCGGCAGCCCCGAGACCACGACCGGCGGCAACGCGCTCAAGTTCTACGCCTCGGTGCGCCTGGACATTCGCCGCACCGGCTCTATCAAGAAAGGCGACGAGGTCATCGGCAACGAGACCAAGGTCAAGGTGGTCAAAAACAAGGTGGCCTCGCCCTTCAAGACCGCCGAATTCGACATCCTCTACGGCGAAGGCATCAGCCGCCTGGGCGAGGTGCTGGACCTGGGCGTGGCCAGCAACATCATTGAGAAGTCGGGTGCCTGGTTTGCCTACAAAGGCGAAAAAATCGGCCAGGGCCGTGACAACTCGCGCGAATTCCTCAAAGAAAACCCGCTGCTGGCCACTGAAATCGAAAACCGCGTGCGCGAGCATCTGGGTGTGCCGCTGATCATTGACGCTGCGCCTGTCGCCGCCGCCAATGAAGAAATCGCCGACAAGCCGCGCAAAGTCAAAGCCGCCTGAGCTAAACCTTCACCAGGAGTAACACCATGCTTGCCATCAAATCGCTCTGGCTCATTGGGCAGATCAGCTACCGCAGCATGCGCCTGCTCTGGCGGGCCGCCCATCAACTGGGCATCGTGCTCTGGCGCGAGGCGTGAGCCCCACCCAGGGTCAGCCGCAGCGGCCGCTGTCGATCAGCGCGCTGTGCGCCGGCGACGGTGTGCCAGGCAGCCTGCTCATGCCGGCCGAGCCGGCCCTGGCTTCGCTTCGCTCAAGGAGGGCGATCACTGGGCTCACTGATTCACCACCCGAGCCTCAAACCCCCTCCCAGGGCCAAGCTTCACCCTGGTCGAACGCGGCAGGAACAAGGCGGGGCACACAGCTCTCGCTCAAAGGTCGGGCTCTGCGGCTGCTGGCCGGCCGCGAACACTCGCGCGCCGAGCTCGAACGCAAGCTGTCCGAGCACGCTCAGGACGCAGGCGAGCTCGCTCGCATCCTTGACGACTTGCAGGCCAAGGGCTTCATCAATGAAGCGCGGGTGGTGGAGTCTGTGATTCACCGCCGCTCCGAGCGCTTGGGCAGCGCCCGCATCGCCCACGAGTTGCGCGCCAAGGGCCTGCCTCCGGACGCGATCGCCCAGGCGGTAGGTCAACTGCAAGCCAGCGAACTCGACCGCGCCCACGCCCTGTGGAGCCGCAAGTTCGGCCAAGCCCCCGCCGAGCCCAAGGAGCAGGCCCGGCAAATGCGCTTCCTGCTGGCCCGCGGCTTTAGCGCCGAGGTGGTGAGAAAAGTCCTTGCGCAGGCCGATTGAGAAGAGCCGGGCTGTACCGCGTTAACCCTTGCGCCGTTCTCCGATGCGCCCTGAAAATGACTGCGCTTGATCAAATGCCGCCAAATTGGCCCTGCCCAGGGCTCTTCGTACGAGGGCCAGGGAAGCGGCCGGCGCATCGGGCCTAGCTCCGCGGCTGTCCCCCGCCTCGGCTGGCGCCTCGGCTCCTCTTTGATGCCGCTGCGCCAGGCCCGATGCACCGCCCGTCGGTCAACTCGGCAAATACCGTGGATTTAGCGCTCGGATTGACGGCATTCGTGATAACCGAAGCCGATGCATGGGTCCTCTGCGCAGCGATTGCGACACCCAGGGGCGTGCGGGTGGGCGCTGCGCGGCGAGGTCAAGGAGGAGCCGAGGCGCCAGCCGAGGCGGAGGACACGAGCGGCGCAGCGTCCACCCGTGCGCCCTGCTCCATAGCGCTCTGAAAATGGCTGCGCCTGATCAAGCGCCGAATCGCCGCGAGGGCGCGGCTCCCACACCCACACCCACACCCGTGCCGGCGCCTCAATCCGACAGGAGCAGGTTGCGCCGGCTCAAAGGCTTGCAGCAATGCGGGCAATCGAGCACCGCTTGAAGGATGTGGCCGCAGCTTTTATGGCGCACGGTCAGTGGCGCTTGGCCACGCCACAGCCAGCGATTGCCCCACTGCATCATCTCGACGGTGATAGAAAACGTCGCCAGGGCATCTGGGCTGAGTCGGTATTCTTGGCGCTGGCCGGCATAGGCGCGCGCGCTCAGAAAGCCCAGCGCCTGCAGCTCGCTGAGGCGGTCACTGATCTGCGCTGGCCCCAGTGCCAAGGCTCGCTGAAAGTCCGAGAAGGTCCGTGCGCCCTGAAACGCCGCTGCCAACATAAAGCAGTTCCAGCGATCGCCATAAAGGCG
Organism: Polaromonas sp.; assembly: GCA_044352515.1. Lineage (GTDB taxonomy): Bacteria > Pseudomonadota > Gammaproteobacteria > Burkholderiales > Burkholderiaceae_C > Polaromonas. The sequence continues at coordinate 3,485 of JBILDR010000087.1, forward strand.
CATCAGACGCGGCAAATTCTCACGATCGCTGCGGCTGGACTGGCGGTAGCGGGCCCGCTCGCTCGGGAGGTCCAGCCCGGCTACAGCCTCACCCGCTGAGGGGCGCAGCACCGGCTCGGTGTCAAAGGGCGAGACCGGCTGGCTGCAATGCACACAGACATAGCGCGGCTCAATGGCACTGCCGCAGTCGCGATGGACGAGTCGGCTGCGCGGACGGTCAGGGCTGTGTGCATGGTCTTGCAGGCCGGTGCCGCGCTGGCGTTCCCACAACCACATCAGGATCAGCACGCCCCACAGCTCTAGCCCCATCTCGCTCAGACGATAGCGGGGGTGTCCGCCTGCGCTGGCATCGCGCTCGAGCAGTCCCTGGGTACACATCAAGTCCAGGCGCTGGCTGAGCACCGCACGCGAAATGCCCAGCTCCTGCATGAAGTCACTGAAGCGGCTGGTACCCCGGAAGGCCGTGCGCAAGATGCGCAGCACCCAGGCATCGCCAATCAGCGCGATGGCGCGGGCCGCGCCACTGGCGGCCAGCACCGCGCTCATGCGAGGCCCAGGCCGCAGCAGGGCGGCATAGCCATCGGGTTTTGAGCTATCACGGACTTTGAAACCTGTCTACAGGAGTAACTGGGATGGCAGCAGCGCTGGATGAGGCTTAGCATTTGGTCTGTCTATGAAAGTATAGGCCGGTCAAGCGCCGCCGGCCCTCGCGCAAGGAGGCTGCATGAGTACCCTCGGTTTTGACCCCGCCCGCCTCGGTCCGCCGGCCGGCGCCCGCGTGGCCGTGGTCGGCGGCTGCGGCGGCATGGGCCGGGTGCTGGTGCAGGCCCTGCTCGATACCGGGGTGGAGGTGGCGGTGCTGGATCTGCCCAGCTCCCTGGCCGAGCATGCACCGCCGCCGCAGGCGCTGGCCCTGGAGATCGACGGCAGCCAGGCCGCCAGCGTTACCCAGGCCTTCGGCGCGCTGGGCCAGCGCTGGCCCCAGCTCAATGGCATGGTCAATCTGGCCGGCTTCTTCAAGGGCTATGAGCGGCTGCAACACCTGCCGGTAGAGGTGTTCGACGAGGTGATCGCCGGTAATTTGCGCAGCCACTTTCTGTGTGCACAGGCGGCGCTGCCATTGCTGCACGCGGCCGGTCAGGCCAGCATGGTGCAGGTGGCCTCGACCCTGGCGGTCGATGTGGTCAAGCGCTACGCCCATTACAGCGCCGCCAAGGCCGGTCTGGTGGCGCTGACCAAAGGCCTGGCCCGCGAAAACGCGCCGGCGGTACGGGTCAATGCGCTGGCGCCTGGACTGACGCAGACCGCCTTCTTGCAAGGGGGCACCGGTCGGGAGCGTATTTTCCAGGGCATCAAGGAAGAAGACTACGCGGCCATGGTTCCGATGAAACGCATGGCCCAGCCGCAGGACATGTGCGGGCCGATGATGTTTCTGCTTGGGCCAGCCTCGGGTTTTGTCAACGGCGAGACGCTGATCGTCGATGGTGGCGTGTATGTGCAATAGGCATCCCCACAAGCCAGGAGCCCGGCTATGAATGCGCCGCTGATCGTGCAGGCGCTGCGCACGCCGCGCGGCGCAGCCAAGGCCAGCGGCAGCCTGCACAGTCTGAGCCCGGCGCAGCTGCTGGCCGGTCATCTAAGCGAGCTGCGCGAGCGCAGCGGCGTACCCACCGAAAAAGTGGCCGACGCAGTCTTTGGCTGCGTCACCCAGACCGGCGAGCAAGGCGGCAACATCGGCAAGATCGCCTGCATGCTCGGCGGCTGGAGTCCGCAAATGTCGGCGGTCACGATCAACCGCTATTGCGCCTCTGGCCTGAGCGCGGTCAGCTGGGCGGCGCAGCAGGCCATGGCAGCCGACAGCCTGACCCTGGCCGGCGGGGTGGAGATGATGTCGCGTGTGCCCATGCTCAGCGATCAGCCCCCTTTCGCTCAGGACGCCGACCTGGCGCGCCAGATCGACTATCTGCCGCCGCCCTGGAGTTCGGACCTGGTGGCCACCCGCCTGGGCCTGAGCCGCAGCGACTGCGATGCCTATGCGGCGCTGTCACAGGCGCGGGCTGTGGCCGCCCGGGCATTGCCCATGCCCTCGCGGGTGCCGGTGCATGACGCGCAGGGCCAGCTGCTGCTCGACCATGACGAGAACGTGCGCGAAAGCAGCACCGCCGAAAAGCTGGCAGGGCTCAAAGCGATTTATGAGAACGGCGCCCAAGAGCTGGACACCTGGGCGCTGAGGAGAGAGCCCGAGCTGGGCCGCATCGTCCATGTTCAAACGGCGGGCAACGCCCCCTGCATGGCCGACGGCGCGGCGGCGGTGCTGCTGGGCTCGCCGCAGGCGGTGCGCGCTGCGGGCCTGCCGGCGCGTGCCCGCATCCTGGCCTGCGCCGACGCCTGCGTGCCCTTGGTGCAGACCGGCGCGGTGCAGGCCAGTGAAGAGGCGCTGCGGCGCGCCGGTCTGCAGGCCGGCGACATCGAGCTGTGGGAGGTGCGCGACTCCTTTGCCGCGATCACCCTGCATTACCTGCGCAGCCTGAATATCCCGCTCGAGCGTTTCAATGTGAACGGCAGCGCCATCGCCCTGGGCCACCCTCTGGGGGCCACGGGCGCGATGCTGATCAGTTGCCTGCTCGACGAGATGGACCGGCGCGAGCTGCGCCTGGGCCTGGTGGCCATTGCCGGCGCCATGGGGGTGGCCACCGCCGCCGTGATTGAACGCTTGCCGAAAGGATTGCATGCTTGAACAACACCGCATCCCCCTGAGCTGCCTGGGCTTGGACAACCCCTATCTGGACGGCGCCTGGAGACCCACCGATACAGAATGGACCGCAGACGGCAGTGACCTCAAGCTCATCGGCGATCTGCCGAAAGATCTGGCGGGCGTCTATCTGCGCAACGGCCACAACCAGGTGCACGCGCCCATCGGTCGCTACCACCCCTTCGACGGCGACAGCATGGTCCATGCGGTGCGCTTCGAACATGGCCGGGTGTCCTACCGCAACCGCTGGACACGCACCACCGGCTTTTTGGCCGAACAGGCCGCCGGGCGCTCTCTGTGGCCGGGCATCATCGAGCCGCGCAAGGCGGCCCGGCGCGGCTGGGGCTCCATCGGTGCGATGAAGGACAACGCCGGCACCGACATCATCGTGCATGCCGGCAAGGCCATCGTGGCCATGAGCCAATGCAGCGAACCTTATCGCCTCGATCCCCACACGCTGGAAACCCTGGGTCCCGATGCAGCCTGGGCCCGGCAGCTGGGCGATCGCGGCATCTGCTCGCATTTCCAGATCGACGAGCACAGCGGCGAGATGATGTTCTTCAACTATGGCGAAAAGCCGCCCTACTTCAATTACGGCGTGGTCAATGCGGCCAATGAGTTGGTGCACTATGAACCGATCGATCTGCCAGGCCCGCGCTGGCCGCACGACATGGGCATGAGCGAGCACTACTGCGTCTTGCACGACCTGCCGATGTTCTTCGACGAAGAAGGCCTCAAGCGCGGTCAGCACAGGCTGCGTCTGCACCGCGACATCCCGGCGCGCTTTGGCGTCATCCCGCGGCGTGGCAGCAACCGCGATGTGCGCTGGTTTGAAGGCCAGCCCTGCTACATCTTGCACCTGTCCAACTGCTATGAGCAGGGCCAGGAATTGGTGATGGAAGGCTGCATACAAACCAACCCCATACCCGATTTGAGCGACCTGCCCAAGCAGGGCCATGCCCGCATGCTGGCCATGCTGGACATGCACCGGCAGGAGACCCGAATGCACCGCTGGCGCTTTGATCTCCAGACCGGCCAGACGCGCGAAGAAGACCTGGACGACGAGGTGACCGAGTTCCCCATGATCAATGGGTGCTACAAAGGCCGGCCCTATCGCTACAGCTACAACGCCTATGCCAAGCCCGGCTTCTGGCTGCTCGACGGCCTCAAGAAATACGACCTGCACACCGGTCGCCACCAGAGCTGGCGACCGCCCGAAGGCTGCTATGTGAGCGAGACCACCTTCGCGCCGCGGGAGAGCTCGGCGGCCGAGGACGACGGATATCTGGTGACGCTGATCAGCAAGGCCAGTGGCGAGCCGGGCGAATGCGCGGTCTTCGATGCGCGCGACATCAGCCACGGCCCAATCTGCCGCATCCTGCTGCCCGGCCATGTGCCCATGGGCGCGCATGCCTACTGGATGCCGGCGCAGGCCGCGGGGGCTACAGCATGAGCACACTGCCCGACTATTCGGTCCACCAGGCCCGCGGCCAGGATCGTGGCGTGAGCGTCTTCTTGCTGCACGGCGCGTTTGGCGCCAAGGAATACTGGCGCTTTCAGATTCAGGCCCTGACCGAGCTGGGCTGCCGCGTGATCAGTTGGGACGCGCCCGGCTACGGTCTGTCACCGCTGCCCGAAGGCTTTGGCATGGATGCCTGCGCGCAGGCCTTGGTGCGCCTGCTCACCCACGAGGGCGGCTCACGCAATCTGGTGCTGGGCCACAGCATGGGCGGCATGATCGCGCAGCGCGCCTGGCTGCAGGCGGATGGGCGCATTCATGCGTATGTTCTGTCGGCCACCAGCGCGGCCTTTGGCCAAAGCGGTGGGGCTTGGCAGCAGGAGTTCGTGCGGGCCCGGCTGGCGCCGCTCGATGCCGGCCGCAGCATCCCCGACTACGCGCCCGAGATGCTGCGCAAAATGATGGCCGCAGGCGCCAGCGGCCCGGCGGTCGAGCTGCTGATCGCCACCGTGGCGGCGATGCGCGAAGACACCTTCCGCGCCGCAGTGGGCGCGATCGCCGGCTACGAGGGCCGGCAGATCCTGCCGCTGATCGATGTGCCGGTGCTGTGCATTGCGGGCGAGCATGACGCCACCGCACCGGCGGCCGTCATGGAAAAAATGGCCGCCAAGATCCGCGGCGCGCGCATGGTGACGCTGCCAGGCGCAGGGCATTTCGGCTGGGCTGAGCAGCCACTGGCCTTCAACGAGGAATTGCGTCGCTTTATCCAGGATCTGGGCTGGCTCAATTGAGCCCATTTAAAAGGACTTCGCCATGAACCCCTGCCTGCGCTTGTTACTCAAAGGCCTGCTCAAGGGATTGCTCATCGGGCTGGCCGCGCCCGCCTTGGTGGGCGCGCAGAGCTACCCCGACAAACCCATCACCCTGATCGTGCCGTTTCCACCCGGCATCGTCGACGCCAATGCCCGCCTGGTGGCCAGCAAGGCTTCGGCCATCCTGGGCCAGCCGATTGTGGTGCGCAATATGGCTGGCGCCGGTCAGCGCATAGGCACTGAGGCGCTGGCCAAGGCCCCCAAGGACGGCTACACGCTGGGCGTGGTGACCAATGCCGGCGTGGTGGCCGGGCCGGCCCTGGCCGCCCGCATGCCCTATGACGCCAGCCGCGACTTCAGCTACCTGGTGCTGGCGCTGGAGTCGCACTACCTGATCAACGCCGCAGCCAACTCGGGCATCAAGAGCTTGCCGCAACTGGTGGATATGGCCCGGGCTTCGCCCGACAAACTGCGCTTTGGCTCGACCGGCATAGGCACGGGCTTTCATGTGGCGACTGAGCAATTCGTCAAGTCAGCCGGCCTGAAAATGCTGCACATTCCCTACAAGGGCGAGAGCCCACTCTTGCAAGACCTGATCGGCGGTCAGGTGGAGATGGCATTTTCATCACTGGCCAGCCGCTCCATGGCCGAAGCCGGCCGCCTGACCATGCTCGCTTACACCGGCGAGGCCCGCTCGCCGCTGCTGCCGCAAGTGCCCACCGCCAAGGAGTTGGGCATTGCCCATGTCAGCTCGGGCTGGCTGGGTTTTGCAGCACCGGCGGGCCTGCCGGCGGCAGTGCGCGAGCGCCTGATCCAGGCCTTCAGCCAGGCCGCGCGCGATCCGGAGATCGTGGCCAAGTTCACCAAGGACGGCATCGAGCCGCGCTCTCTGGCCGGCGACGCCTTTGACGCCCGGGTGCGGCGCGAGATCGACGAGCTGCGCGAGCTCAACAAGGAGCTCAAACTTTCGCTGGAGTAAGTGGCGTGAAGAGGCCAGACGCTCAGAGCCCCAGCATCAGCTGCAGGTTCTGCACCGCCGCGCCGCTGGCGCCCTTGCCCAGGTTGTCCAGCCGCGCCACCAGCACCGCCTGGCGGTACTGCTCGTTGGCAAACACCCGCAGCTCCATCCGGTTGCTGTCATTGAGGGCCAGGGCGTCGATGCGGCCCGACTCCGGTGCCGACTCCACACTCACCCAGGCGCTGCCTGCATAGTGCTGGCGCAAGGCGGCTTCGAGCTGCTGGCCTGTCGGCCGGCCGGGCAGCAGGTCCAGATGCAGGGGCAGTTGAACCAGCATGCCCTGCTGAAAATTGCCCACCGAGGGGATAAAGATGGGCCGGCGGCTCAGGCCGGTGTACTTCAGAATCTCGGGCAGGTGCTTGTGGCTCAGCCCCAAGGCATACAGCTCGAACAGGGGGGCAGTGCCGGCCTCATAGGCCTCGATCATCTGCCGCCCGCCGCCGGAATAGCCGCTGACGGCCGGCAGAGCCAGGGGAAAGTCGGCCGGGATCAGACCGGCATCGACCAGCGGGCGGATCAGCGCGATCGCGCCGGTCGCATAGCAACCCGGGTTGGCCACCCGCGTCGCCTGCCGCACCGCCTCCTGCTGGCCGGCCGCCAGTTCGGGAAAGCCGAAGACCCAGCCCGGCGCTGTGCGGTGGGCGGTGGAAGCGTCGATGATGCGCGGCTGCTGGCCAGCGGGCAGCGCATCGACCATGGCGACCGCCTCGCGAGCAGCGTCGTCGTGCAGGCACAGCACCACCAGATCGACCGCGGCCATCAGCTCACGCTTGGCCTGCGGGTCCTTGCGGCGGGCGCTGTCTATGCTGACCAGCTCAACGCCGGCCAGGCCGCTCAAGCGCTGCCGAATCTGCAAGCCGGTGGTGCCCGCCTCGCCATCGATGAATACCTTGGCCATGAATCCTCTTCGAACGTGTTCAGGATTGCCGCTGGCGGGGCGCATGCGCGCGTAAGCTGGGCGAAACCTTTGATGCGATGCACCATGATACAGTTCTGCGCTGCCAACAGTGGCTGGTCCGCGCCCACCTGGGAGGGGGTGTGCGTCCAGAGCAAGACCGCGATTGGATCGCAGTCTCCTGTGTCCACCGATTCTGTGAGAGCCATTACATGAAAATCCACGAGTACCAAGCCAAGGAAATCCTGCGCCATTTCGGCGTGCCGGTCCCGCGGGGCGTGCCCGCCTTCACGGTGCAGGAAGCGGTCGAAGCCGCGCAGAAGCTGGGCGGCCCGGTCTGGGTGGTCAAGGCCCAGATCCATGCCGGCGGCCGCGGCAAAGGAGGCGGTGTCAAGGTGGCCAAATCGGTCGATCAGGTCAAGGAATTGGCCGGCCAGATTCTGGGCATGCAGCTCAAGACCCACCAGACCGGCCCGGAAGGCCAGAAGGTGCGCCGCCTCTATATTGAGGACGGTGCCGATATCCAGAAGGAATACTACCTGTCGGTGGTGACCGACCGCGGCACGCAAAAGGTGGCTTTCATCGCCTCCAGCGAAGGCGGCATGGACATCGAGGAAGTGGCGCACAGCAGCCCTGAGAAGATCATCAAGGTCTTCGTCGATCCGCTCCAAGGCATGACGGCCGAGCAGGGCCAGGAGCTGGCCCGGGGCATCGGCATGCCGGCCGATTCGGTGGCTCAGTTTGTCGACGTCTGCAGCAAGGTCTACAAGTGCTACATGGACACCGACGCCAGCTTGGTCGAGATCAACCCGCTCAACCGTGACAGCAAGGGCAACATCATCGCCCTGGACGCGAAGTTCAACTTCGACGCCAATGCCCTGTTCCGCCACCCCGACATCGTCTCGCTGCGCGACCTCGATGAGGAAGACCCCGCCGAAATCGAAGCCTCCAAGTTCGACCTGGCCTATATCTCGCTGGACGGCAATATCGGCTGCCTGGTCAATGGCGCCGGCCTGGCCATGGCCACCATGGACACCATCAAGCTGTTTGGCGCCGAGCCGGCCAACTTCCTGGACGTCGGCGGTGGCGCCACCCCCGAGAAGGTGACCGAAGCCTTCAAGATCATGCTCAAGAACCCCAAGGTCAAGGCCATCTTGGTCAACATCTTCGGCGGCATCATGAAGTGCGACACCATTGCCACTGGCGTCATCACCGCCTGCAAGGCCGTCAATCTGAGCGTGCCCCTGGTGGTGCGCATGAAGGGCACGAACGAGGAGCTGGGCAAGAAGATGCTGGCCGAATCGGGCCTGCCCATCATCAGCGCCGACACCATGGCCGAAGCCGCCCAGAAGGTGGTGGCTGCCGTGAATGCCGCCTAAAGCCAGCCCAGGAGAGATTCATGTCCATCTATATTAATAAAGACACCAAGGTCATCACCCAGGGCATCACCGGCAAGACCGGTCAGTTCCACACGGAAAAGTGCCAGGAATACGCCAACGGCAAGGACTGCTTCGTCGCCGGGGTCAACCCGAAAAAGGCCGGCGAGAAGATCTTCAACATCCCGATCTACGCCTCGGTCAAGGAAGCAGCACAGCAAACAGGCGCCACCGTTTCGGTGATTTATGTGCCGCCAGCCGGCGCGGCCGACGCCATCTGGGAAGCGGTTGAGGCGGATCTAGACCTGGCCATTTGCATCACCGAAGGCATTCCGGTGCGCGACATGCTGATGGTGCGCAACAAGATGAAGGCCAAGGAAGCCGCTGGCGGCAAGCGCACGCTGCTGCTCGGCCCCAACTGCCCCGGCCTGATCACTCCCGAAGAAATCAAGATCGGCATCATGCCCGGTCACATCCACCGCAAGGGCCGCATCGGCGTGGTCTCGCGCTCGGGCACGCTGACTTATGAAGCGGTGGCCCAGCTCACCGAAATCGGTCTGGGCCAGTCCAGCGCGGTGGGCATCGGCGGCGATCCGATCAACGGCCTCAAGCACATCGACGTGATGCGGGCCTTCAACGACGATCCGGACACCGATGCGGTGATCATGATCGGCGAGATCGGCGGCCCCGACGAGGCCGAAGCCGCGCAGTGGTGCAAGGCCAACATGAAAAAACCGGTGGTCGGCTTCATTGCCGGCGTTACCGCCCCGGCGGGCAAACGCATGGGCCACGCGGGCGCGCTGATCTCTGGCGGCGCTGACACCGCCGACGCCAAGCTGGCCATCATGGAAGAATGCGGCTTCAAGGTAACCCGCAACCCGTCTGAAATGGCCAAGCTGCTCAAGGCCCTGCTCGCTTGAGCGCAAGCTGACCCACCGGCCACGAGCGGCCGCTGCGGTTGGCCGCAATCTACAAGCAGGATTTTCAGAGTAACAAGGCGGCTTCGTCTTTTTGAGTCAAGGGCTCGCCCTCAGCGGCGGGCACAAAGAGGTGCAATGTGGAAGAATTTCTAACCGCCCAATTCTGGCTCGCCGTTGGCCAGATCATCCTGATCGATATCCTGCTTGGCGGCGACAACGCCGTGGTGATCGCGCTGGCCTGCCGTTCGCTGCCGGAGGCGCAGCGCATGAAGGGCATTCTGTGGGGCACGGCTGGCGCCATCGCGCTGCGGGTCATCTTGATCGGCTTTGCGCTGACGCTGCTGGCCATTCCCTACCTCAAGCTGGTCGGCGGTGTGCTGCTGGTGTGGATCGGCGTCAAGCTGCTGCTGCCTACCGACGATGACGAACACGGCAACATTCAGGCCAGCGACAAGCTCTGGGGCGCGGTCAAAACCGTGATCGTGGCCGACCTCGTGATGTCCATCGACAACGTGATTGCCATTGCCGGAGCCGCGCAGGGGGCGGCTGAGCAGCACCAGATGCCGCTGGTGATCTTCGGCTTGCTGGTGAGTATTCCCATCATCATCTGGGGCAGCCAGCTGGTGCTCAAGCTGATGGACCGCTTCCCGGTGATCATCACGCTGGGGGCCGCCCTGCTGGGCTACATCGCCGGCGGCCTGGTACTCACCGACCCGGCCGTGACCAGCCGCCTGGGCGAAATGAGCTCGCAAACCGTGACCCTGGCCGGCCTGGCCGGCGCGGCCC
>JBILDR010000277.1:0-4047 GCA_044352515.1 Polaromonas sp.
CGGCCGGATCCAGAAAACCGATGTCCATGAGCCCCTGCTCCCAATGCGCCAGCATGGCCTCGACCTGGGCAGCATCGGCCAGCTCCGCCACAGGCGCTGCCGGCGCAACCGGAAACGCACCCAATTGTTGGCGCCATTCATAGGCGATCAACTGAACTGCCGCCGCGATATTGAGCGATCCGTAGCCTGGCGCTGTGGGAATGCTCAGGCAAACATGGCTGCGCCAAACGTCCTGATTGCTCATGCCAAAGCGCTCGGAGCCAAACAAGAACGCCACACCCACGGGGGCAATTGCAGGCTGAGCGCGCAGTTGCTCAAAATGCGTGCGCGGGCTTAAGGTAGGCGGGCCAAAATCGCGCGGCGTCATCGCGGTGGCGCAAACATGGTCTATGCCTTCGAGCGCCTCGGCCAAAGTAGCCACCACCCGGGCCCGCACCAGCACATCGGCTGCGCCGCTGGCACGCTCGATCGCCTCCGGCCGCGTCAAAACATCGGCCCAGCGCGGCTGCACCAGCACCAGGTCCTCAAAACCCATCACCTTCATGGCGCGAGCCACCGCACCCACGTTGCCGGCGTGGCTGGTCTGGATCAGGACAAAACGGGTCTTCATGGTCGAGGCAGATTGTCGCGCCTGCGCCCACTGCGGCGTGAAGGGCCGCGCTGTACCCGTAAAATCGCGGCCTTGCTCTGCCACCGGTCCCCGGTCCTGGCAGCCCCAACGCTCCTTGGTCCTCGCTATGTCCAGCTCCCTGCACCCCATGCTCAACGTGGCCATCAAGGCTGCGCGCGCCGCCGGCGCCATCATCAACCGCGCCGCACTCGATGTCGAGGCCGTGCGGATTTCAGCCAAGCAAACCAACGACTTCGTCACGGAGGTCGATCACAACGCCGAAACCGCCATCATCGAAACCTTGCTGCAGGCCTATCCAGGACATGGCATCTTGGCCGAGGAATCGGGCAGTGAACACGGAGCCCAGCATTCGGACTACCAGTGGATCATCGATCCGCTGGACGGCACCACCAACTTTATCCACGGTTTCCCGGTGTACTGCGTGAGCATTGCACTGGCCGTCAAAGGCCGCGTTGAGCAGGCCGTGGTGTACGACCCGACCCGCAATGACTTGTTTTGCGCAACCCGCGGCCGGGGTGCCTTCCTCAATGACCGGCGCATCCGGGTGTCCAAACGCACCCGCTTGCAGGAATGCCTGATCTCCACCGGCTTCCCCTACCGGCCCGGCGACAAGCTGCGGGCCTACCTGAGCATGCTCGGGGAAGTGATGAGCCAATGCGCTGGCGTGCGCCGGCCAGGCGCCGCTGCGCTCGACCTCGCTTATGTGGCCGCGGGCTACAGCGACGGTTTTTTTGAGACCGGTCTGAAGGCCTGGGACGTGGCCGCCGGCTCGCTCCTGGTCACAGAAGCAGGTGGCCTGGTGGGCAACTACACCGGCGACGCGGACTTCATGCACCAAAGCGAATGCGTGGCCGGCAACCCCCGCATCTACGCCCAGCTGGTCAATGTACTGGCCAAGTACAGCAAGTTCGCTGGCGTGGCCGACAAGATGCAGGTGGCGCAAGCACAGCCGGCTTCAAACGAGCAGGACCCAAGCGCGGCCGCTGCACCCAAAGCCAAAACCCTGCTCAAAGCCCCCAAGCCCGCAGCCGGCGAGGCCCAACAGGCGGCCAAGCCCGAGGACAGGCCGCGCACTGCGGTTCGCAAGCCCCGGGCCTGAACCCGGCGCCGGGCCTCAAGGAGCTGGCTCGCCTGACGCCACCAGGCACATCAGCCGCACCGCTCACCGCACGCTCCAGGCCCAGTCTGAGCGCAAAACAAACACCTGTTGGTGCTCACGCAGGTCCCGGGTTCGACCGGGGCTGAACAAAAATGCGACCACCCCGGGCGGCGATGAATGCACCTGATACTCCAGCCTGTCCTGACCCGACCCCCTCCATGCAAACACCAGCAGCACCTGCTGGGAAAAGTCGACTTCATGACTCAGGCGGGCCAGATCTTGCGCCGGCAGGTAGATCGCAGCCTCCTGCGCCGAACTGATGACCAGCGGACGCCTGACCGAAGAGGCTTCAAAGGCCCGGGCCAGCACGCCGGTCACGTCCATACGGGCGATGGGTGGCAAGACGCCGGCCTGAGGCTGCGCGTTCAGCATCAGGACCAGTAGCGAAAGCGGGAGTAAAAACACCATGGCTTGAACGTGGGCGGACTCTGTTTGCGAAAAGCTTAAGCGATGGCAGGCGGGGAGAGCAAGAACAAGGACGCCAAAAAGTCAATCAAACACATTGCGAGCAAGATGACCCCCTGCTTGAACAGCTATTGGGTGGAAAATCCTCAACTTCCAGCCCCTAGGCCGAATGAACTTATAGTTCAGCTCGCATTGCAAACAGACCCGGTCCGCGGCACCGCGGGCCAACAAGCACTGGCGCATTACCGATCCAGGACACCGCAAGTTGTTGAAATCATCCGAAAAAGACAAGGACTCGAGCCCGGGCGAGAGCGCTGATAAGCACACACCGATGATGGCCCAGTACCTGGCCATCAAGAAGGACCATCCGAATACCTTGCTGTTCTACCGCATGGGCGACTTCTACGAGTTGTTCCATGAGGATGCGATCAAGGCGGCGCAACTGCTGGACATCACCCTGACGAGCCGCGGCCAGTCGGCGGGTCAGCCCATACGCATGGCCGGCGTGCCCTATCACTCGGCTGAAGGCTATTTGGCCCGGCTGATACAGCTCGGCGAGTCGGTGGCGATTTGTGAGCAAGTCGGCGATGTGGGCGCCTCCAAAGGCCCGGTCGAGCGCAAGGTGGTGCGGGTGATCACCCCGGGCACCCTGACCGAATCGGAACTGCTGGGCGACAAGGCTGAGGCCCTGTTGCTGTCGGTGCACCAAGGACCCCGCAACCGCTGCGGCCTGGCTTGGCTGAGCGTGACGCAAGGGCAGCTTCATTTGGCCCAGTGCGACGCCGACGCGATGGCACCCTGGCTTACGCGCATAGGCCCGAGCGAGCTGATTCATAGCGCCGAGATCACGCCGGCATTTGAGGCCCAACTCAAGGCGGCATTGGCTGGCATGGGCCGCTGCCCGGTCAGCGCCCGGCCCCATTGGGCTTTTGATGCCGGCCTGGGCCAGCGGCGCCTGCTCGAGCAATTGGGCGCCGCCTCGCTGCAGGCCTGGAACGCCCAGGACCTGCCCGAGGCCCATGCTGCGGCCAGCGCCCTGCTGGCCTATGCCGAACATACCCAGGGCCGGGCTCTGAGCCATCTGCATGGGCTGCAGGTGGTGCGGCCCGACGAATTCATTGACCTGCCGGCCAGCACCCGGCGCAATCTGGAGCTGACCCAGACCCTGCGCGGTGAGAGCGCGCCCACCCTGCTGTCGCTGCTCGACAGCTGCATCACGGGCATGGGCAGCCGCCAGCTCAAACACTGGTTGCTGGCCCCGCCGCGCCAGCGCGAAATGGCCCAAGAGCGGCTACAAGCCATTGCCTGCTTGCGCGAAGGCCTGCAGGTCAGGCTGCGCGAGCAGCTCAAGGGCAGCGCCGACGTCGAGCGCATCGGCGCGCGCCTGAGCCTGCGCCAGGTGCGTCCGCGTGAACTGGTGGCTCTGGGCCACAGCTTGCAGCGTGCGCAGATTCTGCGCGCACTGCTGGTGCAAACCACCGGTCTGCCGCCCTTGCTCGAGCGCATGTTGCAAACGCTGCAGACGCCGCCTCAGTGCGCCGAGCAACTGGCCAGCACCTTGCTTGATGAACCGGCTGCGCTGCTGCGTGAAGGCGGTGTCATCCGGGATGGCCACGACAGCGAGCTCGACGAGCTGCGCGCCATTGAAAACAACTGCGACGCCTTCCTGCTGGAGCTGGAAGCGCGCGAGCGCGAGCGCACCGGCATTGCCAATCTGCGGGTGCAATTTAACCGGGTGCACGGCTTTTATATCGAGGTCACCCAAGGGCAGCTCGACAAAGTGCCCGAAGATTACCGTCGCCGGCAGACGCTGAAGAACGCCGAGCGCTTCATCACCCCCGAGCTCAAAGCC
>JBILDR010000088.1:0-13322 GCA_044352515.1 Polaromonas sp.
GCTCAATGATGGCGTCAAAAGGCACGTCGATCTCCAGCACATAGTCGAGTTTGACCCCGGCTGCCTTCATCGCGTCGGCCTGCGGAATGGTGCGTGGGAAGCCGTCAAACAGAAAGCCCTGCGCGCAGTCGGGCTCGGCAATGCGTTCCTTGACGAGGTTGATGATCAGCTCATCACTGACCAAGCCGCCCGAGTCCATCACCTGCTTGGCTTTCTTGCCCAGATCGGTCCCTGCTTTGACCGCTGCACGCAGCATGTCTCCAGTGGAAATTTGTGGGATACCGTATTTGCGGCAAATGAAGCTGGCTTGTGTGCCTTTGCCGGCGCCCGGCGCGCCCAAAAGGATGAGTCTCATGGAAGTCCTCGGAAGTCTTGTTCTTGATGCCTGCTTGTCTCGCGCCAGGCTTGCACTACAGGCCAGATCTTGCCGTAGTGCGGACTGTGCCACCTGAGAATAGCATGCGCGACCCGTGCCCTGGCTTACAGGAGGTTTTGTCAGCCGCGCTGCAGGATTTGGCGCACACGCTCTAGATCTTGCGGGGTATCGACCCCCGGACCTGGCGCCCGCGCAGTGGTGTGAACCGCGATACGGTGCCCATGCCAGAGTGCGCGCAACTGTTCCAAGGACTCTAGTTTTTCCAGGGGGGCCGCTTGCAGTTGGGGAAACTGCAGCAAAAAGCCAACCCGATAGGCATAGATCCCCACATGGCGCAGCGGTGCTGGCAAATCGCAATCGCTGCGCTGCCACCAGGGTTCGCCCCCGAAGTCGCGCCCGTAAGCGATCGGTGCCCGGCTGAAATACAGGGCTGTGCCCAGCGCGTCGGTGACCACCTTGACCACGTTCGGATTTTGATAGTCGCTCCATTGCTCGATCGCATGGGCAGCGGTACTCATGGCACAGTCGGGCCGCGCATGCAGCAGCTGGGCCACCTCATGGATGAGCTCAGGGTCGATCAGGGGCTCGTCGCCCTGCACATTGACCACCACGTCCTCGGTCGACAGGCCCAGCAGCTGGCAGGCCTGTGCCAGTCTGTCGCTGCCGCTGGGGTGTGAGGTATCGGTCAGTACGCAGCGCACGCCAGCCTTCTCGCAGACCTCCACGATGGCCGGGCTGTCGGCGGCCACCACCACCTGGCGGGCGCCGCTGAGCGCGGCGCGGGCGGCCACCCGCACCACCATGGCCTGTCCGGCCAGATCGGCCAGCGGCTTGTTGGGCAGACGGCTGGAGGCCAGCCGGGCAGGAATCAGAACTGAAAAATCCATCGCCGGCTATTTGCTGCGTTCGATTTCTTCGTCGCTGAGCGTGCGCGCCTCGCTCTCGAGCATCACCGGCACGCCGTCGCGCACCGGGTAGGCCAGGCGGGCGCTGCGGGAGATGAGCTCTTGCTTGTCGCGGTCGTAATCCAGCGGCCCCTTGGTCACGGGGCACACCAGCAATTCAAGAAGTCGGGTGTCCATGGGGCGATGGTATCGGATGCGCGGGTCGCGGCCAGGACTGCATGGCCCTGTCCAGGGCTTCGAAGAAGGCCGCCTCGGGCTCGATCTCCAGCGCAACACTGAGCAGGCGGGGGCCGTGCGGGCGGGCCTGCGGCATGAGTTTGACCGCGTCTTTCTCTGTGATCAGGATCGTCAGGTCGGGGTCGGGCGGCAGGTCGGCTTCGGTGTAAGCATGGTGATCGGGCCAGGCCCGGGTCTGCTCCAAAACCAAGCCGTGCTGACGCAGCATGTTGAAAAACTGCTCAGGCTTGGCAATGCCCGCCCAGGCCTGCAAACGCAGGCCTTGCAGGTCGCCCAGCGCGATGCGCGAGCCGTCGGCGCTGCGTGCGCTGGCCGCCAAGCGGCGTTGGCAGGCATACCCGCCCAGGCCAGCCGGCGCCCCATAGCCTGCGATCAGATCAATCCCGCGCTGCACGTCGTCTTCAGTCAGTGGACGTGGCCAGGGCTCGCGCAGCGGGCCTGCCGGCAGGAGATGGCCATTGCCCAGACCCCGCTCATCGAACACCGCGATATTGAGGTCGCGCGACAGGCTGTGGTGCTGCAAGCCGTCATCGCAGACGATCAGATTGACCTGCGGGTGGGCCTGCAGCAAGGCGCGGCCGGCTTGTACCCGCGATGCCGCCACAAATACCGGCAGCTTGCAGTGCTGTTTGATCAGCAGGGGCTCGTCGCCGCAATCGCTGGCACTTGAATCCTGCCGCACCTCCAAGCAGGCGTTGCTGTGTCTGCCGTGACCGCGGGAGATCACGCCCGGCTGCCAGCCACGCTGGCGCAGGTGATGGGTCAGTGCCATGACCAGCGGGGTTTTGCCCGCACCGCCGGCCACCAGATTGCCCACCACGATCACAGGCACGGGGAGTTTTTCGATCCTCAGCCAGCCTTGGCGGTAGAGCCAGAGCCTGATTTCGTGCAGGCCCCGGTAGATCCAGGACAGGGGCAGCAAGAGCAGGCTCACCGGCCCGCGTTTGAGCCATTGCTGCGGCAGTCCCTCAAGCATGGTGGTCGAGGGGGGCCAAACGCAGCGCCGAAATGCCAGCCCGACCGGTCTCGGCACTGGGAACCTGCCAGGTGGCTTGTATGATCAAAAGGCGCACGGTTTTCAGCATCTGGAATGGTCAGATTATCCGGCAGGGTCCGCTGTTCGGGCTGTGCTGTGCAAGACCAGGCTTGGCCCCGCTTTTTCACCCACAGTTTTTGTGGATAAGTATGTTGGCAACTCGACGGCTTGCCCCGCCAAGGCCCGTGTATTCTCGCTTGCAACATTTCGCTCAAGATTTCAGCAGCTCCGTTCACCCATGAAACAGTCATTTCGAATCTTTCCCGCTGGGCGCGCAGCATGCTCGAGCGCGCACTGATGGCGCCTGAGGTCGATGGGGCTGTGCCGGTCTGGTCGGTCAGCGCCTTGCTGCGCGCCATGGACGACAGCCTGCAGGCTCGCTTTAATCCGGTGTCGGTGCAGGGCGAGATCAGTGGCTTGACCCGTGCCAGCAGCGGCCATTGCTACTTTGTGCTGAAAGACGAGCAGGGCCAAATTCGCTGCGCGCTGTTTCGGCGGGCTGCCTCCATGCTGGACTTTGCGGCCCGTGACGGCCAGCGGGTGCAGGTTCGCGGCCGCCTGGGCGTCTATGGGCCGCGCGGCGAATTGCAGTTGGTGGTCGAGTCGCTGCGGCGCTTGGGGCAGGGTCAGCTTCTGGAGCAATTCCTCGAGCTCAAAGCCAAGTTGCAGGCCCAGGGCTTGTTTGACGCCGAGCGCAAGCGCGAGCTGCCGCTCATGCCCAGAGCCGTAGGCGTAGTCACCTCGCTGGGGGCGGCTGCCTTGCAGGATGTGCTCACTGCTTTGCGCCGCCGAGCCCCACACCTGCCGGTGCTGGTGTATCCGGCCAGCGTGCAGGGTGTGCAGTCGGCGGCGCAGTTGCGGGCGGCCTTGCAGCTGGCCTATGACAGGGCCGAGGTTGACGTCTTGCTCTTGGTGCGCGGTGGCGGGGCGCTGGAGGACCTCTGGTCCTTCAACGACGAAGCGCTGGCCCGGCTCATTGTTCAGTCGCCGGTGCCGCTGGTCAGCGGGGTCGGCCACGAGACCGACTTCACCATCGCCGATTTTTGTGCCGACGTGCGCGCCGCCACGCCAACGGCCGCCGCCGAGCTCGCGGCGCGGCCGCAGGCCGACTGGCTGGAGGGCCTGCAAGTGCTGCAGGACCGCCTGCAGCGCGCTCAGCAGGGCCGCCTGGACCAGTTGGCACAGTCGCTCGACCGCCTGGCCGCCCGCCTGGGTCAGCCATCGCATGGGGTGGCCAGGGCGCAGGCCAGGCTGGGCCTGCTGGAGCAGCGCCTGGGCCATGCGGCTCGGCTCTTGCTCCAGCGTGAGCGTCTTGGGCTGGAGGCCTTGGGTCGGCAATTGCCTCAGCAACTGGGGCAGGCGCTGGCCCGCAGGCAGAGCCAAACGGACAACCTGGCGACCCGGCTGGGTCTGCTCGATCCGCGTCTGGTGCTCAAGCGCGGCTACGCATGGCTCAGCGATGAGCAGGGGCGGGCTGTCACTGGCGTGGCCCAGGTCCAGCCCGGGCAGGGCCTCAAGGCCAGTCTGGCCGATGGCGATTTGGCCTTGCAGGTTCTTTCGGGGCAGCCTCAGCCATCAGCCTGAGTCCTTGCGGACATCGAGCCGAGCGCTCGCTCGGCCTTCGGTGAGCTGCTAGCCCCACGTGTCCGCAGTTCTTTCATAACCTTTCTACAATAGCATTTCACTGAGTTTTTCAGCTTCCACCCACACAAGAGGATCTTCATGGAACACACCTTGCCCGCTCTGCCGTATGCCATTGACGCGCTGGCTCCGCACTACAGCAAAGAGACGCTGGAGTTTCACCATGGCAAGCACCACAATGCCTATGTTGTCAATCTGAACAACCTGCAAAAAGGCACCGAGTTTGAAAACATGGATCTGGAGGACATCGTCAAGAAGTCCAGTGGCGGCGTATACAACAACGCAGCTCAGATCTGGAACCACACCTTCTTTTGGAACTGCATGAAGCCCGCTGGCGGCGGCGAGCCCTCAGGCGCGCTGGCTGCAGCCATCAACGCCAAGTGGGGCTCTTTTGCGGCCTTTAAGGAAGCATTCACCAAGTCTGCCGTCGGTAACTTCGGTTCGGGCTGGACCTGGCTGGTCAAGAAGGCTGACGGCTCGGTCGATATCGTCAACACCGGCGCGGCGGGCACACCTTTGACCACCGGCGACAAGGCCCTGCTGACCGTTGACGTCTGGGAGCATGCCTACTACATCGACTACCGCAATATGCGCCCGAAGTTCGTGGAGACCTTCCTCGACAAGCTGGTGAACTGGGGCTTTGCTGAGAAGAACTTCGCCTGATTTCAGTCGGGCAGGTACAAAAAAGCCGACCCAAGGGTCGGCTTTTTTGCGCCCTTCAAGGGCGCGCCGGCAGTCCTGTCATGCGGGCGCCGGCGGCCAGTCCTTTTTTTCCAAACCAGCCCTGGTTCATTTCCAGCACATAACGCACCGGTTTGGTCGAGCAATGGGAGTCGGTGGTCTGGGGCTTCATGTCCACCAGATTGACGATGGCCCCATCGTCGGCGATGAAGGCGGCCGTCAGCGGCAACAAGGTGTTCATCATCCAGAAGCATTGAACGGTGGGCTGCTCGAAGATAAACAGCATGCCCTCGTTTTGCGGCATCTCCTTGCGCCACATCAGGCCGATCTGGCGCTGGGTGGGGGTAGCCGCAACCTGGACATCAATGCGGTGTATGCCAGCGCCCATGGTGATGCGGGGCAGATCGGTCTGAGGGCTGTTGGCACGCGCTGGCAGCGCGGTGATCAGCAGCAAGGCGCTAAGCCCAACTGCCGACCAGCGACCGAGGGTGGCAGAAAACGAGCTGGCGTTCTTCGTAGTGGTGGCCGTCATGGGGAGCTTGCTCCGATGCCGGTCGCTGGCCTGTGTCGGCCGGACCTGATTGAATGAGGCCGGGATGATAGGCCATGTGGACGGACGAAAAAAAGCCCGCTCGCGGCGGGCTTTTCTCATGAGGCCAGAAATTACTTCTTGGCTTCAGGCTTCTTGTCGTCTTTCTTCTCGGCCTTTTTCTCGGCTTTTTTCTCAGCCTTTTTCTCGTCTTTCTTGTCGGTCTTGGCGGCCGGGGCAGCAGCAGCAGCCGGAGCGGCAGCGGGTGCGGCCGGGGCTGCAGGAGCCTGGGCGAAAGTAGTGGCGGCGAACAGGCCGGAGATCAGGGCAGCAAGGATTTTGCTCATTTGGATGGTCCTTCAGATGAACGTTGTTTTGAAACGTCCGCCGGAGGAATTTCCGGCTGACATCTCCGTAACGCACCGACCTGCCAGCTGGTTGACAAGCGGCCACCAAAATATCCGACTCTTTTTCAGGGTTAGAATTTCCGCACGTTTTTGAGCGGGCAGACGGGCAGTTCTAGCACCGCATTTTTCACTCCAACGGAGACATTTTTTCATGTACCAGCACATCAAGGTTCCCGCCCAAGGTCAAAAGATCACGGTCAATCCTGATAATTCTTTGAATGTTCCGGACCAGCCGGTCATTCCTTATATTGAGGGCGACGGCACCGGCATGGACATCACCCCGGTCATGCTCAAGGTGGTGGATGCGGCGGTGGCCAAGGCTTATGGCGGCAAGCGCAAGATCCACTGGATGGAAGTCTATGCCGGCGAGAAGTCGACCCAGGTCTACGGCCCGGACGTCTGGCTGCCGGAGGAAACACTGCACGCGGTGCGTGACTATGTGGTGTCGATCAAGGGCCCGCTGACCACCCCCGTGGGCGGCGGCATCCGCTCACTGAATGTGGCCCTGCGTCAGGAACTCGATTTGTATGTCTGCTTGCGTCCCATCCAGTACTTTGCCGGCGTGCCTTCCCCCCTGAAAGAGCCGGAAAAGACGGATATGGTCATCTTCCGCGAGAACTCGGAAGACATCTACGCTGGCATCGAATTCGAGGCTGAAAGTGATAAAGCCAAGAAAATCATCAAGTTCCTGCAAGACGAGATGGGCGTCAAGAAGATCCGTTTCCCCGGCACCTCGGGCATCGGCATCAAGCCGGTCTCGCGCGAAGGTACCGAGCGTCTGGTGCGCAAGGCCATCCAGTATGCGGTCGATAACGACAAGCCCAGCGTGACCCTGGTCCACAAGGGCAACATCATGAAGTTCACCGAGGGTGGCTTCCGCGATTGGGGCTACGCCCTGGCTCAGCGCGAATTTGGCGCCCAGCTGATCGACGGCGGTCCGTGGTGCAAGTTCAAGAACCCGAAGACCGGCAAGGACATCACCGTCAAGGACAGCATTGCCGATGCCTTCCTGCAGCAGATTCTCCTGCGTCCTGCCGAGTACAGTGTTATCGCCACTCTCAACCTCAATGGCGACTATGTGTCGGATGCACTGGCTGCCCAGGTCGGTGGCATCGGCATTGCCCCAGGTGCCAACCTGAGCGATACCGTGGCCATGTTCGAAGCCACCCACGGCACCGCGCCGAAGTACGCCGGCAAGGACTACGTCAATCCGGGCTCGGAAATCCTGTCGGCCGAGATGATGCTGCGCCATATGGGCTGGAAAGAGGCTGCCGATTTGATCATCAGTTCCATGGGCAAGTCCATCAAGAGCAAAAAGGTCACCTATGACTTTGCCCGCCTGATGGAGGGTGCAACCCAGGTCAGCTGCTCGGGTTTCGGTCAGGTCATGATCGACCACATGTAACAGTTTGCTTCGCTGACAGGCTTTACGGTCTGGCGGCTGCTAGCTCTAAAACCGCCCCAGCTCGGCCGCTGCGGGCGGTTTTTTTTATAGTTTTCCATCGATGGAGCCCGGCTCCCATCCCACGGGCTAATGGTATTCGCGCCCGTCCCTGAACGCAAGATTAGCGGCCCGACCTGAACAAGGGCACTCCTGCTCGCTAGAATGGAACGCATGGCGACAAAGCTACCCCAGGTCCCCACGCCAACCATCATCCCCTCGTCTGTCCCGGGCACGCCCGGCGGCGGAGATTCGGTGGTGCTCGAGCGCCGGCCGGCGAAGGTCAAACCGCCGCAGATGTATCAGGTGGTGCTGCTCAACGACGATTACACGCCGATGGAGTTCGTGGTGGTGATCATCCAGGAGTTTTTTAACAAGGACCGCGAAACCGCCACTCAGATCATGCTCAAGATTCATCTTGATGGCAAAGGTGTTTGCGGCGTGTTCTCCAAGGATGTGGCGGCCACCAAGGTCGATCAGGTGACCGAAGCAGCCCGTAAAAGTGGCCATCCGCTGCAATGCGTCAGCGAGCCGCTTGAATTGTGAGAGACGCCCCCATATGCTCGACAGTTGTATTGCCCCCTCAGCAAGCCGAAAGGAAGTGACATGATCGCCCAGGAACTTGAAGTGAGCTTGCACATGGCCTTCGTGGAAGCGCGTCAGCAGCGCCACGAGTTCATTACCGTAGAGCACCTGCTGTTGGCCCTGCTGGACAACCCCAGCGCGGCAGAGGTCTTGCGCGCCTGCTCGGCCAACATTGAGGACCTTCGCAAGTCCCTGTCGAACTTCATCAAAGACAACACCCCGCAGGTCGCCGGGACCGATGATGTGGACACCCAGCCCACCCTGGGCTTTCAGCGGGTGATCCAGCGCGCCATCATGCATGTGCAGTCTACGGGCAACGGCAAGAAAGAGGTTACCGGGGCCAATGTGCTGGTGGCTATCTTTGGTGAGAAGGACTCGCATGCGGTGTACTACCTGCATCAGCAGGGGGTGACCCGGCTGGATGTGGTCAATTACATCGCTCACGGCATCAAGAAGAGCGATCCGCCGGAGCCGCAGAAATCGGGCGAGAGTGCTGCCGAGAATGAAGAGACGGCCGAAAAGAACGAGAAGGCCTCGCCCCTGGAGCAGTACACCCAGAACCTGAACGCGCAGGCCCTGGCCGGCAAGATCGATCCCTTGATCGGCCGCGACTATGAGGTCGAGCGCGTCATTCAAATCCTGTGCCGTCGGCGTAAAAATAATCCCTTGCTGGTCGGCGAGGCCGGTGTGGGCAAGACCGCGATTGCCGAGGGCCTGGCCTGGCGCATCACGCAAAAAGATGTGCCCGAGATCCTGGCCGAATCCCAGGTGTTTTCGCTGGACATGGGCGCTTTGCTGGCCGGCACCAAGTACCGCGGCGACTTTGAGCAAAGGCTCAAGGGCGTGCTCAAGTCGCTCAAGGACAAGCCCCATGCGATTTTGTTCATCGACGAGATCCATACCCTGATCGGCGCCGGTGCGGCCTCGGGCGGTACGCTCGATGCGTCCAATCTGCTCAAGCCCGCGCTCAGCTCGGGCCAGCTCAAGTGCATAGGCGCAACCACCTTCACCGAGTACCGCGGCATTTTTGAAAAAGACGCTGCGCTGTCGCGCCGTTTCCAGAAGGTCGATGTGGTCGAGCCCAGCGTGGCCGAGACGGTAGAAATTCTCAAGGGTCTGAAGTCGCGCTTCGAGGAGCACCACAGTGTCAAGTACGCTGTTGCTGCCTTGCAGGCGGCGGCCGAGCTGAGTGCCAAGTACATCAACGACCGGCATCTGCCGGACAAGGCCATCGACGTGATCGACGAGGCTGGTGCTGCCCAGCGCATCTTGCCGCCGTCCAAGCGCAAGAAAACCATCACCAAGGCCGAGGTCGAGGACATCGTGGCCAAGATTGCCCGCATTCCGCCAGCCAACGTCTCCAATGACGACCGCAGCAAGCTCAAGACCCTGGAGCGCGATCTCAAGAGCGTGGTGTTCGGCCAAGATAAGGCCCTGGATGTGCTGGCTGCGGCCGTCAAGATGGCCCGCTCTGGCCTGGGTAAGGTCGACAAGCCCATCGGATCCTTCCTGTTCTCTGGCCCCACCGGCGTGGGCAAGACCGAGGCTGCGCGCCAGCTTGCCTACATCCTGGGCATAGACCTGATCCGCTTTGACATGTCCGAATACATGGAGCGTCATGCGGTCAGCCGACTGATTGGCGCGCCCCCCGGCTATGTGGGTTTTGACCAAGGCGGCCTGCTGACCGAAGCCATCACCAAGAAGCCGCATGCGGTGCTCTTGCTCGATGAGATTGAGAAAGCGCACCCGGACATCTTTAACGTGCTGCTGCAGGTCATGGACCATGGCACCTTGACCGATAACAACGGACGCAAGGCCGACTTCCGCAATGTGATCATCATCATGACCACCAATGCGGGGGCCGAGACCATGAACAAGGCCACCATAGGCTTTACCAACCCGCGCGAGGCGGGCGACGAGATGGTGGACATCAAGCGCCTGTTCACGCCCGAGTTTCGTAACCGGCTCGATGCCATCGTCGGCTTCAAGGCGCTCGACGAGGCGGTCATCCTGCGGGTGGTCGACAAGTTCCTGTTGCAGCTCGAGCAGCAGCTGGCGGAAAAGAAGGTCGAAGTCACCTTCACCGACGGCCTGCGCAAGCACCTGGCCAAGAAAGGATTCGATCCGCTCATGGGCGCGCGGCCTATGCAGCGCCTGATTCAGGACACCATTCGCCGGGCTCTGGCCGACGAGCTGCTTTTTGGCAAGCTGGTCGACGGCGGCAGGCTGACGGTCAACATCAAGCTGTCGACGGATGACAAGGGCGTCGAGAGCGGGGATGTGGTCCTGGATATCCAGCCCCTGCCGAAGAAAGAAGGCAAGGCCAAGCCTGAGTCCGAGGAAGCCACCGCTGGCTGAGCCTGGGCTCGTTTTTCTGCCGCAAGCCCGCCAGGCCCCCAGCCTGGCGGGCTTGTTTTATTCTTGAACGCGGGTTTCGCCGGGCCGTCTCATCGGCCTGGGTCGCGGCAGGCTGGCACAAGCGCCGCAGCGCCCTCGAGCGCGCTATGATGAGCTTGCTAAGTGAAGATTCTTTGCATTGAGAGGACGACACCATGAGCCGCTTTTGGATCACCCCTTTCCTGGCCCTGTTGTGGGCTGTGCTGCCCGCTTGGGCCAGTGCGCAGGGCTTTCCCACCAAGCCGATACGCCTGATCGTGCCGTATCCGGCCGGCGGGGCTACCGACATGATGGCTCGCCTGGTCGCGCTCAAGGTCGGCGAGAGCCTCAAGCAGCAGGTGCTGGTCGACAACAAGCCCGGTGCTGGCGGCAATATCGGCGTTGAAATGGTTGCCAAGGCGACTCCTGACGGCTACACCATAGGCATTTCCGCGACCAACAGCTTTGCCATCAATCCGCACCTGACCAAAAAACTGCCCTATGACGCGCTGAAGGACCTGACGCAAATTTCGATGATTGGCGTCATTCCCAATGTGATCGTCGTCAATGCCGAGGTACCCGCCCGCAACATGGCCGAGTTGGTGGCCTTGGCCAAAAAGCAGCCGCTGGCCTATGCCTCGCCGGGCCAAGGCACATCGCTGCATCTGGCAGGTGAGCTGCTCAATGACGCTGCTGGCATCAACATGACCCATGTGCCCTACAAGGGCGATGTGCCGGCTCTGCAAGATGTCATTGGCGGCCGGGTTCCGGTCATGACCTCTAATCTCGCGGGTGTGCTGCCCCATGTCCGCTCGGGCAAGCTGCGCGCCCTGGCGGTGACCACGGCCAAGCGCGCCGCCCAGCTGCCTGATGTGCCCACCATGATGGAAGCTGGCTACAAGGACTTTGACATCAGCGTCTGGTTCACCATCTTTTCGGCATCGGCAGTGCCGCGCGATGTGCTGGAAATCCTCAACCGTGAAATTCAGCGAGCGCTCAATGCGCCCGACGTTCAGCAGCGACTGCGCGAGGCCAATATCGAGCCGGCGCCCACCTCGCTTGAGCAGATTCGAAGCTATACCTTGGCCGAGCATGAGCGCTGGGGTCGTGTTGTCAAAAAGACCGGTGCAACCTGGGACTGATATGAGTTACGAGATCAAGGCGATCGATGCGGTGGTCAATATTCGGACCGCCGAGGCATTGGCCCTGCAGCCTGACCGTCGGCGCTTTTATGTCAACAAGATGCGCGTCAAGGAAGAAACCTTTGACGCCGTCAGCTTGGAGGGCATGATCGCCCGCATGGACGCGTCCGGCATCGAGCGCTCCTTCCTGATCGCCGCTCGGGTCGGCGTCAAGCACCACCCGGCCTGCTACCACGTGCCCTATGAGCTGGTGGCCGACGCGGTACAAAAGTACCCTGATCGGTTTTCGGGCTTGGCCGGTGTAGACCCGACTGAGGGCATGAGCGGCGTGCGCGCGCTTGAGCACGCGGTGCGCGAATACGGCTTCATTGGGGCCCATACCTATCCGCATTGGTACGAGTTGTCGCCCGACCATGCGCGCTACTACCCCTTTTACGCCAAGTGCGTCGAGCTCGATATTCCGATCCAGATGCAGGTCGGTCAGTCCATGGTCTACGACCCGAGCTATCCGCGGCGCAGTGTCGGCCGTCCGATCTGCATTGACGCGGTGGCCTGCGACTTTCCCGAGCTCAAGCTGGTGGGCATTCATGTGGGCATTCCCTGGACCGACGAAATGATCGCCATGGCCTGGAAGCATGCCAATGTCTACATCGGCACCGATGCGCATCGGCCCTCCTACTGGCCCGAATCCTTCATCAAGTACATGAACAGCTACGGCCAAGACAAGGTGATTTTTGGCACCGATTTTCCGGTCCTGGACTTTGAGCGTACCCGCGCCGATTTTGAGGCCATAGCCCTCAAGCCCGAGGCCAGGCGTAAGGTCTTGCGCGACAACGCGCTGCGCCTGTATCGTTTGTGAGTGAGCAGCGCAACCTGGCCCAGGCGCAGGACGAGCATGCGCGGCTACGCCCGCACGCCCCAGCGCTGATCGACGGCCAGCTGCGCCTGAGTCATGCGCAACTGGCCTCGGCCATTGCGCGCACCGCAGGCCATCTGCGTGCGCTGCGCATCAGCACAGGTTCTTTGGTGGGCGTGGCACTGGCTGACCACGCCACCCATGTCGTCATCATGCTGGCGCTGGCGCGCATCGGCGCGGTGATGCTGCCTCTGGACCACCGCTGGACCGCCGGCGAACGCGAGCGGGTGGCGCTGCATTTCGGCGCCGCCCTGGTGCTGACCGAGCCAGCCATGCCGGTGGCCGGCTTGCCTAATGTGGAGGTCGATGCCGCTTGGACGCGCGCTGTTGAAGCCGCCGCTCCGGACCCCTACATCGCACCCGGCGGCGATGCGCCGCTGCTGGTGTCCCTTTCCTCGGGCACCACCGGCAGACCCAAGGGGCCACGCATCACCCACGATCATTTTCTGGCCCGCTTTCGCACCCACTGGATGAACCTAGGGTTTGTAGACAGCGATTGTTTTGCCTGCGCCACTCCGCTGTATTTCGGGGGCGGCCGCACCTTTGTCTGGTC
Source organism: Polaromonas sp. (assembly GCA_044352515.1). Classification (GTDB taxonomy): domain Bacteria; phylum Pseudomonadota; class Gammaproteobacteria; order Burkholderiales; family Burkholderiaceae_C; genus Polaromonas. The sequence goes on from JBILDR010000088.1 coordinate 12,826, forward strand.
TACCCTCTACCTCGGTGGCAAGGTGGTGTTGACACCGCCGCCCTGGGAGCCACCGGACTTACTGACTGTGCTTGAGCGTGAGCAGGTCAGCACCTTGTTTCTGGTGCCGACCCAATTGCGCCGCCTGCTGGCTGAGCAGGCCGATACCGCGGCGCTCAAAGCCTTGCGCCTGCTGTTTTCCAGCGGCGCCCCGCTCAATGCCCAGGAAAGGCGCGACATTCGGGAGCGTCTAAACCCACGGTTTTGCGAGTACTACGCGTCCACCGAAGGCGGCGGCGTGACGTTGCTGACCGCACCAGATATTGATGAGCACCCCGACTCTGTTGGTCGCGCTGTTCACGCCGTGCAGGTGCAGGTGGTCGATGCCGAGCACAGGCCCTTGCCAGCGGGCCAGGTGGGTCGCTTGCGTTACCGCAGCCCAGGGTGTGCCAGCGGTTTTTATCGGGACTACGAGGCATCGAACGAGTCTTTCCACGAGGGCTGGTTCTACCCTGGCG